>NZ_CP017713.1:2623562-2951508 GCF_002706425.1 Loigolactobacillus coryniformis subsp. coryniformis KCTC 3167 = DSM 20001 | reverse complement strand
AAAAACGCCTCCTTTTCTAAAAACGTATCTTCATTTTAGCATTCTCAAAAAAAGTTTTCCACAACTTTCGTCATAATAAAAAAGTCACTTTAGTTTATGAACAAGCTGTTTAAAACTGTTATCCACAGGTTAGTTCTACTTGTGCATAACATGGGCACTAAAATTAATTATTAACAGTAAACTGTGATTTATAAACCCCAATATAGCAAATGTTTCACGGGTTATGCACAGCTAACTATAAATGGTGGATCGTTTTTTGCCAGTCTGTGATTCTGTGGATAAACTGGGGAAATGTTTGTGGGTAGCTTTTAGCAAATTTAGTCCTAATCAACAAGATATCCACAGGAAAATTAGCTTGTTCACTTTATTTTGTGGATAACTTTATTTTTTTGTAGTTTCATTTATGGACGGGATATGCTATTATATTCTGGTAATTGCTATTGACGTCAGTCTATTAAGTTCGTTATACTAGAAAATAACTGATTAAATATGTAAACTTAATTTTTTGCGAGGGGGTTAATCGCACATGGCAATGAAACGCACATACCAACCAAAGAAACGTCATCGTGAACGTGTCCATGGTTTTATGAAACGAATGAGCACAAGCAACGGTCGTAATGTGTTACAACGTAGACGCCGTAAAGGTAGAAAAGTATTGTCTGCATAGACCACTGACCCTCAGTGGTCTTTTTTATTATTTTTGAGTGAGTAAGCGATTGTTTGCTCACAGTACATATGGACTTGGAGTAATCAAATACGTCATGAGAAAATCTTATCGAGTCAAAAAAGAAGCAGATTTCCAAACCGTTTTCCAGACCGGCGATTCCAAAGCTAATCGGAATTATATTGTTTACCGGATGGAACGACCAGGGCAAAAGCATTTTCGCGTTGGTATTTCGGTGGGGAAGCGTATCGGTAACGCGGTGCATCGTAATCAGGTAAAGCGACGGATCCGCCAAAGTCTGCAGGAACTGAAACCACAATTGAAAACAGACGTTGATTTTTTGGTCATCGCGCGGCCTAGCGCCGATCGATTGACACAGCCGGAGGCTAAGGCAAACTTAGTGCACGTTTTAACTCTGGCTGGCTTACTAACGGATGAAGTGAGGGAATAAGCGTGAAAAAGAAGAAACGACTGCTCGGCGCTGCTGGGCTCTTTACCTTAGTTTTATTCTTATCTGGTTGTAGTACGAAGCCAGTTACTGGTAATAGTACTGGTTTTTGGGATCATTACATTATTTGGAATTTTTCGCGGGCAATCGTTTGGCTATCCAATTTATTTGGTGGTAGCTACGGTGTCGGGATCATCGTCTTCACCATTATTATTCGGATCATCATTTTGCCGTTGATGCAGTATCAGATGAACAGTTCACGAAAAATGATGGATATTCAACCGCAAATGAAGGCTTTGCAGACCAAGTATTCTTCACGAGATGTTGAAACACAACAGAAGTTGCAAGGTGAAATGTCTAAGCTTTATAAGGACGCTGGTGTTCATCCGTTTGCAAGTATGCTACCTTTATTGGTACAGATGCCAGTATTGATTGCCTTGTACCAAGGTATTCAACGGACTTCCGTTTTACGTTCAGGGACCTTCTTGTGGATGGAATTAGGTAAAGCTGATCCGTATTTCATTTTGCCAGTTTTGGCGGCGTTGCTGACTTTTGCGACTTCCAAATTGACCATGATGGGTCAGGTACAACAATCTGGTATCCAGAATGTACTGTTACTCTGGGGGATGCCGGTCATGATCTTGTTTATGGCGATCAGTTTGCCTTCAGCCTTAGCTGTTTACTGGGTTGTGACCAATGCCTTTTCCGTTGGTCAAACGTTGTTACTAATGAATCCGTTCAAGTTACGTGCTGAGCGGGAAGCTAAAGAACAGAAAAAACGCGACCTGGAGCGACAACTAGCAAAAGCACGCCGGGGTAAGAAGCGTAAATAATTTTTAAACGTTGGCGTATCTCCGCGGTGGAGGTACGCTTTTTATTTTGTGCATGGATCGTCTACTGGTTTTACGGACTGAAATTGTGTAGACTAGAGAGTGTTTGGAAATCTGTTTTTCCACTTGATTTACCGTAAATCAGGAATAAAAACTAACTGGGCGCTGATTTTAAAACGTGACTTAAGTAAGTGAGCGAAAAGTTCGTTTTACGCTAGAATCATTGAAACAACTGGCAGTTTAGCGTGACCAGGTTGTAGTTAAGTTGAACCACAGAACAATGAAAAGACAAGGAGCTTTTTTTATGCCGACATTTGAAGGAAGTACGATCCAAGCTGCCATTCAAAAAGGGCTGACGCATCTGAATTTAGAACGTGATGCAGTCAATGTAGAGGTCGTGTCGGAAGGTCGCAAAGGTTTTCTCGGCATTGGCCGTAAGCCAGCAATTGTTTCATTAACAGCTTTGCCGGTAACGCCACCTAAAACAGCTGTCAAGCCACAAGCCAAGCCGAGTAAGGTAGCGGCTGCGGTAACCGCGCCAACTGCACCGCAGCCGCAGCAAATGACGCCAGCACACAAACGCGACGATGAGCGGGCCTTGCAGGCAGTTAAAGCGTATTTAAGTGCAATGGCGGCGGCAATCGATGCGCCAGCACAATTGAAGTTAGAACGAGCTTCAAAAAATCGATTAACGATTCAGTTGATCACTAAAAAAGAAGGTTTACTGATCGGTCACCATGGTAAAACCATCAATGCTTTGCAATATTTAGGGCAAGTTTATTTGAATCATCATGCGCATTCGAAGTTTACCCTATTACTAAACGTAGGTGATTATCGGGAACGACGTAACGGAATTTTGGCGCGCTTAGCTGATAAAACAGCGCGTGAGGCCATCGCAACCGGGCAAGCGACTTTGCTAGAGCCAATGCCATCATTTGAGCGTAAGCAGATCCATGCGCATTTGGCTGATAGTCCACATGTGATCACCTATTCAGAAGGTGAGGAACCACACCGCTACGTGGTGATCGCACCTAAGTAAATCGCTGAATATATCGATTTAAGCGCGCTTGATTTTGCGTTTGAATAAAAAATCGTTGACAAATGGTAAGTCAACTTTTATAGTAGGGCTTAAATATGAGTTCGATAAAGTAGTCAAAGTGCTTTGTCACGTTCCGCATTCAAGGGGCGTGGTGTAGGCGCTTTTTTTGTTGAAAAAAATTAGAAGGGAAGCTATTTCATGGCGAATACAACCACAGAGTTTGATACGATCGCGGCTATTTCAACCCCGCCGGGCGAAGGTGCGATTTCGATCGTCCGATTATCTGGTGAAGATGCATTACCGATTGCGGAGAAGATTTTTAAAGGTCGTGATCTACAAAAAGTTGCTAGTCACACGATCAATTATGGGCACATCGTTGATCCAGAAAATGGTGAAGTCATCGACGAAGTCATGGTTTCGGTATTGCGGGCCCCTAAGACGTATACCCGTGAGGAAATGGTTGAGATCAATACTCATGGCGGTATTGTGGCGACCAACCATGTTTTACAATTGTTACTTAGTCATGGCGCGCGCTTAGCCGAGCCAGGTGAATTTACCAAGCGGGCATTTCTCAACGGACGGATCGATTTGACGCAAGCTGAGTCAGTTATGGATCTGATTCGCGCTAAAACTGACCGAGCCATGCAAGTGGCGGTTAATCAGTTGGATGGAAACTTATCGCGTTTGATCAAAAATATTCGCCAAGAGATCCTGGATGCGTTAGCACAGGTCGAAGTTAATATTGATTACCCTGAGTATGATGCTGTTGAAACCATGACGACAAAAATGTTGCTGGAAAAAGCAACAATGGTCAAAAAACAGATCGAACAATTATTAGCTACAGCTAGCCAAGGTAAAGTGTTGCGGGAAGGCTTAGCCACAGCGATCGTTGGTCGGCCTAACGTGGGTAAATCCAGTTTGCTGAACTATTTGCTCCATGAAGATAAGGCTATTGTGACCGATGTTGCGGGAACGACCCGGGATGTGATCGAGGAATACGTTAATGTGCGCGATGTGCCACTTAAATTGATCGACACAGCTGGTATTCGTGAAACCGACGATAAAGTCGAAAAAATTGGTGTTGAGCGTTCTAAACAAGCAATCACACAAGCCGATTTAGTTTTGCTTATTTTGAATAATAGTGAGGCTTTAACTGATGAAGACCGTACTTTGTTAGCAGCTACGCAAGATAAGAAACGACTAGTGATCCTAAATAAAACTGATTTACCGGTAAAATTGGACGAAGCGGAGTTGCAACAAACCGTGGCGCCAGAAAATATTATTGCGATCTCCGCATTAACAGCGACTGGTGTCGATCAACTGGAGCAAAGAATCGCTGATTTATTCTGGGGTGGTATCGATAATAGCCAGAGTACAACGTTGGTCAGCAATGCACGTCAAATCGGTTTACTCAATCAAGCTAAGCAAGCACTAGACGATGTTTTAGCTGGAATCAAGGCAGAAATGCCCGTTGATCTGGTTCAAATCGATATGACCCGTTGCTGGGACTTATTAGGTGAGATTACTGGTGATGCTTATCAAGATGAATTGCTCAATCAACTATTTAGCCAATTCTGTTTAGGAAAATAAAAACTAGCAGTAAGAAGTTAAGCGCGCTCGAAATGGCGCTTGACCTTAATAATGGAGGGAACTTAAGAGATGGAAGTACGCGAATATGATGCGCAGAACTACGATGTGATCGTTGTCGGTGCGGGACATGCTGGTTCTGAAGCTGCTTTGGCAGCGGCACGCATGGGTAATGAAACCTTATTATTAACGATCAATTTGGATATGGTTGCTTTTATGCCATGTAACCCATCAGTTGGTGGCCCAGCTAAAGGAATCGTTGTTCGTGAGATCGATGCCTTAGGCGGCGAGATGGCCCACAACATTGATAAAACTTATGTCCAAATGCGGATGCTCAATACAGGTAAAGGTCCTGCAGTCCGTGCATTACGGGCACAGGCGGATAAGCATGCTTATCATCAAGCCATGAAAGATACGATTGAAAACCAACCCCATTTGACATTACGCCAAGGTACGGCTGATCGCTTATTGGTTGAAGATGGTGCTTGTGTCGGGATCGTTGCCAACACTGGCGCTCGCTATCATGCGAAAAGTGTTGTCTTAGCTGCCGGGACCGCTTCACGTGGTAAGATCATTATCGGTGAATTAATGTACGCTTCTGGTCCAAATAACTCACAGCCTTCAAATAAACTATCTTTAAGCTTGCTCGATGAAGGCTTTAAGTTACGCCGTTTCAAGACAGGGACACCACCACGCGTTGATGGCACTACGATCGATTATTCGGTTACGGAAGAACAACCTGGTGATAAAGAAGTTAATCATTTTAGTTACGATACGCCAGATTCAATCTACTTGAAAGATCAAATTTCGTGCTGGTTGACTTATACTAATCCAACAACCCATAAAATCATTCGCGACAACTTAGATCGGGCGCCAATGTTTTCTGGTGTAATCGAAGGTGTGGGGCCGCGTTATTGCCCATCGATCGAAGATAAGGTCGTTCGTTTTGCTGACAAGGATCACCATCAATTGTTCTTAGAACCTGAAGGCCGGAATACAGAAGAATGGTACGTTCAAGGCTTCTCGACTTCAATGCCTGAAGAAGTTCAACAACAAATGCTACATTCAGTTGCTGGGTTAGAGCATGCCCAAATGATGCGTCCTGGTTATGCCATCGAATATGATGTGGTGGAACCTTACCAATTACGGCCAACATTGGAAACCAAAGTTTTGCGTAACTTATTTACAGCTGGTCAGATGAACGGGACTTCGGGTTATGAAGAAGCTGCCGGTCAAGGCTTATTAGCAGGGATCAATGCTGGCTTACGAGCTAAAGGAATCGAAGAACCATTTATTTTGAAACGCAGCGACGCTTATATTGGTGTCATGGTCGACGATCTAGTGACTAAGGGCACTAATGAACCTTATCGCTTGTTGACTAGCCGCGCTGAATACCGCTTGATTTTACGTCATGATAACGCTGACCTGCGTTTAACTGAACGTGGTCATGAGTTAGGTTTAATTTCGGACGCTCGTTACGCTAAATTCTTGGCTAAAAAAGCTGCGATCGAAAATGAATTAGCGCGCTTGAATTCGGTACGGATCAAGCCTAATGATGCGGTTAATGCCTTTTTGACTAGTAAGGGTGGTACGCCATTGAAGGATGGCGTTTTGGCCAGTGAATTTTTGCGACGGCCAGAAGTGACTTATGCGGATGTTTTACAATTTATTCCGGCACCGGCTGAATCATTGGATCGTCGTGTGATCGAACAAATTGAAATCCAATTGAAGTACGCAGGCTACATCAAAAAAGCGGAAGAACGTGTAGCGCGTTTGAAGCGGATGGAAGCTAAACATATTCCGGATAATATCGACTATGATGCGATCAATGGTCTAGCTACTGAAGCACATCAAAAATTAAAGAAGATCCAACCAGAAACGATTGCGCAAGCAACGCGGATCAGTGGGGTCAATCCAGCTGATATTGCGATCCTTAGTGTTTATATTGAACAAGGTCGAATCGCTAAAGTTACCGGCTAAGCGCACTTTTAAGCGCGCTTGAAAAGAGTCTATCATGTGGTAGACTCTTTTTTTGACGCTTTTTACACGAAAGTGGTACGGTAGTTATATTGAATGATCAAGGAGGGTATGTTAATGACAGAACAAGTTACGATCGGTAAATCAGCCGTCACCACAGTACCACTTGGTTTAGGCACTAATGCAGTGGGTGGTACTAATTTATTTCCTGATCTAGAGGATGATACCGGTAAAGCAATCGTACGTACTGGTCTTGAGGCTGGGATCACATTGTTAGATACCGCGTTTGCCTATGGGTTAGGCCATTCTGAAGAGTTAATCGGTCAAGTTTTAAAAGACTATGATCGGCATCAAGTGGTAGTAGCTTCAAAGGCGGCGCAAGATCTTTCTAGTGGTGAAGTTGAGCTGAATAATTCACCTAAATTCCTGCGGCAAGCAGTTGATGATAGTTTGCGGCGCTTACAGACCGACTATTTGGATATTTTTTATATCCATTTTCCGGACCAGCAGACGCCTAAAGATGAAGCGGTCTCCGCATTAAATGATCTTAAACAAGCTGGCAAGATCCGCGCAGTTGGTGTTTCTAACTTTAGTTTGGCGCAAGTCAAGGAAGCTAATCGCGATGGGTATGTTGATGTGGTTGAAGATCAATATAGTCTGTTGCATCGGGAGGCTGAAGCCGACTTGCTACCGTATTTGCAGCAACAGAAAATCAGCTTTGTACCGTATTTTCCATTGGCATCAGGTTTATTAACTGGTAAATATCATGCTGATGTGACTTTCCCGGCTAATGATATTCGGCATAAGAATCCTGATTTTCAAGGTGACCGTTTCGCAATGATTGTCAAAAAGGTGGCCCAATTACAGTCAGTAGCGGATGCCCACGCAGCCACGATTGCTCAGGTTGTACTCGCTTGGTATGTACAAAATCCGCAGATTGGTGTTGTGATTCCCGGCGCGAAGAAGGCCGCCCAAGTAACGGCCAATGCCAAGGCACTGGATATAAAATTAACGGCAGCTGAGTATCAACAAATCGATCAGTTGTTTAAATAAAGACAGAAAATGCGTTGCCCCTGATTTTGGGGGACAACGCATTTTCTAAACACTTTTACTGATTTTACCGTCAAGCAGTTCATAAACTTGATCAGCGTACTCGCGCAGTCGCAGGTCGTGAGTGACCACAACGATCGCCTTATTCTGACTTTTGGCTAGGTCGGCCAATAATTGACCAACTTCTTTAACCCGTTCACTGTCCAGTGCGGCGGTAGGTTCGTCAGCTAGTATGATCGCGGGATCCGTGTATAAGGCGCGAGCGATCGCCACTCGCTGTTTTTGGCCGCCAGAGAGTTCAGCGGGATACTTGTTTTGTAATTCGGTGATCCCCAATTTAGCTAATAAACTGGCTAATTCGGTCGCACTTAAGTTGTCTTGTTTTTTGACGCGGTCGACTAAGCTAAACTGTTCGCGGACAGTTAGGTAGGGGACTAAATTATAGGCTTGTAGAATGAAGCCAATTTTATTTAAGCGCAGGGCATCGCGTTGTTTGGCGCTTAAATCAGTCAAGGTTTGGTGATTTAAGGCGACGGTGCCGCTATTTGGTGTTTGTAAGCCACCAGCGATCGTGAGAAAAGTACTTTTACCTGAACCTGATGGCCCGATCACCAGGCTAAGTTCGCCTGCGTTCGCCGTAAAGTTGATATCATGCAAGACGTGGACACGACTAGATTTTTGACCGAAGAATTTGTTGATATTGGTTAATTGAATGGCACTCATGGCTAACCTCCTATAACACTGACTGGATCTACATGTAAAATTGTTCGTACTGGGACTAGCGCGCCGATAATACCGGTGAAGACTAAACCTAACGCTACGGCGGCTAAAATTGGGATGTCAAAAGCCATGGGCACACTAGCCGGAATCGCTACGGCGGTTATTGCAGTCAATAAGGTGCCAATAATTAAGCCACTAATAACCAGCACCAACGCTTGACTGATCGTCGCGTTGACCAATGTTTTGGCCGGAATTCCCTGTGCACGTAAAACCGCATAATTTTGCAATTTTTGTACGGTTAAAATGTAAAGAAAAACCGCAATCACGATCAATGAAATGATCATCAAGAAGGCGATCATAAAGGTAAAGGTCGAATTTTGGGCTGAGTAACCTGGTAATTTATCGATAAAGGTTTGCGTGGTGTATTGCTTAAGTTGCGGATTGTTGACCTTAAATGTGTTGCGCTGTGAGACGATCGCACTGGCGGCAAATTCAGGACCAAGATTCTTTAATTGATGCCACGCAGTCATTGTGCCGTAAACTACTGGCGCCACATTTAACTTGGCATTTTCAGTAAAACCAACGATCCGAAATTTTTTAGCAAATGAGTTGAGTTGTAGATAATCGCCTAGTTTGTAGCCGTCTTCTTTAAAAGCTGTATCGACAACGATCTCTTGGTTGGTGGTCGGTTTGTGACCGGCGGATAGCTTCAAATTCTGGGCGATAAATTGATCAGCGTTTAAACCGATGAATTGAGCTGAATCCTTTTCTCGTCCTTTAGCGGTGGCCACGACAGCAGCTTGACCTAAGTAAGCTTCTTGGTGACTTAATTTTGCCTTTGCCAATTGCGCCTTGGTGATCAGCGATTGGCTGAGATTAATATTGGCGTCTTGATTTAACGTGATTCGTTGGCTAGACCAAGAGTCGATCGCATCGGTGTTTTGGCGGGCTAGGCCAAGTGCCAAGCTGGTCAAAACAAAAATCAAATAGCTGATCAGGACGATCATCGCAATAATCAGGCTATAACGTAATTTTTCATGTTTGATTTCTTTTAAAGCTAAAAACATCTACTCATCCTTTCTTGCTAAAGCTTCAAGCGCGCTGGCTAAACGATCAAGCGCCGCTTTTTTAGTATCTGGGTATAACAACACCTGTTTGATCGTTTCGTGGCTTAAAATACCAGCTGCCCAGACAGCGTCAGGAATATC
Organism: Loigolactobacillus coryniformis subsp. coryniformis KCTC 3167 = DSM 20001; assembly: GCF_002706425.1. Classification (NCBI taxonomy): domain Bacteria; kingdom Bacillati; phylum Bacillota; class Bacilli; order Lactobacillales; family Lactobacillaceae; genus Loigolactobacillus; species Loigolactobacillus coryniformis. The sequence goes on along the minus strand of NZ_CP017713.1, from coordinate 2,941,985 downwards.
CATCACTGGCTGCCTTGGCGCTGCTAATAAAGCCTCGTTTTGGGTCAAATGACGTTTGATCAATTCGCGATACTGACTATCAGCGGCTTGATCGACAAAGTCGCGAACTGCCTGTAAATAAATGGCGGGCGTAAAAGTTTTAAACGCGGTCCGTGGAATAGCGCTATGAACTTCTAGCATAACTTGATGATACAAATAGCGGTAAGCATCGGTTAGATCCGTAAAATATTTATAGAAAGCGCCCCGCGCGATCTGTGCTTGCTGTACGATCCGCGCAACCTGTGCGTCCGCTAATGGATGGGCCGAAAATTCGTTTAGCAGCGCAGCTTGGATCCGTGCTTGTTTATCAGGTGCTAAGTTTTTGAAAGTCGTCGAAACCATTGAAGTCCTCCTTTGAAGCTGATTATTTATATGTTAATAATCAAAAGTGACACCGTGTCAATAATGTCATTTTAACAGCGAGGTGACACCGTGTCAACAATATGGCAAATAAAAAAGTCAGCCGCAACGGCTGACTTTTAAATTACTTCAATGATTCTTTTTGTAACTGCGCTAAAACTTGCTGTTGTGCTTGTTTTTGTGCGGCGGCAGTATATTGCTTTTGTAAAGCCTGTTGTTGTTCAGTGGTCATCTGTGGATTCTGTTTCAAAGCGGCGACCATTTTAGCTTTAACTGCTGCAGTTAATTGCGCTTTTAACTTAGCCTGTGAAGTTTTAGCCTGTTTTTGTAGTGCTTTGGCTTGTGTGGTACTGAGAACGACCCAGTTATTGCCCACTTTAAATTCATGTTGCCGTGATTTGAAGGCATGATTATTGTCGACACCGGCAAATAACGCACGGTAGAAGCCATTACGATAAACGTAGCGTTGCGTTTTAGTCACTAACTTAGCGTTTTTCGTATTGCTTCTGGTCACTTTGCTCGTCGTTTTAATATCGGCTTGGGTAGTAGCTACTTTTTTCTGTTGTGTGTTAGTTTTGTAGATAAAGATTTTTTCTTTACCATTACCAAGTGCTTGATACAACAGTAAGTTAGCGCCAGACATATTAGAAGCCGACGTCAACGGTTTTTCCGTTGTAGTGGTGACGGTTTTCATCCCCCAATGTTGGTTATCGTTAGTGAATAAAAGGGCAATCGAACCGACCAATAATACTAACAATACACCGGTGATAGCATTACGGGCTGCACTGCGCTGATTAGTCGAAATTGTGACGATCGCGAATAAAAGTGCGCTTAATAAAACGAGTACGATCAACATTATTTGTCACCTCCTGTAACACTAGGCGCTTTTTTGTCGTGAACAAAGAATGTGACGAATAAACCAATCGCACAGAATAAAGCCGCAACAATGAAAGCAGCCTTATAGCCGGAAACAACGGCACTCATTGCTTGATCTTTGTATTGTAATGGTAAGTTATGCAAAACGTGTTTGCCAGGCATTTGATTGTTCGTCACGTTCGTTAAGACACTGATCAAAATGGCCGTCCCAACGGAACTGGCTACCTGCCGTAACGTGTTGTTGACGGCAGTCCCATGACTGATCAAATGTAATGGTAAAGCGTTCATTCCGGCGGTTGTCACTGGCATCATGACCATCGCAATCCCGAACATCCGAATTGCGTATAAAATGATCAAATTGATCATCGGTGTTGATTTGGTTAAGAAAATAAATGGAATCGTGCCGATCGTTAATAAGGTCATCCCGGTGATCGCTAAGTGACGTGCACCTAAACGATCAAAAATACGTCCGGTAATGGGACTCATGATCCCGATCATGATCGCCCCAGGAAGTAAGGTCAAGCCGGAATGGAACGCTGACTCGCCACGAACGGTCTGGATATACATCGGTAGCACCATTTCAGCACCAACCATCGCCATGTTAACGACACCACTTAAAATTGTAGCAAGTGTAAATGCTGGCGTTTGAAAAACATGTAATTCCAAGAATGGATTCGCCATTTTAAGCTGGCGCCAAGCAAATAATGCGATAAATACGACCCCGACTGCGATGCCGATAATAACGATCGAGCTTCCCCAGCCTTCAGTACCGACTTCGGAAAAACCATACAATAAACTCCCGAAACCGATCGTTGAAAGGACGGCAGATAAAATATCCAAGGATGGTTTGGAAGTTTCCAAAACTTTACGCATGGTAAAGAAGGAAGCGATAATAACGATTCCGGCAATTGGTAAGATCATGCTGAATAAAACACGCCAATTGTAAGTATCAATGACCCAACCAGAAAGTGTGGGCCCAATCGCTGGCGCTAGTCCGATCGCTAAACCAACTGCCCCCATCGCTGCCCCACGTTGTTGTGGTGGGAAGATCGAAAGGGCGATGGTCTGCATTAATGGCATTGATAAGCCAACCCCAACCGCTTCAACTAAGCGGCCGGTAAGTAACATTGCGAAATTAGGCGCTTGCCAACAGATCCAAGTCCCAATAAAGAAAATGACCATAGCACTAATGTAGAGATACTTGGAATTGAAACGATTGATCAGCCAAGCACTGATTGGGATCATGATCCCGTTAACCAGCAAAAAGCCAGTTGTTAGCCACTGTACTGTGGCGGTAGAAATGTCAAAAGCGTCCATTAAGGTTGGATAGGCGGTGGCCAATAAAGTTTGTGTCAGCACCGTCGCAAATGTCCCAATGATGACCGTTGCTAGCAAAAGACCACGATTATATGGTTTGCCATTGGCATCTAAAGATTGCGTTTTAGCCAAGTTCTAGTCCCTCTTTCATGAAAAAATCACTGTTGAAAACTATAAACCTAACGTTTTTGATTGTCAAGTAACTTGACACTTGTAGCTTTGCGTTTGACAAGAATGTTAACTGTGAGATAATACCTGTAGCATTTAGCCAGTTAGTTAGCGGGTTTATACTAAGAACTGATCATGATTATGTAAAATAAGGAGTTTTCATAATGAGTTTAAAATCTAAATTGGGAATCGATGTGGATAAACTGATCTTTGGTATTAGTCAGATCAGTCAGATGACAGCTATTTCGCCACGGCAACTACGCTACTGGGAGAAGCGTGGCTATATTAGTTCCCTACCGGAAAAAGACGGCGTTAGTCGACAATATAATTTAAAAACAACAATCAGAATTATTGGGATCAAACAGTTCCTTGATGAAGGTTATACACTAGCTGCTGCTGTAGAGAAGGTGGCTTTATTTGCTAAACGAAATGCTTTGTTACGTCATTTCGTAGCGCAACGTTTTGAAGGAACCACCGAAGTCGATGGCGAAATGGTATTAGATTTCGGCGATTTAAATGAGCAGCAACGAATTTATGGGTTGATGCAAGATGGCCATGCCGAATTTAAAATAGCAGATAAATAGTAATCGAAGGCGGTGATCAGCGACCGCCTTTTTTGGTATAATGAAGTACTTGTGAAAAGGGGATGAAGCGCATGGCGACCACGCGAATTGGCGTCCGTGAATTAGTCGAATTTGTCTTGCGCTCAGGTGATCTCAACCAACGCCAAGGAAGTCAAAATACGGCGCTAAATGGTGCGCGGATCCATCGTCGCTTACAAAAACAGCGCGGTGATGATTACGAAAAAGAAGTTTATTTGAAGCAGTCAGTCACGATGAGTGGCCGCGAGTACACGATCGATGGCCGTGCCGATGGCATCAGCCATACCACTGATGAAGATTATACAATTGAAGAAATTAAAACTTCAGATCTGGATTTTGCTGAAGTTAGTGAAAATACATTGCAGTTATATTGGGGTCAAGCGCAAGTTTATGGCTATATTTTGGCGCAACAAAAAAATCTGGCCGCGGTAACGCTGCAACTTACTTATTTTCAGACCACCACCGAAGTTGTGACCACTAAAACCAAAGTTATGCAGCAAGCTGAATTGACCGCATTTTTCCAACAATTGATCGCTGAATATGAAGAATGGTTAGTATTACGTGATCAATGGCGTGCTCAGCGAAATACTACGGTCAAACAGATCGATTTTCCATTTCCAGCATATCGGCAAGGTCAACGCGAATTAGCGGTGGCCGTGTATAAGTCGATCTTATTACAGAAACGTTTGTTTGTTGAGGCGCCGACCGGAACCGGTAAAACGATCTCGACGCTATTTCCGGCAATCAAAGCTTTAGGCGAAGACAAGATCCAGCGGGTTTTTTATTTAACGGCTAAACAAAGTACACGGCAAGTCGCCGAGGATGCTTTGGCTTTATTGAGTCAGCAAGGGATGCAGCTGAAAAGCATCACGCTGACTGCTAAGGACAAGATCACTTTTGCGGAAGAGGTTGATTTGGCTCCAGAAAATAATCCTTATATGCTAGGTTATTATGATCGTGTCAAGCCAGCGCTACGTGATCTGCTGATGCATGAAAATCAATTGACGCGTACGGTGATCGAGGAATATGCGCGCAAACATACCATTGATCCATTTGAATTTTCGCTGGACGCCAGCTTATTTGCTGACGTTATTATTTGCGATTATAACTATCTTTTTGACCCGATCGTTTATCTACAGCGCTTTTTTAGCGAACCTGATCGTGATAACTTTTTCTTAGTTGATGAAGTACATAATTTAGTTAGCCGTTCGCGGGATATGTATTCGGCTAGTGTTAGTAGTCAAACCTTTCAGGCAGTCCTACAACAGGCAAAAACAGAATCAAGCGCCGGAACAAGCGCGCTTGAAAAATTGACCAGTAAAGTTAAGCGGGCACTGACTAAGATAAGTAAACCGCTACGTGACGATGATATCACCGAAATGACTGGGCAAGCGCCGCTAGATTCAGTTAACCAGGCCTTAGCTGATTGGGTCGCTAAAATCCATGATTGGTTGGCTGAATACCAAGATAATCCCTTAGTGGATACCTTGCTGGATGCTTATTTTGCCAGCTTAACTTATTTGAAGATCGCTGATTTATATGATGAAACCTATCAGTCGCTGGTGTCGTATGATCATAAACTGCGCCAGACAACTGTGAAGCAGCTCTGTCTGGATCCCAGTGCTTTTTTGGATCGTGCACTTGGTTTAGGTGCAGGGGCAATTTTATTCTCAGCAACCTTATCACCGCTGAGTTATTACCAACAAGTATTAGGTAATAATAAGGATAGTTTGACGTTCCGCTTAGCCTCACCATTTCCCAGCCAAAACCAAGCGTTACTGGTCACTCCCTATATTCAGACTACTTACCGGCAGCGGGAACAAAATTTGGATCGGATCATCGCCAGTATTGGGGTAATGGTCAATGCTAAAGTCGGTAACTATTTAGTTTTTTTACCGTCATATAGTTATCTAGAAACAGTGCAGGCAGCTTTTGCGGCGGCGTATCCACAGTTAAAAACGATCAGCCAAGCAACCCAAATGGATGAAATACAGCGCGCTGAATTTTTAGCACAATTTACCGCGCAGCCAACGGGAACCTTAGTCGGTTTTTGTGTGCTCGGTGGTATTTTTTCTGAAGGAATTGATCTAAAAGGGGAGCGCTTGATCGGTGTGGCGATTGTCGGTGTTGGCTTGCCGGGGTTATCGACTGAGCGTGATTTAGTGCGCGATTATTTTGATGCGCAGCAGGGAACGGGCTTTCAATATGCCTACCAACTGCCAGGGATGAACCACGTCCTGCAGGCTGCCGGGCGTTTGATCCGTGGCAGTCATGATGTCGGCGTGATTCTACTGTTGGATCAGCGCTTTGCTAGCTCGCGCTATACGCAACTCTTTCCCGCCCACTGGCAACATTTCCAGCGTTGTTACTCGGTAGCGCAACTGACTAACCAGATCGACCAATTCTGGCAAATGGTCGCAGTTAAAAATAAAGCTTTGGACTGAGGACGCTACCGCGATCGCCCTTTAAAATGGAGACAGCAATTAAACTTAAAAAGTGAGGTTCTCCATTATGAATGAATTTTTCCGGATCGTCGGTATGGTCTTTGTTGGTCTGTTTGTTTTAGCGTTAGTGTTACATTTAATTCCAATTGTCTTCAGCTTATTCTTTAAATTAATTTTCGCAGCACTCTTTATTGGCGGTATCGTGTGGGGTATTAATTGGTTGCGGCGTGCGCGTAACTAAAGTGTGGCTAATTTAGTTTTAACGCACGCTTTAATTTTGCGCATAAATGCTATCGTTTCTGGTCTTTTGTCGGTATAATGATAAGTGGACTAATGCCAGAAAGTGAGGTGTCGCGCAATGAATTCAATTTTAACTGATTTGGAAACTGCCCAGACGGAACATTTACTCGTCAATATTTATCAGGAAGCGCAGGAAGTTGTTTATACCGGCTACGTTGCTACAGTGAACGATACTGCAGTGGTGCTCAATACGTATGATGATGGTGGGCTACGCGATGGCGCCGTTTACTTGGCGTTAGCGGTGATCAGTGAGGTCGAATTGGATGGCCAAGATCTGACTAATATGGCTTTTCGCATCAAAAATGCGCAATTAGAGCAGTTCATCAAGCTCACACCACAAAAGTTAGATTTTAATGATCATTTTGATCTATTACCGCAATTGCTACAGCAAGCACTTAACCAACAGTATTTTATGTTGTTGATCTTAGGTAATGGTGAAACCTTTATGGAAGGTTCAATCCAGCATGTGACCACTGATACGGTAACGGTGAATGTGTTCGATAAATTCGATTTTAGTACGCAGCGGCTAGTCACCGTGGCATTAAGTGATATTCAGATCATTGAATTGCAAGGTAAAGAATTAACACTAGTGGGTAAATATGTCCGTGAGGTAGCACCAAAACAACATCTGGACACCGTTGATTTTACGGTGCCGTTGGTCATCGGGCAGCAATTACGATTAGCGCAAAAGGGTCAGGAATTGGTGATGATCTATACCGGTAATGATGATGATAATTTCTTTGTCGGCACCGTTAATACACTGAACCAAAAGACGGTGTTATTTAATTTGATCGATATGAATGGTCAGTTCGGTGGTTATGTTTTACTGCGGATCGATGAAATTCAACGTTTGACGACCCAAGCCGATTACTTGCAAATGATGCAATTTTTCCTTAAAGTTAATCGGCAACGGCATTTTGTTAAGCAACCGGTGCTTAATGATGAGCGTTTGTTTGATGGGACCACCGATTTATTTGCGAGCTTGATCCAGCAGTCACGGGTATTTGCTCGAGTGATCCGGTTGCGGCTGCGTCACGATCCGGCGACATTTATCGGTATTCCGTTGCGTTTTGACGGTGATTTGGTGACACTACGCTTGATCAATAGTAGTGAAACCGCTGATGACGATGGTTTTGAAGCAGAAGATCAAGTCAGCTTTTCCCTTGATAGTATTGGTGAGTTGGCATTCGATTACTTGGATGCCTATCTGACTGAGCGCCAGATCAAGGAAAATGGTGATATATAAACTTTGTTTTCCAGGCGGAACAAGGATTTTCCTTATTCCGCATTTTACATATAATAAATTTTTGAAATGAGGTACATACTTTTGTTAGACATTATTAAAGCAGTGATCCTCGGGATCGTTGAAGGGATCACCGAGTTCCTGCCGATCAGTTCGACAGGCCATATTGTGTTGGTCAACGAATTTATTCAGCTGCACGAGTCGAAGGCCTTTATCGATATGTTCAACGTGGTCATTCAGTTAGGTGCGATCTTGGCGGTGGTGGTGTTCTATTTCCATAAATTAAATCCGCTGTCCGGTCGGAAAAGTCAGCTAGAACGGTCGCAGACTTGGACGTTATGGTGGAAAGTATTATTGGCGGTGATTCCATCTGTGATCGTTGGTTTGCCACTAAATGACTGGATGGACGCACATTTGATGAATTGGGCTGTCGTTTCAGCGACCTTGATCATTTATGGGATTTTGTTCATCGTTATCGAAAACCACAACAAGGGTTTAACGCCGAAATTCGCTGATTTGAATACATTACCGTACAAAACAGCGCTGTTTATCGGTGTCTTCCAACTATTATCATTGATTCCGGGGACTTCGCGTTCAGGGGCAACGATCCTTGGTGCGATCATTATTGGGACTTCCCGTTATGTCGCAACGGAATTTTCTTTCTTTATGGCGATCCCCACCATGTTAGGCGCTTCGCTATTAAAAATCTACAAATTCTATGATCATGGTAATAGTTTAGTTGGCTTGCAAAGTGTTGTTTTACTCGTCGGCGTGGTGGTCTCCTTTATCGTCGCTTACTTATCGATTCGTTTCTTGTTAAGTTACATCAAGAAAAACGACTTTAAAGCTTTCGGTTGGTACCGGATCGTGTTAGGGATCTTAGTGATCGGTTACTTTGTTTTCTTTGGTTAAAATTGCAGAGAGTGTGGCATAACGCGACGCCACAGTAATAGTTGATTTTCATACTGAATTGTTCGGAAGTGCAAAGATGGAGTTGGGCATAAATGACTTATGTCACAACTCCATTTTTTTAGTGTTAAAATGGAAGTTATTGATAGTAGAAAAGGGATGGACAAATGGCAAAAATGCAGGATTTTCGGCAGCGGATGGACTTTTTAGTTCTCTCGATTTTTATGAACGCTGCTGGTAATGGGCTAACGATCGCGACGCATTTAGGTAGCGCTGTTTGGACAGGCTCTTCAGTTAATTTAGCTCACTGGCTCCATGTTCCACTGGGAACGACGTTATTTATTTATGGGGTGTTGGTTACGGTGGTTAATCAATTACTACTCGGGCATTTTGATCGGCGGCGCTTGGTTTCCAACTTATTATATACAATACCGTTTAGTTACATGGTGTCCGGGTTTACATTCGTTTGGAATTGGACCGGTATACCGCAACTTGGACTAGTTAGCCGTTTACTGCTAGATACGCTTGGTATTTTTACTGTTTCGGCAGCCGTATCCATCTATCAACGATCCAACTTATTGATGCATCCTAATGATGATCTTTCCTATATTTTGCGATTTAAATTTTTAAAAGGTTCCGCGATCTTGGGACAGTGGGTTAGCTATATGCCACCATTGTTGATCACGGTGATGGCCTTTATTGCCACTGGCAAGTTAGAGGCGATCGGCTACGGTACTGTCTTAGCACTAACGGCGCAAGGCTTCTTGATGAAATGGTCAGACGGACATGTTTTTCCGCAGTTAAAGCATCATGTGGATGTTTAAAAAAAGTTAAGCGCGATATCAAGCGCGCTCGAAAACACAAAAAAGCCTTGCAGGCCATAACTTGCAAGGCGTTTTCTTATTTATTAACGTACTGGGCAGGCGCCACTTTCGCAGTCAGTCTGATCGACCAATACAAGATCTTTTTGTTCTTGGGGATGTAGTTGAGCAAATGTTGCTTCAACATCGCCGCTGATCTCTGCGCAACGAGCTTCATAAGTTGCTGCGTCAATGGGTTCTTTTGGTGCTTGTTTCAAGTCGCCGCCACTGTATGGCAACATTGAAGTTGATTTAGTAGTGTGACGATATTGTTTCAACAAGCCAGCTAATTGGTCCGCTTCTTCTGGTTGGAAAGTAGCGGTACAACTGACGGCGTTATCGGACCAGTAAGTCTGCAAGAACGCTTGCGTCGCAAATTGTTCAGCGACAGAAACACTGCCGGCAGAAGCAAAGTTTGGATTGTCAGCGTTAGCGGCCTTAACTGGGAACTCAACACACATTGTATGATCAGTGTAAACATCAGGTTCGATGCGATAACCACAAGCCTTTAATGCTGGTAACAATGGATCGCTATCTTGGAACCGAATCCGTTGGATCAAGTAGCCGGCATAATGGAAATGCATCCCTTCGGAAACGCCAGCTAATTTAGCGACGGTCCCCGATGGTTTAACCGTAGTGTGTTTGATCGATGGCTGGCAACCAAGCGTATCAGAATAGTCCTGATCAGCTTTAGCGATTGCCTGATACAAAGCATCAAACCGTTGAACGGCCTTTTGATCGTAAACTGGTTTCTGGAACGTTTCGTCAGTTTCAGGATCGATAGCTGGTGTGAAGCCAGTCACGACGCGTTGGCCAAATTCATCTAAGATCCAATCTTGGATCCCCGACATTGAAATACCGATCCGCCGGTTTTTAGCAATCATTTTACGGGAAACTTCCCAATCGTAATGGCTAAAAGTGATCCGCTTGGTGTAGCGCGTGCCTAAAGCAAAGGCATCTTCTAATTGCCAACCTTGTTCTTGGGCAACAGAAGGGAAGACTTCAAATAAGTTACATGGTTCGCCGTTACTCAACGAGATTTCGCCACAAGGGTTAGTGCCTTCAACACTGCCATCAATGCCTTCTTGACGGCCATCAGCGATCCGCCCGTAGTTTTGGGATAATTCTAAGTTGACGATACCAGGTTCACCGTTATGCAAAATCGAATCTGCTACGGGACCATAGTCGGTGAAGCTAGAATCAACGGCGATACTGTTGTTAGAAGCCCAACGATGATGGTAAAGCTTTTCTTGGTCTTGCTTCATTGTGATAAAGGCATCATCTTCTGCGCCGCCTAAAGCTAATTCAGCTGAGCGCCGTACGTTACCGGCAACAACGGCTTTGCCGATCATGTTACCAAGGTCAGTGCATTCAACGCCAGTTAATTGCCGACCAGCAGCTTCGTTTAAAACATCGTTACTGTCGATCAACATGCTGATCAATGGCATTGGGCCCGAAGCAGTACCACCGAAACCGTGGATCCGTGCGCCTTTAGGGCGGATTTGAGTCATGTCTAAAACGACTTGTTTAGCTTGCGTTGGGTTAGTGGACGTAAAATGCGCGTCGATCATGTGCGCGTTAGCTAAAACCCAGCCTTCACGTGTATCTGGTAGTTCATAGTACAAGGTGTCAGCGACGTTATTTTCAGCCAACCATTGATCGCGGTCAACCGCGCCTAAGGCCAAAGAATCTTGGTAAGAGTCGCTTTCTTTGCCGATCAATACACTAAGTTTGATCTTAGCCGCAACGGGTGGCAACTGGCTGATATTTGATGGAACAACAGAGAAACCAACACCGCCGCCCTTCATTAATTGGTCAAACATAAATGAAAATGGCATTGAAACGGCTGGTTGTTCTGGATCCAAATAAGCAGGTACGATATGACTGTCACCATAAGCTTGCGGCCGAATAGCGATGAACCAACAATTGTTCAAGGCATCGCCGTTACGCTTTTGATAGTCAGTACCGGAGATCCACAAGTTACGGCCAGATGGCGTTGCGCCTAAGCCATAGATCAAACGATAGAGTTGTTGTGCTTCAGTCGTTAATTCCTCAAATAATTCCGGCGTCACGTCACCGTTATGCAGCCGTGGGTCAAGGTTAATATTACCTTCAACGACACGTTTAACAGTTTCGAACCATTCCTCAGTCCGATTTTGTTCCGGGATCCAGCGAGCGTATGTGCGTTTATATGTAACCCAGCCTAGTTTACCCCAATGTGGTTGGACTTCTTGTTTAACTTGTTCGACGAAATCATTGGTCAAGCCGATTTTAATTGGTGTTGATGTCATTTGCATATCTGGTGCCTCCGTTCAGTTCAATACATTATATGGTAGCACATTTTTATTTAAGATACTATATATGGTGATCGGTGAAAAACGACTGAAAACTTGCGCAGCCCCTGATTAAGCGCTTTAAAAAATTGATAAAAATTTTTTGCCACTAAAATTGTCGTTGTGTACCAAAATTTTTTTAATCTATATTTAGTGGTTGGACTTTTTCCAGATACTCTTGCTTGCTATTGAATACCGTCTACCGGTATACTGGATTGGATTGCGAAAAATGGTTGCTGGGTCTAGCGGCGACCATTTTTTGACGGCGTTAAAAATTCAATAATAATAAGGAGTGTGGTCAATATGACAGCGAAGGCAAAACGGGCGATTTTCATTTTGATTTTTAGTGAGTTCTTGGTTTGTTTAGGCATTGGACTAGTGATTCCAGTTATGCCATTTATCAAAAACGAGCTGCATTTAAGCGCAACGGATATGGGGATCATGAGCGCATTATTTGCGTTTGCCCAGTTTATTGCTTCACCAATCGTAGGTCGGATATCTGATCGAATTGGCCGCAAGCCGATGTTGGCTGCTGGTTTGTTCTTATTTATGGTGTCGGAGATCTTATTTGCGTTGACGAATAAATTGTATATGTTCAACATTTCGCGAACTGTCGGTGGTTTATCGGCAGCAATGGTGACACCAACGGCGATGGCGATGGCGGCTGATATCACCACACGTAGTCAGCGGGCCAAAGTGATCGGCTGGCTATCAGCGGCGTTTAGCGGCGGCCTGATCCTCGGTCCTGGTCTTGGTGGTGTGCTGGCTAATATCGACTATAAAGCGCCGTTCTGGAGCGCTGCAGTGCTCGGTCTGCTGAGCACGATCGCTTTATTGGTCATGTTACCTCATGAAGACGAATTGCTGGCGGATGATATTGTTGCTGCAAAAGGAAAATCACCTTCTAAAGGCGATATCAAGGCTTTTTTGACCAAGTCGGTGATTCTGCTATTTGTGATGATCTTAGTTTCTTCATTTGGGCTCCAAGGCTTTGAAAGTATCTACAGCATCTACGTTAATGAAGTTTTCCATTTCACGCTGGGTAATATTGCGCTGGTACTGACGTTGAACGGGCTGATCTCGTTATTCATGCAGGTGGCGCTGTTCGATCGTTTAGTGGTCGCTTTCAACGAAACGCGGGTCATTCGCTATTGTTTCTTCTTCAGCTTTGTCGGTACGATCTGGATCATTTTGGCGCATAGTAAGTGGGAAGTTGTCGTCGCAACCTTGATCGTGTTCACAGCGTTCGACTTACTACGGCCGGCGATCACAACGCTGCTGACGAAGGCTAGTTCAGGCAATCAAGGCTTGATCAACGGCTTAAATATGTCGCTGACCAGTGTCGGTAATGTCATCGGGCCGATCATGTCCGGCGCGCTACTAGATATGAATTATCACTATCCATATTTGGTCGTAACGGTTTTCCTGTCTGCTTCATTTGGACTGACTTATTTGATTCGCATGAATGTCAATGGTGGGGGCAAACACGTCACCGATTAAGGTTGATTACCGCGCTTGGTCCCAATTTAGCAGCAATTAAAAAACGAGCAGTGGTTGAAATGACTCTTTTTGACCGATGGTTGAAACGAAGCAGGTTAGATTCCATTCATCTGGCCGCGGTGGCACATACCAAATTTAGTTGTACGCAAAAATACCAGTAAAAACAGTTAAACCTGTTTTTACTGGTATTTTGTTTAGAAATGATTTGATTGGCTTGAAAATTACGAATTACCAAGTAAGCATACAGCATACTCGTTCCATACGTCAGCACCGGAATGGATCCTGACTCGCTATGCTTACGTGTACTTAATAACTATACTTCAGAAAATCATTGCCTAGTTTTGCTTTAATTTTTATTGCATTGCTTTTTCAATATTAGCCAAGGAGACCTGACTAGTATCGGTAAAGTTGATCGTTGCGTCATGCAATAATTCAGGATCACCGATACCGACTGAGGTCTCACCAGCAGCATTGATACCAGCAATACCGGCGGCTGCGTCTTCTAAGCCGATACATTGAGCCGGCATCAGATCAAGTAGCTGCGCGCCTTTGATGAAGATCTCAGGATCTGGTTTACCATATTTCAAGGTTGCTGGGTCAACGGCTTTAGTGAAATAGTCGCTGAGGCCGATTTTTTCTAAAATCGTAGGTGCATTCTTTGACGCAGAAGCTAATGAGATCCCGTATCCCTTATCCTTGAGCTCAGCTAAAAAGTCGGCCATGCCGGGCAAAATATCTTTAGCACTCATATTTTGGATCAGGTTGACATAATTGGCGTTTTTTTCTGCCGCTAGTGCTTCTTTTTCGGCTTCAGAATAGTTGTTTTCCAAGCCACCTTTTTTTAGGATCATTTCCAGTGCGTCCATCCGGCTAATCCCTTTGACCGCATCACCTAACCCTGGATAGTCAACGCCTAATTTGTCGGCCAGTTGGCCCCAAGCTTTCGCGTGATAACGGGATGTATCGGTGACGACGCCATCTAGATCGAATACAAAACCTTTAATATCTGTAAATTTTACCATGGGTAGTGCCTCCTTTATGTTTTAAAACATGCTCTATTTTGCTTTGCTGATCGTGGTCAGGGGTTGCCCTTGATAATCGACGGTCAGCGGCTGCTTGGCGGTGAGTAACAGTTCGTGACCAGCGACGCGGACTTTAGCCGCTTGATCGGCAGTAACTGTGATCGCTTTTTGCGTGATCTGGAAATGATATTGGGTGCCGCGGAAATATTGACGGAAGGCGATACTGCGCCAATGCGCCGGTAAATTAGGCGCGATGTTGATCATATCGGTTAACTCATCGACACCGGCATAGTTACGCGTCTCCAACATTAAGGTCGCTGCCATTACGCCCAGATGGATTCCTTCGGCGGTCGTCCCACCTTGAATATCGTAATAATCGGAGAGCAACGCTTGTGAAAAGAGGTGCCACGATTGATCCATATTACCGTCAACTAGGGTCAAAACCGCGTAAACAATCCGGGATAATGTTGATCCATGGGTAGTCCGATCAAGGTAGTATTCAATATTACGAGTCAAGAACTCATTTGGTAGATCGTAACCCATTTGTTTAAGAATTTGGTTGACGTGGGTCAAGTCGAAATTGTAAAAGGCCATCAGTGCATCGGCTTGTTTAGCGACTTGATAAGCATCTGGTGTATGTCCTTCGGCTTTCAATATCCGATCTAACCGCGAAATATCACCGTACTTCTTACGGTAATTTTCAAAGTTCAATGTTGGTAACTTGAAGTAGCCTTGGAATTGGCCGATCACGCCAGCTGAATCCACATCTAAGGTCAACTTATGGCCAATTGTTCCCATCTTTTTGTACAGGGCGTCGTTGATACCAGCTACTTGCATCGCCTTGGTAAAGGTTGTTTCTGGCACTACATTACCCCGAAGATAAGCAATGGTTTCGAAAAGCCAGCTGACCATAATGTTGGTGTAAGCATTGTTGGTCAAGCCTTCTTCGTCACTATTTGGATAGCCTTCGTGGAACTCATCAGGGCCCATAACTTTTTTAATATCATAGCGTTTGGTCGTTGAATTATACTCGGCCTTGCTGACCCAGAAACGGGCAATGTCCAGTAACATTTGGATACCGTATTTTTGCATAAATTCACGGTCGTTAGCTAAATGGTAGTAAACCCAAACGTTGTAGGCGACTGCTAAAGAAACGTGGCGTTGTAGGCGACTGTTGTCAGGGTCCCATTGTTGCGTCAGTGGATTTAAATGAACGAATTGAGATTGTTCATCACCATATTGACCTGATTGCCATGGGAACATAGCGCCTTGGTAACCTTCACTGGCGGCATATTTCTTCGCCGCATCAAGCCGGTGGTAGCGATACATCAACAACTGCCGCGCTAATTTTGGATAATGCAATGTATAGAAAGGAATAATAAACATTTCATCCCAGAAAACGTGGCCGCGGTAAGCTTCACCGTGTAGTCCACGGGCACCAACTGAAGCATCTAGATGCTGGTTAGCTATTTGCGTGGCTGAAACGAAGGTATGGAAAATATTGACCCGAGTCAGTTTTTGGCTGGTCAGATCACCATCGATCTGAATGTCGGCGTTGTGCCAAATATCTTGCCAAAAGTCATCACTGTGTTGTTCGCTAGCCTGGAATGAAGCTTGATGCAGCTCGTTAGCGGTGGCGGTCATTAAATCAGTGGTAGTCTCCAAACTGGTAAATAAAGCCACATTTTTTTCAAAAGTGTACGATTGATTTTGCGCGACGTCGAGGGATAATTCTTGGGCGATTACGTCAGGGCGGTTGTGTGTGGTCAATTCAGTTGGGACATCATTACAGTTAGTCAACTTGCTGCCGACAACGAACTTGATCTGTGAAGTTTTAGTTTGGCCGGCCAGATAAGCTTCATGGCCAGCGGTGCTCATTTCGTTTACGTCAAAATGACGCGAATTGAAGTTGCGGTAGCGTTCAACATTGCTGTTGATCACACTGCCGTCGATCTCGGAGTAAATTTGTAGACTGCCGGAGAAGTTTAGCGGCGTCAATTGATAACGAATCGCGTATTGATGCCAGTTATGCATGTCGGCAACTTTGGTTGTAACCACGCGCAAGGCGTGACCAGTTGCTAATTGCACTAACATGGTGGTGCGTAACTCGCCAGTTTGCAGGTCGAGACTGCGATAAATATCTTGAATATTTTCTGCTTTGATTTTAAATGGTGTCTGGTGATCGACGCCGAAAGTTAAGTACTGCCCATTCGGTAAATTGACCAGGTCTTCGTTGACGACATCACGATCATTGATCTTAGTGGTCAGTTGGTTGTAAAAGCCAGCAACATAGGTGCCTGGATAGTTGTCATCATCAGCTTTAGCCTCAACATAACTACCCCGCAAACCGAAAAAGCCGTTACCTAAGGTCAGCATTGATTCCTGCCCATAGTTACGTTTGCCGGTGTATTGGCCGTAATAATCCAAATGCCATTGATTGTAAAATTGTTTACGGGCAGCTGCCTTAGCTAGCCCCAAAGTCTTGACCATTTGTTGGCTAACGGCTGGCACGTTAAGCATATTGGTCAAAGCCAGGCCAATGTCGATTCGCTGATGGTTGATACCAACGATCGTGTCAGAGAATTCGTAGGCTAAGGGATTCTCGATCACCGCAACATCAAAATTGATGCCGACTAGCCGTTCGCGAATTTTCTCTAAGTTGTCACCGATACTTTGTTGCGGATCATAAGCAATCACGCTTTGCTGGCGCTGTTTGTTGGCCCGCACATAGGCCAGCACGATTGCATCATCAGTGACGCGTAATGAAATAACTTTCACAATATCCACTGCCTTTCTACAGAGTGTTTAAAAAAGCGCTTAGATTTGAGCACTAGCTACTGCGCCACAAGAGATTTCTGAAACGAAAATCTTAAATGTTGTAAAACCATACCGCAAGCAGCATGGCAGCTAGGCGCAAAAAGCTGCTTTTTTAAACACGTTTATGCTAAATTCTTGTAGCATCGTTCCGATCGTTTTCATTAAACAGCGGTGCCTGATCAGGACACCATTATTTTCGCCAAAAAGGGTGCTGCTACTTTGATCACAACAATAAGTTCTAACGTAATCAAATGAGTACCCGTTACTAATAATAGTAGAACGTAAATCTTAATTTATCAACTTTTAGGCATGTTTGATGTCAACGGTAACTGGCATCTTTTGACTGAGATCACAGGCTTCTGGACCACAATATAAAGTTAGTGGCGCGCCACTAAGCAAGTTAAAAGTGGCAGTTTTTTGATTGATGTCAATATCGATCTGCCGGCCACGATATTTGATCTTGAAACTAAGTCGGAACCAACCAGCTGGTAGTTGGGGCGCAAATGTCAAACCGTCAGTGCCGTAATGCATACCAGCAAAGCCATAAATCAGTGAGAGCCAACTGCCACCCATATTAGCCGCGTGAATACCGTCTTCCGAATTACCTTGTAAATCGGTCAAATCAGTTAAAGCGGTATCTAAAAAGTATGCTTGTGCCTTGTCTGGATCGTGAATTCGGTTGGCGAGAATACTGAAAATCGCTCGTGACAATGAGGAATCATGGGTAGTGATCCCCTCGTAATAGGCATAGTCACGACGTAATTGGGCTTCATCTTGATCCAATGGGAATAAAAAGTCACTCATTAGCGTATCGGCTTGTTTGTTGACCTGGTAGCGATAAAGGACCAGGGGATGATAGTGCAGTAACAACGGAAAATTAGTTGCCGGCTCGTTTTTTAAATCAAAGCGCGGCCGATTCAGCGCGTTATCATCTTGTAGTTTGATTTGGTGTCGAGCGTCGTAGGGGAGGTACATATTGGCTGCCGCCTTTTTAAATGCCGCCAATTCCGTATCAGTGACCGCCAATTCGGCTAATTTATCTGGTGCCAACTGTTTTAATTCAGCGGCATATTTGACCGCTAAACGCAAGTTGTGCTGAGCCATGCGATTGGTGTAATAATTATTGTCGATCAGCGCCGTGTATTCATCGGGTCCGGTGACTCGGTTGATCACAAAATGACCAGCTTGGGGACCGTGGTCAGCGTAATTGCCATACGCTAGCCAAAAGCGCGCAGTTTCTAAAATCAGTTCGAAGCCAGCACTGACCAGAAAATCAGTGTCGGCGGTGGCACGAATATATTGGTCGGTAGCGTAAGCAATATCAGCATTGATATGGATCTGGGCCGTGCCCGCTGGGAAATAAGCGCTCGCCTCTTCACCATTGATCGTGCGCCACGGAAAGAGAACGCCTGATTTGATCGCCATTTCGCGCGCACGTTGGCCGGCTTCGGCTAGTGTCGCATAACGATAGCCAAGTAAGGCCTTAGCAATCTGTGGCTGTGTATAAATGAAAAACGGCAACATATACATTTCCGTGTCCCAGAAATAATGGCCTTCATAGCCAGCGCCAGTTAGGCCTTTAGCGGGAATATCGGTGCTATGATCACGACCAGCAGCTTGATAGAGGTGATATAAGTTGAAGCGAATGCCCTTTTGTAAAATTGGATCGCCTTCAATGATCACATCACTGTCCTGCCAGAATTGGCGAGTTCGGGCCGCTGAAGCAGCAAATAAACTAGAAAAACTTTCACCATCCAGGCGGGCCAATGATTTTTCAATGTAGCGTGCTTGGTTGACTTCAAATGAGAGCTGGTTGTGGATCTCGCCCAGTGAATAACCAAAACTAAATTGGGCGCTACGCTCAGGCGTGAGTTGCAATTGGATCTCGTAATTAGGGATATCGGTATGGGCATTGAGCTGGACCCGGGGATCGCTACCGAGATACTGCATCGTCATCAACAAACTCAATTGACTTTTTTGCGTACTGATCCGCATTGTCGGCGCTGCGGCAGGCAAATAAGTTTGGAGCAAAGTATTGCCGCGTTGAGCGCGCCGCATATCGGTATTGTCACGAGCAATTTGCTGATTAACGTAGGCATGCTGTTTAATTACAGTTACCGACCCGCTAAAGTTCAATGTCCGGATATCGTAGCGAATCACATATAAATGACGTTCTGCCTGCGAGGCAAAAGATTCCAGTGTCAATGTGAATTCTTTAGCCGTCGGTGTGGTGACGTGGAAAGTTTCCAGCAACAAGCCACTAGCCATGTCCCACGTCTTATCAATCATTTCAATTTGGTAGGGAGTTTCATCCGAACGCACGCCGTCAACGCTGAAAATTAGATAGCGGGGGTCCGGCAGCTCACAAATCGTCTGATTATTGCGGGCATAGCCGAAGTACGCCTCGCCATAAGTGATCGGCGTCAAGTCGTAAAAGCCGTTAATAAATAAACCGGGGCTGCCGGGATAAGCAGGCGAGTTACCCTGCAGTGGGTTACTGGCCCGCACACCGAGGTGGCCATTACCTAAGGCATAAATTGTTTCGACAAAACCGGGTTCTTTGTGTTTAAGCTGTTGTAAATGAATTTGGTACTGTTCATCAACCGACATGGAATTCCTCGCTTTCATAAGCGTGTTTTTTAGCAGTTACACTAGGTGGTGTTGGGCAAGGACTACAAAATTAGTTTTTATCGCTAATTTTGCCTAAACGTAGGTGAAAAATTTAAACGTTTTTCCAGACACACACTAGTTAATCCTATTTTCAGTTTAACACGGTTATTTAGCGGAATGCTCATGATTTACTTAGAAAAGCTGGGCGAAGTCAAATGGCTGATGCGCAAAGCTAGCAGCAAAAAAAGAACGGCTAAGCGTGGTTAGTTTTGCTGGTGTTAATTGAGGAGTAGTGTAAAGATAAGCGCGTTTTCTAGCGCGCTTAAAAATCGGTGATAAGCCTGGCTTAGCAGGGCTTTGAATCAGTAGTTGTGGTTGCTCACAAGGGCTAGCCCATTTTTGACTGGCTAAATAACTTGTGGCCCCGCTGGCCGCCATAATGAGATGTGAGCGGCGCAGTAATTCTAAGGCGACACTGCCGCCAAAACCATAACCACAAGCACCAACTTGCTGAGGACGAATGTGCGCTTGTAAGGGGGCGCTGTTGATTTGGTGGGGCGAGAGTAATTGCTCGATCACCAGCAAACTTTGTTTGACGGCTTGTTTGTTGGCTGCGACGAGCCGGGGATGTTCGGCGAGCCATTGCGGATAGTCGTTAGGGGTTGTGGCGTGGCGCTGCGGAAATTGTAGCTGACACACGATATTGCCGGCAGCGGCTAAAATTTGCCCACAATCAGCTGGTAAATTAAGCGTTAAGATCAAGGGAAATTTTCCAGCTGCGATCGGTGCCTTGATGCCCACCTTTTTGGCTGGGTAATAGGCACGCCAATGGCAACGCAGGTGTTTATTTAATTGGGGTAGATCGTAAAATGAATCAAAATAACCGACGTACATCTTTTATTCCTCGCTTGAAATTAAATTTTCGTGAGAGCGACGCAAAATTTAGAACTTTTCGCTTGAAATTCGCTGCATAAATGTTGATAATAGTCGAATGCAGAAATTAATGCTGATTGACCCTGTTAGATCAGCGTTAGGCGGGCCATGTTTCAACTTGGCGCATTGAGCCATAGTTGAATGGACACCGTCTGCAACATCAAAATTTATTAGCGGTCTGTGCTAATAAATAAACCTTAATAGTGGAATAGGGCCATGTTTCAACTTGGCGTACTGAGCCATAGTTGAATGGACACCGTCTGCAACATCAAAATTTATTAGCGGTCTGTGCTAATAAATAAACCTTAATAGTGGAATAGGGCCATGTTTTAACTTGGCGCATTGAGCCATAGTTGAATGGACACCGCCTGTAACATCAAAATTTATTAGCGGTCTGTGCTAATAAATAAACCTTAATAGTGGAATAGGGCCATGTTTTAACTTGGCGCATTGAGCCATAGTTGAATGGACACCGCCTGTAACATCAAAATTTATTAGCGGTCTGTGCTAATAAATAAACCTTAATAGTGGAATAGGGCCATGTTTTAACTTGGCGCATTGAGCCATAGTTGAATGGACACCGCCTGTAACATCAAAATTTATTAGTGGTCTGTGCTAATAAATAAACCTTAATAGTGGAATAGGGGGCAAAGGTTGTGACAACAACTTATTTGCGGCAAGCAAAAATGACTGATCTACCAGTCATCATGAAAATTATAGATGAAGCGAAAGCATATTTAAAGCAACAAAATGTGGATCAATGGCAACATGGTTATCCGGAACAAAATGATATGGCTGCTGACGTAGCCGCTGGTGTGAATTACGTGATGGTACGCGATGGCGTGATCGTTGGTACGGCGTCATTATTGCAAGGTATCGACGATAATTATAAAGTGATCGATCAGGGGACGTGGCTGGGCGCTGCCGACGCCACTTATACCTCGATTCACCGCATCGCCGTAGCGGCTGGCTACCGCGGACAACATTTATCGGAAACGCTGATTACCAATTTACTGACATTGTCGTTGCAATTAGGCTACGCCGATGTCCGTATCGATACGCATCCTGAGAATTTAGGCATGCAGCACGTGATCAAGCAGAATGGGTTTGAATATCGTGGTATTATCTACATGCACGAACCAAAGGAACCGCGCTATGCTTATCAATTGTTATTAAATGCCTAATAAATCAGCTGGACCTAAATTTAGGCCCAGCTTTTTTTGTTATTCAGAACTTAATTCAATCGTAAGGACTCTATGGTAGACTAAAATTATATTGAGAGATAAGAGATGATTTGATGGGTAAACAACTTCGGCGCTGGTGGCGACCAATCTTGCTGATCGTTGGTGGGCTGTTGCTGGTGATTGGCACCCGCTATGCGGCGCCACTTTATCGCCAGTCGATCATGCAAGTGACGGCCAGTAAAGTCACACGCATGACCAAAACAGAGGATGAATTCAATAACCGTGATCATCAGTATACACAACAATTAACTGGCCGCTTACTAAATGGTTCGCAGCGCGGCCAGCTGATCCACGTAAAAAACGTCTACACGGCCTCAGGCGCATTTGATCAAAAATACCGCGTCGGTGACCAGGTCTTCATTAGTATGACCCGCAAAAGCATACTGATCAAAGGGTTAAAACGCGATACTGTTTTACTAACTTTGTTGTGGTTGGCTGTCGTTTTACTAGTGCTGATGTTGCATCGTGCTGGCATGATGGCATTACTCAGCGTTCTGCTCAATTTGGTGATTTTCTTTCTGGCAATTGAACTTGATCTGGTACTACATAGTAATGGATTTCTTTGGTTATTCGGTGGTTTAGCCTTGGTGTTTGCGTTACTGACTTTGTGGCTGATCCTCGGGCCGACCAAGCAAATGGTGATCACTTTTGCCGCGACGGTTAGTGGAACTGTGCTATCAATGGGATTAAGCGTGCTGGTGTTAGTGTTGACGCAGCACAAGGGTATCTATTATGAAACGATGGATTATGTGACCCAAGTTGCACCGCAGCCGCTGTTTTTGGCGGCGACCTTACTCGGTTCACTGGGGGCAGTGATGGATGAGTCGACTGATATCGTCGCCACTTTATTCGAATTAAAAGCCGATAAACCGGAAATCAGCGCGCTGGAACTATTTCAAGCGGGTCGCCAAGTTGGCACAGCAATCATGGGTCCTTTGATCAGCGTTTTACTGCTGATTTTCATCGCCGAGACGATGCCAATCGCGTTATTATTACTGAAAAATGGTAATAGCTGGGGTTATACTTTCTCGATGACCATGTCATTAGGGATGGCGCAGAGTTTGATCAGTGGCATTGGTATTGTTCTCGCCATTCCGGTGGTCAGTTTCCTGGCGAGTCGGTTATTGGTGACGAAAGCAGGTGCAGTTAAATGAGTACGATCATGGCATTAAGTTTAGTGCTATTGGCAGTGATGGTGCTGGTCGGTGGCCGCAAAGGGGCGCTGGCATTTTTAAGTTTATGGCTGAATTTTGGCTGTTTATTCTTGGCCATTGTACTGATCTCAGTTCACTTTTCACCATTGTTAGTGACGCTGATCTTAGGCATTTTAATGTTGGCGTTGACGATTTTTGTAGGCCAGGATGACTTAATGACTACGCAAACAGCCTTTTTTGCGGCAGTTTTGGTACTACTGATCTTATTGGCGTTGATCGTGCCGGTGGAACACTGGGCCGCCGTACAAGGTTTCGGTATGGAAGATAGTGATGAACTCGAAGGTTTGTCGTTACTGGTCGGCATTAATTTTGTTAAAGTTTCGATCGCCACTGCAGTTTTGAGCACATTAGGGGCGATCGCGGAAGCGGCGATGGCGATTGCCGCGGGCTTAAGTGAGTTGATCCAGCAGCATCCAACTATTGAAACACGCGCACTCTTTACTGCGGGGATGCATGTGGGTCAACAAATCATTGGCACTACGTTCAATACGTTATTTTTCGGCTTTTTTGGTGGCTTTTTAGGCCTATTTATTTGGTTCGCTGATCTGCAGTATACCTGGGGTGAACTGCTGAATAATAAAGTGCTAGATGCAGAGTTGATCTTGGTGCTCTTTTCGTTGATCAGTGTGATTCTGACAGTGCCAATGACGACGTGGGTCATGGCACAACGGCTGCAAATTATGCGAAAAAAGCAAGACTGATATGCTATCCTATTAAAAAGAGTTTCAAAAAGGAGGGAATGCGATGCGACGTTGGTTACTCGGCGCTACGTTGTTAATTGTGGTCGGTGTACTTAGCGGCTGCGGGCAAGATGAGTTACGGAAGGAAAAAGCGGCGCTAGCGTCATCTTCAGCGCGTTTGGAAAGCCGGGCTAGTGTACTTGATGCCCGTGAAAGTTCACTGGATAAAGTGCGCGCTAGCACCGAATCGTCCTCGATCGCTGAATCGGAGTCACAGGCGATCGCCGAATCAGAATCGCAGGAAAAAGCTGACAGTCAAGCGTCATCAGCGAGCGCAGCGTTTAGTAGTCAGGCGGAATCGGTGAGTGCAGCGGCTGAATCGATCAGCCAAAACCAGATCAATTCGCCGGTGCAGGCTGTTGATTGGGTCAAGCAGCAACGCGGCGAACAGGACGGTCATGGTAAAATGACGTGGCAGGCTAGTACAACTGGCGAAAAAGATGGTCAGCACTATTTTGTGGTTCAGGGTCGCCGTGAGGATGGTAAAGTCGATGACGCGTTAGATTTAATTGTGCTTAGTACGGGTGAGATCATGACGCGTGATTCGGCGGCTGGTAAGGCGCTTGTGGAGTAGGGGGAAGACGATGGATCCGACAGTTTGGTTGTCTGGTAGTTAGGCGTTACTATTAATGGTGTTCAGCTTAACTAATTATTTCCACGAACGCCGCCGACTCAGTAATGGTATTTGGTTAAATGGTTTCGTGCTTTGCGCTGGTGGCTGGCTGTTGATCGTAGCTGTCAGCAGTGGCCAAATGTGGCTATTAATTCCTATATTACTGCTGGGCCTAATTTTACTAGTCGCTTTTGCATTAGGAATCTACGGGGTGATTATCTTCCTCTTGCATAACGCCCGCCAAGTTTGGCGCCGGGAGAGCCACTCGCTTGCCAATTTGCTTGGCTTACTTTTGGCGTTGGGCTTAAGCGTCTATGTTATTTGGCAGGCGCTGGTGCTACAAGGGGTAATTCCCTCGCCATTAGTGTTGCTATTTAGCTTCATGCCTAGCTTGTTGTTCTACATTTTCCTTAATGTGTGGAATTTTTTGACGCTGTCGTTGGTCTATCAGCTTAATCGGCCGCGCTACCGGCAACAAGCAATTGTAGTACTAGGCGCTGGCTTGATCGATGGCGAGCGCGTTTCTGGTTTGTTGGCAGGCCGCATTAAACGCGCAGTAACCTTTTATCAGCAACAGCAAGCTAAAGGTGGCCCCACACCATTACTGGTTTTTAGCGGCGGCCAAGGCAGCGATGCAACGGTATGCGGTGCACGAACTGGGTATTCCATTGGCGGATACGGCAGTTGAGCCCCAATCACGCAATACGCTGGAGAATATGCGCTTTTAAGCACAGTTGATCACGCAGCGTTTTGGGGCTAATTATCGAGCGATTTTTGTCTCTAACGGCTATCATATTTTTCGGGCCGGCTTAGTTGCGCGGCAAGCTGGTTTTCGGGCTAATGGGATCGGCGCACGGACGGCGCGGTATTTCCTACCGAATGCGTTTTTACGCGAATTTGCGGCGATCATGGTGATGCACAAACGACTACATTTAACGATTGCCGGTATTTTAGTGGCGTTGGCTATTATGCAAGCGGCGTTGCGCTTATTTTCATGAAAGAAGGAACGATCATGGCTGATCAAGGACGTTATTATCAACCGCATGACACTAAGGATGCCATGCGTTACGTTGAGAAGTTATTTAATCAATATAAGGATGCGCCATTGACTGATGAGTTGTTGCGCTATAATCAGAAGTTGATGACTTATTTGACGGTGAGTGTTGTCAATGAAGCCCAGCAGGAAGGCCAACCAGAGCGCGCTAAAACGGCCCAAGCAATGGCTCAAGCAATGGCAGAATGGGTACGAATCAAGGCGTTAGGCCGCCCCTTTGTTGGCGAAATGCGCCATTTTAAAATTGTTGATCCGCGCCAACACGTGCACGTCAAAAATCGCCACGTGAAAGGCCACAAGCGCCAGCCCACGATGCGTAAAATGATGCGTTAACTGTGCTGACGTTCTAAGGCGCTACGCACGGTTTTAACATCACGAACTGACGGCGAAAAGCCGGCGCGAATGTAGGCTAGCAGCATGTCGCGGCCGCGTTTATAGCTGGCTTGATCGGCAAAGGGCACATCCATGATCGTTAAATGATCAAGATCAGTGCGCAATAGTACGGTGTGTTGTAGTTCTAGCTTGAGCAGATCTTCCAAAACCTGGGTTGGCGACTGTTCAACTGTGTTAGCCAGGACCTTTAATAAATAGATCGGTAGCCGGTTCAATGGCCCGCGACAAAGTTCTTCAACTGTAGTCAGTTCAAGGTGGCCGCTACGCGCGATATCCGTTAACGAGATGTGATTCTCTAATAAATAAGTATGCATAATTGGATTCATGGCGCGACCCTTCTTTCCAATAAATTATTGTGTGAATGTTCACGTGAAAGCACATGTATAGCGATAATGTAATTGCTTACATTATGCCAAACTTATTCGCGTCTGGCAACTAGTACTACTTTTTATGGAATTATAATTTCGGGTAGCGGTTTCTTTATCGTTTCTTAAGCCTTTAGCAAGCAAAAATTCATACTTTCTTCACATTTATTGATTATTATAGATAAATATCAATAAGGAACCCACCTTATTGATATTTCCAAACACCCTAACAACCCTAACAGTTTTAAGTGTGAGCTTGAAACTAACATTTTTTCATTTTACTCCTCCAAAGTAAAAGAAAAGCGTTTATGACCTCCCAATCATAAACGCACCCTTACTCCTTTTTAGCCCGTCATGACTATTGTTATGGCGGGTTTTTATGTGCCGAAAAAACGACACTGCCTTCAGTGTCGTTTCGTTGTTGCTTGTTTTTGAATGAAATAGCGTGGTTCAAATTCTTGCTTACTTAATTGAATTAAAGCCATCTTAACTGTATCAAAATTCACTAGAAAGGGGTAGCTAGGATTTTAAACACGTGATGAATTTATGTTTCATATGGAACAATGGGAACAATGTGAATTCAATCAGTTGGATCAACGGCGGTCGGAATAACGACTAAAACTGATTATCTAAAAAAGCACGCGTTAATGGATCACACTATTGGCCAAGTCTGCTCATGTGGCTTACGATATGGGGTATCTAAAACAGATTTGAAATAATTTGGTGGCAAAAACGCACTTAACTCGTGCTATTATCGATTGCATTCGCAATTTGACACCCATATAATAACGATAATATCTAAATTACGGAGGCAATTATGGCGTATATCGAAGTGAAGCACGAATCCAAACGGTATCAGATGGGCGAGACCGAGATCGTGGCTAATCATGATTTGACTTTTGACATTCAACAAGGTGAACTGACGATTATTTTAGGACCCAGTGGTGCGGGAAAATCAACGGTATTGAATATCTTAGGTGGGATGGATACACCGACGGAAGGGGCAATCAACATTGATGGCGTCGATATTGCCCAGTTTACGGAAAAACAATTGACGGCTTATCGACGGACTGATGTGGGCTTTGTTTTTCAGTTCTATAATTTGATCCCTAATTTAACGGCATTGGAAAATGTAGAGTTGGCTAGCGCGGTGGCGCCAGATGCGTTAGACCCAGCGGAAACATTGCGTGAGGTTGGCTTAGGTGCGCGTCTAGAAAATTTTCCGGCACAATTATCCGGTGGTGAACAGCAGCGGGTGGCGATCGCGCGGGCGTTGGCGAAAAACCCTAAGCTATTGCTAGCCGATGAACCAACTGGCGCGTTGGATTACACCACCGGTAAACAAGTGTTGCAGCTACTGCAGGATGTTTGTCGCAAGCGCGGTAAAACGGTGATCATCATTACCCATAATGCGGCGATCGCACCGATCGCTGACCGAGTGATCAAGATCAACGATGCGCAAGTGCGTGAGATCAAATTAAATCCGCAGCCGACGCCAGTTGCCGATATTGAGTGGTGAGCAAACTAATGAAGAATAATTTAAGTCAATCATTATGGCGGTCAGTTCGGCAGTCGTTAGGTCGTTTTATCGCGATCGTACTGATCATTATGCTAGGCGTGCTATTATTTGTCGGCATCAAGGCGGTCAGTCCTGACCTGTATGGCAGTGCTGACCGTTATATTAGCCAACAAAAGCTTAGCGACTTGCGGGTTGTGTCCACCGCGGGCTTGACCCGAGCGGATGTGCAGCGCGTCAAAAAAGTCAGCGGTGCTCAGGTGCAGCCGGAAAAGTCAGTCTACATTTTGGACCAAAAGCGTAGCGACGTGGCGCAATTATTTGCTTACCGCAAAAGCGATACGCAAAACCAATTGAAGTTGAAAAGTGGCCATTTACCGCAGCGCAGTGACGAGATCGTTTTGGATCAGTTAGCTAAAAGCAAAGGCTACCAACTAGGCGACACTTACCGCGTTAAAAATAATAACCTAAAAACGCAGACTTATCGCGTTGTCGGTTTTGTGACTTCGCCGCTATTTGTCGACGACGAAGAACGCGGCGCAGCCAATATTGGCGATGGTAGTGTGGCTTACTTTGCCTATTTACCGGCCACTAATTTCAAGGCCAGCGTCTACACCGCTTTATCGGTGCGCTTCCCGCAGTTACAAAATCACAGTAGTTTCAGCAGTACTTACAAAAAGCAGGTCCAGCGCAAACTAACTGCCGTTAAAAAAGCCTTGCGCGGCCGGGCAACAGCGCGCCAGACTAGCTTGCAACAGCAGGCATTAGCACAGATCAAGCAGCAACAACAGCAACTTGATCAACAAAAAGCCCAGCTGACTCAAGCTATCGGCGCAACGGCGGCCACGCAACAATTGGCGCCAGCTCAAGCGAAATTGACTGCAGCACGGCAACAGGCGACTGCGATTGAACGACCGACATACACCTACACCAAACGGGCGGGCAATCCTGGTTTCCAGGGTTATGGCGATATGACGACGCGGATTGCCGCTATCGCCAATGTCTTTCCGTTGTTCTTCTTCTTGATCGCCGGTTTGATCACCTTTACTACGATGACACGGATGATCGAAGAGGACCGCGGCCAGATCGGCACGCTGAAAGCGTTAGGTTATACCAAATGGGAAATTGCGCGTAACTACCTATTATATGGCATCGCTGCGGCGTTGCTAGGAACTGTACTGGGTGTGGTGATCGGCGCTAATACCCTGCCGTTGATCGTGTTCAAAGCGATGACCCAGTATGTCTACACAGCGGTGGTGCTGGATTATCCCGTTAACGCCATTTGGCTAGCGGCGCTATTCAGCTTTTTTGTCACCCTGGGTGCAGTATCGATCGTGTTGACCAGAGAGTTACGCGAAAAACCGGCAGCATTGATGCTACCGAAAGCACCGAAAGCCGGCAAACGAATCTTGTTAGAGCGGATCGGCTTTATCTGGCGGCGTTTGAGTTTTAACCAAAAAGTCAGCTACCGCAATCTATTCCGTTTCAAGGCGCGGATGTGGATGGCAATCATCGGCATCGCCGGTGGGACCGCCTTGATCCTGACCGGCTTCGGCATTCGTGACTCGATCAGTCAGTCGGGGATCAATCAGTTCCAGCAGATCATGCACTACCAAGCGGTGGTCAGCCTCACTGATGACGCCAAAAACGTGACTACCACCTTGGCGCAAAATCCACGGTACCAACAGTCGCTTGGATTGTACACCGATGTGGTCAGCGTTAGCACCAGCCAAGAAAAAGTCGGCGAAGTCAGTTTAGACGCCACTGATCAACCGCAGGCATTCAAGGATTACGTTAGTTTGACGACCAAATTGCCACAAAATGGGCTAGTATTGAGCAATAAACTGGCTAAGCTGTTAGACGTGCAGACTGGCGACATAGTGACGGTGACCAACTCGGATAATCAGACCGCGCGAGTCAAAGTCCACGGTATCACTGCCAATTACGCTGGTCATTTTGCCTATATGAGCAAAGTTACACTGAATCGGTTATTTAGTGGTCGCTATCAGGTCAACACCCGCCTAGTTAAAACGCAAAAACAGTCGGCCGCCCAAGAAAACGCCTATGCGAAAAAACTATTGGCTAGTGATAAAGTCGTGCATACTGAGTTTATCTCTAAGCAAAAGCGTGCCATCGATCAACAAGCTGCTAAATTAAATCCGATCGTGTGGATCTTCATTTTCCTATCCGGCTTGTTGTCGTTCGTTGTGTTATACAATTTGACCAACATCAACGTTTCCGAACGAATTCGCGAACTATCAACGATCAAAGTTCTCGGCTTTTTCGACAACGAAGTCACTAACTATATCGTGCGGGAAAATGTGGTGCTGACGATCTTTGGCATCGTGGTCGGCTACGGGCTAGGTAATCTGCTGACGGCATTTATTTTGCGCCAGGCGGCTACTAGTACGGTGATCTTCCCGCTGACCATCGGTTGGAGTGGCTACGTGGTGGCGGCATTGATGACGATCGTCTTTACGGTGATCGTCATGGTCGTCACGCATTTCCGGCTAAAGCGCGTTGATATGATCAGTGCATTGGCGGCAAAGGAATAAGTGAAGAAGTTTTAAGATCAGCTGATGGCGAATACGCCATCAGCTTTTTTGGAGAATTGTATTTATACATAAATTAATTAATGCCACTATATTTTGATAAAAAACAAATGCTTTTTTATTTAGTTAGTTTTAATATTTTTAAGTCGATATTATAGTTCAATGAATTATCTAATAAGAATTGGTTGATATATAGCTGATATGGATGAATGACGATGCTCGGTAAAGGATATTGCTATTATATAGAAGTGAAAAAACTGCTATTAAAACTTGACCATTTTTGTTGACATCAATTGTTACAGCTCTGTAACAAGACTTGAATCTAAGTTGTTGGGTATATACCATTATGTTATAGTGTGATAGATAATGCATTTTTTTATGATTTTTTTATGAAGATTGCAGTGATGGCGGAGGTGCGCATGAAACATAAAGCAGGACGAATTGTGACGATTTTACTGGTTTTGCTGGTGATCGTTGGTGGTGGAGCTGTAGCAGCAATTTATCAAAAAAACAGTCTAGCTCACGTTTATTTTCACAAGTTGACTGATAAGACGGAGAAAACAACGCCAGTGGCAACAACGGATAAGACTGCAAGTTCTACCATTGATGAAACAAAGCTGAAAGCGCAATTGAAACAGCTCCAGTTCGTCGGTAATGTAGCGGTGATTCAAGATGGCAAGTTGATCTACCAACAACCATACGGACAAGATCCACAAAAGAATGTCAAAACAGCGACGACGGAGTATCAGATCGGGGCATTGCAAAATACGCTGACGGCGGCGGCCGTGATGCAGTTAGTCAAAGATGGCAAGTTGGATCTGACCACACCGGTAAGTAAATATTACCTATTAGATAATGCCGATGCTAGTGTCACGGTAGGCAGCCTTTTGGAAATGACTTCTGGCTTGACGTTGGATGTTTTACCGGCCAGCGAGTTAAACAAAGACGTGATCGCATGGAATCTAGCAAACGCCACTGTGACCACAACGGGGCAATATAACTTCCAGACAGTTAACTATGCGTTACTTTCTGGCATTATCGCGCAAGCCTCTGGCGTATCCTACCAGAAATTCATTAAGGACACGCTTTTGCAACCAGCTGGGGTCAAACATACAGGCTTTGTCACCAGCGCCGCGGTACAATCTAAGTTAGCCCCATCATTCACTTATGATAAGGCTAGTGACAGTGCTTCAGCGGTCACGCAAGACACGCTTTTCCAAACGATGAATGGTCAGTTAGGTTCAAAACAGCTCTATACTACAGCTAGTGATATGGCACAGTTGACTCATTACATCACCAGTAGTAGTTTTGTCGGTGAAAAGTACATGCATCAAGGGGCCATCGCCAAAGAGGGGACTGCCTATACTGGACGGTTGACTATTGATGGCAGCCGGTTAGTCAGTCGAGCTGACTTTGCTGGTTACCACAATGCGCTAGCCTTTACCGAGGATGGTAAAACTGGTGTCGTATTACTAAGCAATTATCAAAAAGATGGCAGCTTAAGTGATACGGCGAAAGCCATTTTGAAACTGGTGCAAAAAAACGACTAATTAATCGCACAAAAGGCACTATTTACGAACGATTGTCCGGAAATAACGCGACACAGTATGTCACATGGTAATTAATATTCGTTTTGTTACGTGTTTGTCATGAAACTGTTATGTAAACAAACTATAATGACAGTGAATTAAACAATAAGTTTAATCAATGATAGTGCTTATTAGAAAATATAAAACAAAAAGAAACTTGTTCGGTAGGTAGCCGAAACAAATCAAAAATTCAAATTTATGCTCTGCATAAATTATCCCGTCATCTATGTATGATCTGGTCATATTTCTTGTGGGACTTTTTAGCCACAGGGATGGTCACCAACTGTAACATCTAAAATTTATTAGTAGATTTAACTAATGGATTCACCTTAAGAGTGTGTAATAGGAGGAGCTTTTTAAATGAACGAAACGAGCCATTCAGAGGCAACCCTGAGTATTGAAGATATTCTGTTGACGTTGCGCAAACATTTAAAGATCATTATCGGATCAACGATCATCGTAACGTTATTGGCGTTCGTCGTGACGTTCTTCGTGATGACACCTAAATACCAATCGACAACACAATTATTGGTTAATCGTAAATTAGATGCAAGTGAACAAACGGCGGCTTTACAACAAACCCAGGCTGATGTGCAAATGATCAGTACTTATAAGGATATTATCACTAGCCCAACGATCTTAAAGGATGTTGCTAAGACGGTGGGTAATGGGCAAACGGTTGGTAAGTTAAGCAGCGAAATTTCAATCAGTAGTCAACAGAATTCACAGGTGTTCTCAGTCGACGTTAAAACGACCGATCCCCAAGAAGCGGCTAAAATCGCTAACGTCACGGCACAGACTTTCCGTAATAAGATCAAATCGATCATGAGTGTTAATAACGTTTCGATCGTCTCCAAGGCAGCGGTCAATGAATCACCAGTTTCACCGCGGTTACCATTAAATATTGCCATTGGGTTCGTGCTCGGCTTGTTAGCCGGAATTGGCTTGGCCTTCTTAAATGAAGCGTTGGATAAAACGGTTAAGGATGAAGCCTTTTTGGCTGAAGCAGGTTTGACCAGCTTAGGGATCGTTTCGGAAATTTCAGACGAAGATATTAAGAAGCGAGCCTTTGCTGGACAACAACACGGTCAACACGGACATCATACGCGGGTTGCGGAAACAACCGATGAGTTGCCGCCGCGTAGTGCAGAATTACGACGGAGGGTGAACTAATGGCTTTATTTAAAAAGAAAAAGCAGTTGGATTCGAGCAGTATGAAAAACGGGGTCGGTTTGATCACCGTCACCAAGCCAACCTCATCGATTGCCGAACAGTTTCGAACGATTCGGACTAACGTTCAGTTCTCTTCTGCTGATCGGCAACTGAAAACGCTGCTCTTTACGTCCGCTGATCCTTCAGAAGGTAAGTCAACGATTAGTGCTAACGTAGCCGTAACTTGGGCGGATCAAGGGAATAAAGTCCTGTTGATCGATAGTGATCTACGCCGGCCAGCGGTTGCGCGCTCTTTTCGCGTCTCTAATAGTCAAGGGTTAACCACGATTTTAACGGCAAAACAGGCGAATTTAAGTGAAAGTATTCATGAGACTGAAGTGCCGAATTTGTACGTTTTACCAAGCGGTCCGGTGCCACCGAATCCGTCTGAATTACTTAACTCCTCGAAAATGGATCAATTACTGAAAGTCTTAAAAGAACAATTTGATATTATTATTCTGGACGTGCCACCAGTTAATAAGGTCACCGATGCACAAATTCTAGCAAGTAAGGTTGACGGCGTGATCTTGGTGGTTCCCCAAGGTATCGCTCTTAAAGGGGCTGTTTTACGGGCGCGCGATTTACTCAAAAAGGTGAACGCTA
Organism: Loigolactobacillus coryniformis subsp. coryniformis KCTC 3167 = DSM 20001; assembly: GCF_002706425.1. Classification (NCBI taxonomy): domain Bacteria; kingdom Bacillati; phylum Bacillota; class Bacilli; order Lactobacillales; family Lactobacillaceae; genus Loigolactobacillus; species Loigolactobacillus coryniformis. The sequence continues at coordinate 2,908,557 of NZ_CP017713.1, read as the reverse complement.
ACCTGATCGGTGCCGTACTTAACCGCGTGACGGATGCAGCTTCTGGCGGTTACTACGGTGGCTACTATGGTGGGTATTACGGAACGGACGATAAGAAATGATCGATCTACATTGTCATATCTTACCAGGATGTGATGATGGGGCGCCTACCATGGCTGATGCTTTAGCGATGGCCCGAGTGGCTGTCGATAACGGCATCAGTCATATTTTGGTGACGCCACACCACATGGACGGCAAATATACCAATCATAAGGCTGACGTGATTCAGCGGACCGCAGAATTTCAAGCAGCGTTGGATGAAGCTAAAATCGATTTAGTTGTCTTTCCCGGTCAAGAAGTACACATCACTGGCGACTTAATGCAAGCCATTAAAAATGATGACGTATTGTTCGCTGACGAAACTAATCGCTACCTGATGTTGGAACTCCCCCATAGTGAGGTGCCAGAATACACGAACCAAATGATTTTTGAACTACAAGCGGCAGGAATTACACCAGTAATTGTTCATCCAGAGCGGAATCATGGTATTCAAAAAAAGCCCGAGTTGCTCTATGATTTCGTGGCTAGCGGTTGTTTAACGCAAATTACCGCTAGTAGTTACTTAGGCGTTTTTGGTTCCGAGGTCGAAGACTTTACGCAACGGATCATTGATGCCGGCTTAGGCTTTGTTTTTGCCTCTGACGCACATAACTTAAAGGGCCGTAATTTTCGTATGCAGAAAGCTTTCGCTAAGCTAGAGCAGCATAATGGGGCGGAAATGGTCACTTGGATGCAAGATAACGCTAAAAAGATCATTAATGGCGATGACCTGGAGCCAAGTGAGTACCACTATGTTAAAGAAAAAAAGAAGTTTGGGTTGTTTAGATAATAGTGTTTTAACTTGGAGGAATAAGAATGATTCGGCAGGCTAAAAAAATGATTCTAATGTTGGTGGATGCAATTTTAATTGCATTAGCTAACGGAATAGCGTTTTATTTTGTGGATTATTATGTTACATTGTCAGGTCTTTACCTTGTTGCAACGATAATCGTAGAAATCCTCTTATATCTGGTAGTTGCTAATGGTGGTCGGGTTTTTTCAAAAATTAATCGTTATACCAGCATTAAGGAAGTTGGTTCGATTGCTTTGGCAGTTACCGGTGCTTACTTAGTAACTGGAATCGGATTGACAATTTTAGGAATCAGCTATAGCTTACGCCATTTAGTATTAACATATTTATTTGCTATTATGTTTATTTCTGGTAGTCGTTTAGCTTGGCGTTATTATGTTGAGTATCGGTTGCATCGTCGTGGTTTACAGGCTAGCCGGCTAATTCCAACCTTAGTTGTTGGGGCTGGTGATGGTGCTAGCGTGCTACTTTCTCGGTTGGCTTATGATCAGCCTAATGTGAACGTTATTGGTTTAGTCGATGATGATCCTAATAAACAGAATACTTGGTTACATGGTGTTAAAGTGCTTGGTGGTTTGAAGGATTTACCTAGTTTGATTCGTAAAAATGAAATTGAACAAGTTACAGTTGGTATTCCAACTTTACCACCAGCTGGTTATGAGAAAATAATGAATTCATTAAAAGACACAAAAGTAACGGTTAACCGGATGCCGAAACTCAATGACATTTTGCTTGATCGCAGTAATGTGGGTCAATTGGAAGATATTGATGTAACTGATTTATTGGAACGACCAGAAGTTAAATTAGATATGAATCAAATCTCCGATCGAATTACAGATAAGGTGATTATGGTTACTGGTGCTGGTGGATCGATTGGTTCTGAAATTGTACGTCAAGTATCTAAGTTCCGACCGAAACAAGTACTTCTACTAGGACATGGTGAAAATTCAATTTACATGATTAATCGAGAAATGCGTAAAACTTATCCGGATCAACATATTGATTTTGTGCCTTTGATCGGTGATGTACAGGATCGTAAGTTAATGTTTAGCTTGATGGCCAAATATCAGCCTGATATTGTGTATCATGCGGCTGCACATAAGCACGTGCCGTTAATGGAATATAACCCGCACGAAGCCGTTAAAAATAACGTTTTCGGTACTAAGAACGTTGCCGATGCAGCCAAAACAGCTGGGGTAAACACCTTTGTGATGGTTTCAACCGATAAGGCAGTTAATTCTTCCAGCGTAATGGGATCAACTAAGCGTATGGCCGAAATGATTGTAACTAGTGAGAATGAACCAGGTAAGACTAAATTTGCTGTTGTTCGTTTTGGTAATGTGTTAGGTAGTCGCGGCAGCGTGGTACCATTGTTTAAGCGTCAGATCAAAGCTGGTGGACCATTGACCTTAACTGATCGGCGGATGACCCGTTACTTTATGACGATTCCAGAAGCTAGTCGCTTGGTGATCCAAGCCGGTGCACTATCTAATGGCGGGGGGCTCTTCATTCTTGATATGGATAAGCCAGTTAAGATTCTCGATTTAGCTAAAAAAATAATTCGTTTATCTGGGCACACCGAAGAAGAAATCGGTATTAAAGAAGTTGGTATGCGGCCAGGTGAAAAGCTGTATGAAGAACTAGTTACTGACGCAGAGGCCACGAATAAAAAGGTTTACGATAAGATTTCATTAGGCCACGTTACCCAGTATGATACAAATAAAATCATCGAATTTGCCAAATATTTATTAACATTAGATGATCAACAGTTACAAAAGGAAATCGTTGCTTATTCCAATCAACATAATGGGCAAGAAAAGCTGGAAGGGGTCAGTTAAGATGTACGCACACTATATGAAACGGAAAATTGATTTTGTGTTAGCGTTGTTGGGGCTAATTGTTTTGTCACCGATTTATTTAATAATTATCATTGCCATTAAGCTGGATTCTAAGGGCCCGGTACTGTTTGAGCAGGTGCGTATGGCACAGCATAAACAAGCCTTTAAAATTTATAAGTTTAGAACCATGCGTACCGATACACCGCATAATATGCCGACGCATATGCTTGCTCACGCCGACAGTTTTATTACGCCCGTCGGCAAGTTTTTGCGTAAAACAAGTCTTGATGAGCTGCCTCAATTATTGAATATTTTAAAAGGCGAAATGAGCATTATTGGGCCACGGCCATGCTTGATGAACCAAAAGGATTTAATTGTTGCACGCGACGAATATAGCGCCAACGATGTTAAACCGGGTTTAACTGGTTTGGCGCAGATTAGTGGGCGTGATGAATTACCAATTCCAGTCAAAGCTAAGTATGATGGTGATTATTGCCAAAAGATCACGTTTGTTGGCGATGTTAAGCTGTTTTTTGAAACGATCACTTCTGTCCTTAAGCATGACGGTGTCAAGGAGGGTAAGAGCGCTAAAACTCAAGGAGTCGTAATTAATGAAAAAAGTGTTAATCACGGGTAAAACCAGCTATATTGGTCGTAGCTTCAAGACCTATGTTGAAGCAAACTATCCATCTGAGCTTCAAGTGGATAGTATTTCTGTACGTGGAAATGCTTGGCGTGAGTACGACTTTTCTGGGTATGATGCAGTGCTGCACGTGGCAGGGAAAGCTCATGCTGATGTTAGTAATGTTTCAGAAGCAGTTAAACGAGAATATTACGCGATTAATAAAGATTTGGCTGTTGCGGTTGCTGAGAAGTATAAGTCTGAGCGCAGCGGCTTTTCACAGTTTATTTACCTTAGTTCAATTATTGTTTATGGGCAAAAGGTTAAGCGGATTACTGCGGAAACGCCAACTGCCCCAGAAAATTTTTATGGTGACAGTAAAGTACAAGCTGAATTAGCTTTAAGACCCTTAAGTAGCCAGGCCTTTCAAGTGTTATTAATACGGCCACCAATGATTTATGGTCCTGATAGTAAAGGCAATTTTCCTATTTTAGTGAAATTGGCTAAAAAATCGGCTGTATTTCCTAAAGTTGCTAATCAACGCTCTATGCTATTTGTTGATAACCTCAATGAATTTATCAAACAGTTAATTATAAAGCAACAAACAACAAATATATATTTTCCGCAAAATCTTGAATACGTTAATACTACAGAACTTGTCCGAGAAATTAGAAGATTTCAGAACAAGAATATTATTCTATTACCAGGATTCAGTGGTTTTATTCACTTACTGATGCGGAAGTCAAATAAATTGGGCGTCTATGCGAGCAAGGCCTTTGGGTCATTAGTTTATGAGAAACAGCTATCAACAATGGATAAAATAAAAATAAATGATTATCAAGTATTAGATTTTGAGAGATCAATTAGGGGGTCCATCTGAGTGGCTAAAACAATGTTGATGATCACGTCGGTTGCATCAATGATCAAGCAATTTAACATGGATAATATTGCCATTTTACAAGATCTTGGCTATCAAGTGCATGTGGCAACTAATTTTAAACATGGTAGTACGATGAGTGCTGAAGAAAATCGGCATCTTAAAAATGAGTTGAAAAAGCTAGGCGTTATTGCACATCACATAGATTTTCCTAGAGGAATTGGTACTCCAGTGACATTGATTACTGCAATCCATCAATTATCTGATGTTATGAGTAGTTATAGATATGATTTTATTCATTGTCAATCGCCAATTGGTGGAGTGTGTGGCCGTTTAATTGGGCACAAATACAAAGTTAAGGTGCTTTATACAGCCCATGGATTTCAATTCTTTCATGGTGGTCCTAAAAAGGATTGGCTATTATTCTATCCCATAGAGTATTTTTTGGCGCGTTATACAGAGCAAATCATTACAATTAATAATGATGATTTTTCATTAGCTCAGCATTTCCCACACGCTAAAGCTAGGTATATTCCTGGAGTAGGAATAAATTATAAGAATATTACTATGATGGCACCAACTCAAGATAAAATAAGTTTATTAAGAAAAGAATTTGGGATACCTGAAAATTCATTTGTGATTATTTCTGTGGGGGAATTATCACAACGAAAGAATCATCAAGTTATCATAAAGGCTTTAGCAAAGTTAAAGTCTCAGAATGTATTTTATCTTATTTGTGGTCATGGAAACGAGAAAAAAAATTTAGAATTATTAGCAGAGAAACTAAATATTTCAAAAAAAGTAAAATTGTTGGGATATCGAACTGATATAAGTGACTTATTACATATGGCTGACATTTCGGCCTTTCCTTCAAGACGTGAGGGTCTCGGACTTGCTGGCCTTGAGGCGATGGCAGCTGGACTGCCATTAATTACTTCAAATGTTCAAGGCATTAAAGATTATTCGATTAATGGTGTAACTGGGTTTGTTTCTTCACCTTTAGATGTAGATAAGTTTGCGATTGGCATTAAAACTTTGATTAATGATAATAAATTGCGAAGAAAAATGGGAACAAATAACATTAAGCAAGTTGAAAAGTTTGATATAAGTAATGTAAATAAAATTATGGAAGAAATTTATTCAGAATTATAGGGGTAATAATGACTAAAGTATTAGTTATGCTGTCAACGTTTAATGGTGAACGTTATTTAAAGGAACAGATTGTTAGCATATTGAATCAAAGAAATGTTGATGTAAATATATTTATACGAGACGATGGTTCAAACGATAGAACACAGGAAATATTGAATCAATTAAGCCGAGATAACCCTCAAAAGATTAAGTGGGTGCAAGGTTCAAAAAACTTAAAACCTGCTAGAAGTTATTTGGAAATAATGAAACTAGTAAAAAATGAAAAAGCAGATTATTATGCATTTGCAGATCAAGATGATGTTTGGCATTTAGATAAACTTGAAAAAGCAAGTGAGGGCTTGCATACTTTTACTAATAAACCTGCTATTTTTATGTCTACTTATAATGTGGTTGATAAAAACTTGAATTTTATCTTTAAAAGAGATATGCATTATTATTGGGATTTTACATTGGAGTCTACGATAGTCTATCGAGTGCCTTCTGGTTGTACTATGGTTTTTAACCGAAATCTTTTTAAATTGTTAGTTGAAGGTCAACCTGAATTTGTTAGAATGCATGACTATTGGACCTTACTTGTTGCTGAACTTGTTAATGCAGAAATAATTACTACTGATGAGGCCTTACTAGAGTACCGGCAGCATGGTGATAATTCCGTTGGTTTCAATAAGAGAGAATTTTTTAAGCGGATAAAGCGATTGATAAGAAGTATGATTTCGAATAAGAACGAACGACAACGACAAGGAATCTCATTACTAAAATCTTATACTAAATACATCGATGGCGAGCAGAAAGATAGTTTAAATAAATTAGTAAAGTATAATTCTAATTTTAAAAGTCGAATTGATTTAGCTTTTGATAGAAAATATAGAACCCCAGTAAGGCAAAAAAATATGTTATTTAAAGTGGCGGTTTTAATGGGGGTTTTCTGAAAATGAAAAAAGTTGCAGTTATAATGTCGACATACAATGGTTCAAAATATTTAGATGAACAAATTCATTCTATTCTTGGGCAAAAAAATGTTGAGGTTGAATTATATATTTTTGACGATATTTCAAAAGATAATACTGTTGAAATCATAAGAAAATGGATGAATTCTAATAGAAGTATCCATCTAGAGATTAACGCTAAAAATATTGGAGCCAAAAAAAGCTTTTTGAACGGTTTACAGAGAGTATCTGATGCAGATTATTATGCATTTGCAGATCAAGATGATGTTTGGAATGAAGATAAGTTGTTATCTGGTGTAGAAAAATTGGAGCAACAAATTAATAAGGAGTACAAGTTATATTTTTCTGTGGCTAGAATAGTAAATGAAAATCTAGAAGTGCAGGGCATGGATAGCTTTGATCACCGAGTGCTATCTTTTGGAGAAATCCTAACGAGAAATAATGGTATTGGATGTACTTTTGTTTTTAATGATAAATTAAAAAAACAGCTTGATAAACTCGTAGTTAATAAACTTGGTGCTTATCCATTGCACGATCAGTTGATTTATGCAGTTTGTGCTTCATTAAATGGATATATTTATTTTGATTCAACCTCTCATATATTATATAGGCAACATAGTCAGAACGAGGTCGGAGGACGAAAAAGAAGTTTTCTGCGAAAGCTTCTTGAAAGTGGTATGTTCGATAAAAATAAAATAAGATTAGATTTTATTCACGATTTAGATAGCTATTATGGTGAAGATATGTCCTTAGAGAATCGTTTGTTAATCCAGCATCTAATTGATTATAAATTGAGCTTAAAAAATAAGATTAGTGCAATGGTCGAATTAAACCATCAAATGAAGTCTGTGATTAGTAAAATTGAAATGACTCTTTTGCTTATTTTAAATCGATTTTAGAATGGAGATTACTAAATGTCGACAATTCAGTCTAGATTTACTTTTGATACCATTTATGGTCGTTTAAACGGCATGTTATTAGCATTATTCACTTTTTTTGCTATTTTAATGCCAGCAGACAATTTGAATATTAAAATTTTTATTTTTTCTCTCTTACTTGTGCTGAATATTAAGACTATAGTTTTCTTTCTCATTGACCGAAAGCACTTGTATTATATGTTTTTTACGGTTATTTTTCCACTGCTTCTTTTTATGATTTCTATTACTCGTGTACCCATGGGAGATGTCCTAGCAGGGGTATACATCTTTTCGTATATATGGTTATTACCAGTAATATTGAAGTATCAGATTGATTACTTGAAGTATATTTTGGGTGCATTACTTATTATAGCATTGATTATTTGTTTGAGCGCATTATTAGATAAAATTGGAATTATGTCAATTAGTAGTAATCCGTTACTTGTTTATTTAAATACGGCACAAGAAGCGCAAATAAGTGTGTCGTCTAATGCTATATTTACCTATGTGATATTCTTAAATGGTTCCCCACTAATACTTATTTTGTTATTATATAGTCTATTTAATAATAAAATTATTTGGGGAATTGTAGCGTTTATGGCACTGTTACTGTCGGGTACTCGGGCAAATATTTATGAGGCGCTGGCAATTGTGGCTATTTACTTCATCTTTTTTGTGAAAAATAGAGTATTAAAAACTATATTCATAATTTCTATTATATATATATCTTATCGCTATTCAGGTGTCTTTTTAGCTCGAGTTGAATTAATGAATGATGCAAAACTATCAGGGGATGCTATTCGTGATTCTAATTATCATTCTATTATTCAAAGCATGAATCAGAATCCGATGTCTTATTTTTTAGGGAATGGTATTGGTAGTCAGTACTTTTCTCCGGCACGATTGGGACTCATTTCGACTTCTGAGTTATCTTATTTTGAGTTTTTGCGTCAAAATGGCCTGATTGGATTAAGTATTTTCTTGGTATTTATTCTTAGACCAATTATTCCTATATTTAAAGATAGAAAAACAAGATGGATTTGTCTTGCATACATAGGTTATTTAATTCTTGCATATACTGATCCATTTTTATTTACCGCAACGGGGTTTGTTATATATTTGCTAGTGTATTCTCTTTATGAACGCAGTAAAGATGAAACAGGTGATCGTGGTCTAAGTGATTAAATAAATTAGGAGATAATTATGAGGAAAATTATTCATTTTATACTAAATATTTTTTATTTTTTAAGCAAATATTTTATTCGTAAAAAAAATTTAGTGATTTTTGGTGCTTGGTTTGGTACTCAGGTTACTGATAATTCAATGTATTTGCTTAAGGACTTTATTGATAAGAAACTATACTCTGAATATGAATTTGTTTGGATTGGCAATAAAGAATGTTACGCCCCTATAAGGGAGCTGTTCAAAGGTAGGGTTCGATTTTGTCGTAGAAATTCTTTGAAAGCGTACTTATTAGAATTAAGAGCTAGCTATGTTTTTGTAAATCAAGGGTATCTTGATTTAGGCTCTATTAATTTACTGAAGGGAGCTAAGGTTATTCAATTATGGCATGGATTTCCAGTGAAAAAGATTGCTGCGGATGCAAATAATTTCACACAAAAGAGACCATATCATCATTGTGATTATTTTCTTTCCACATCTAGATTAATGGATGAACGTTTATTATCTGCATTTCGTTATTGGGGAATTACTAAGACTAATATTATTCATGTTGGACAACCGCGCTACATTCCATTAATTAATGAGTCAGCTAGTTCAGCATTTAAGAAAAGCTTAGGAATACCCCAGCAGGCCACAGTAGTTTCTTATATCCCGACATTTCGTGATAATACCAATGAGGTTTTTTCTTTCCATAAACTTTCAGGAAAAGAAATGAAAAAATTAGAAGAAAAGAATATACTTATAATAGAAAAGCAACACTTTGCGAGAAATAATAATAGTAAAGAAACATCAAGTAATATAGTTGAATTACCAAAGAATTTTGATACTCAATTATTATTAAATAATACGGATATATTGATTACCGATTTTTCGAGTGTGTATATTGACTATTTAATTTTGAATCGTCCTATTATTCATTTTGTGTATGATTTGGATAAATTTATTAATGATGATCGTGGCTTATATAGGAATGATTTTAGTCAAGATGCTGCTGGACCAGTTGTAAGGAATACAGAAGAGCTGATAAATGTGTTAATGACTCATGATTTCTCTAAAGATGAGCAGCAGAGAGTGCAGCTAAATTTATTGTTTAATGAGTACCCAATAGAAAAAATAGGCCAAATAATTAAGGCAAAAGTAGGTATGTAATTTAGAAATGAAAAAGACATTCTCTGATATTATTTATAATGGACTTTACCAACTATTTATTATCATAATACCCATAATCACTGTTCCGTACGTATCGAGAGTATTAGGGGCACATGCATTAGGCATTTATGGATATGTATACTCTATCATTACTTTTCTGAGTGTTTTAATAGCAGTTGGAATGAATCAATTAGGGCCTAAAGTGATAGCGCAAACTAATAGAGAATTAAGGTTAAAAAGATTTAAACAATTGTGGTTTATTCAATTTATAACAGGCTTAATTGTCATTATTGTTTTTATATGTGTAACCATTTTATTATTGCCATATAAGCAGTATTTTTTGCTAGAAATTCCTTTTTTGGTTGGATATGTATTAGATATTTCTTGGTATTTTATTGGTATTGGAGAAATAAAAAAAGTGGTTTTAAGAAATACCCTAATCAAAATGTTTGCGTTAGTTTTGATTTTTTTATGTGTTCATACCACGGATGATTTAGGTATCTATGTTTTAATTAATAGTTTAAGTATTTTATTATCTAATCTAGTTTTTTGGTTTTCTATTATTAGATCACTTCGGCAAGAAGGTCAAAAAGATGTTGATAAGGTAAATGATGGCACGACAAGCAAAATGTTACTTCATCAGGCGCTTATTTTACTTATTCCACAAGTAGCCGTACAAGCATATACTAGCTTTGACAGTACAATTGTTGGCATAATATCTGGTGCGACTCAGTTAGCCTTTTATAGTCAATCACAAAATATTGCTAGAGTAGTTTTAGCAATTATTACTTCCGTAAGTGTTGTTTTAATGCCTAAGATGGCGGCAATGCAAAAAAAAGATGCTACTGAAAAACGAATTTTAAAGGTTTTTGATATTTCACTAACTGGAACATTAATTATTTCTTTATATTTAGCAATGTTGTTAATGGTAAATGCGAAAGTCTTTGTAGGTTGGTTTTTTGGTAATGAGTTTACACCTATGTCCAAAAATATGTTTTGGGTTAGTTTGATTATTATATTTATTAGTTATGGTGGCGTTTTTGCTACACAGTATACATTATCTCGTGGGCTATACGTGCGTTATGCAATTCCATATATTATTGGTGCAATTTATAGTATAAGTTTGAACCTTTTATTGGTACCTAAGATGAAGTCATTTGGGGGAACGATTGTTATTACAACCACAGAGATACTCGTTTGTTTGATTAGAGTATTTATTGTGAAAAAATATCTCCCAATCTGGACGATATTCAAAGCGCATATTCGCTATATATTAATATTTCTAGTAACCTTATTCGTTGGTCTAATGCTAGATTTCGGCGAAATAAGTGCATTTTATGATCTTGTAATTAAGTCAGTAGTTGTTAGTTTAGTATATGCGATATTGGTTATTATAGTGAACAGAAATAAGTTGGATAAATTACGCAAAATTTTAAAATTATGAGGAGGTAAATTATGAAACGTGTTATTACATATGGTACTTTTGATTTATTACATTGGGGGCATGTACGTTTATTAGAACGTGCTAGTTTATTGGGTGATTATTTAATTGTAGCAACATCGACGGATGAATTTAATTCATTGAAACATAAAGAGGCTTATCATAGCTTTGAGCATCGTAAGTATATTTTGGAGGCTATTCGCTATGTTGACAAAGTGATTCCTGAAACGTCGTGGGATCAGAAAATCGACGATGTTAAAAAATATAATATTGATACCTTCGTAATGGGTGATGATTGGAAAGGACAATTCGATTTTTTAAAGGATTATTGTGAGGTAGTCTATCTACCGCGGACAGATGGTATTTCCACATCTAAAATTAAGCACGACTTAATGTGAGTATAAAATAGAGCGAGGAGATTCTTAAAATGAAAGGTATCATTCTTGCAGGCGGTTCGGGAACCCGCCTGTATCCTGTCACTCGGGCGATTTCGAAACAATTGATCCCGGTTTACGATAAACCAATGATCTATTATCCGCTGTCTAGCTTGATGTTAGCGGGGATCCAAGATATTTGTATCATTTCCACGCCAAAGGATACGCCGCGGTTTGAGGAATTATTCCAGGACGGGCATGAATTAGGGTTGAATATTTCGTACAAGGTCCAAGAAAAGCCCAACGGATTGGCGGAAGCTTTTCTACTGGCGGAAGACTTCATTGCTGGGGATTCAGTATGCTTGATCCTTGGTGACAATATTTTCTACGGTGGTGGCTTGTCCAAAATGTTACAGGAAGCGGCGGCTAAAACCGTCGGCGCCACCGTCTTTGGTTATCATGTCAATGATCCAGAACGTTTTGGGGTGGTGGATTTTGATGAAAACCATCACGCCATTTCGATCGTCGAAAAGCCAGAACACCCAACCAGTAACTACGCGGTCACTGGCTTGTATTTCTACGATAATCAAGTAGTGGATATTGCTAAAAAGATCAAGCCGTCACCACGGGGCGAGTTAGAGATTACTGACGTCAATCAAGAATATTTGCGCCGTGGTCAGTTGGATGTCCAATTAATGGGCCGTGGCTTTGCTTGGTTAGATACCGGCACCCACGCTTCATTACAACAAGCGTCTAGCTTTATTGAAACCATTCAAACGCGTGAGAATTTAGAAGTAGCGTGCTTGGAAGAAATCGCATTTCACATGGGTTACATTTCAGCAGCACAATTGGTTCAGTTGGCGCAACCGTTGAAGAAGACGGATTATGGTCAATATATGTTACGGTTAGCGAAAGAAGGAAAATAGTTCTATGGGTAAATTAATTGTTAAAACAACCAAGTTACAAGATGTTAAGTTGATCACGCCGGCAGTTTTCGGCGATCAGCGTGGGTTTTTCACAGAAACTTATTCAGATCGGGATTTTAAGGCAGCGGGCATTGATTTTAATTTTATTCAGGATAATCAGTCATTATCTAGTCAAGCTGGTGTGTTGCGCGGGTTACATTTTCAGCGGGGACAAGCAGCGCAAACTAAGTTGATTCGGGTGGTTACCGGTGCTGTTTTGGATGTAATTGTCGATGTGCGGGCCGGGTCACCAACGTACAAGCAATGGGAAGGCTATTTGCTAACTGCTAGCAATCACCGTCAATTATTAGTCCCTCGTGGTTTTGCGCACGGTTTCTTGACGTTAACCGACAACGTGAATTTTCTTTATAAGTGTGATAATTACTATGATGCTGCGGCTGACGGCGGGATCTCATTTAAGACACCAGAATTGAACATTAATTGGCCAATTGATTTCGATAAGGCGATCACATCAGAAAAGGATGCGGCACAACCAACCTTTACTGAGTTCGAGCAGAATAATCCCTTTGTTTACGGTGAAATCTAAGGAGTTTAACATGACATTCAAAAATATTATTGTTACTGGCGGTGCCGGTTTCATTGGCAGTAACTTCGTTCACTATGTAGTCAAGCATCATCCTGAGGTTCATGTCACAGTACTAGATAAGCTTACTTATGCTGGTAACAAAGCTAATTTGGCTGGTTTACCTGCGGAACGGGTTGAACTGATCGTTGGTGATATTTGTGATCAGACGCTGGTTGAGCGTTTGGTGGCAGATGCGGATGCCGTTGTTCATTATGCGGCTGAAAGTCATAATGATAATTCGTTGATCGATCCAACACCATTTATTCAAACGAATATCGTGGGCACATCGGTGTTGATCAATGCGTGCCGTAAATTCGATGTGCGCTATCACCACATTTCTACTGATGAAGTGTACGGTGATCTACCGTTACGTGAGGATTTACCGGGACAAGGCGAAGGCGAAGGCGAAAAGTTCACGCCAGAATCACCTTATCGACCAAGTAGTCCTTATTCGTCGTCGAAAGCTAGCTCGGACTTGTTGGTCCGTGCCTGGGTGCGTTCATTTGGCTTGCGCGCAACGATCTCGAATTGCTCTAACAACTATGGTCCTTACCAACATATCGAAAAGTTTATCCCGCGGCAAATCACTAATATCTTAAGCGGGATTCAGCCGAAATTATACGGTACCGGTAAAAACGTCCGCGATTGGATCCACACCAACGATCATTCGCGTGCGGTGTGGCAGATATTGACCAAGGGTAAGATCGGTGAAACTTACTTGATCGGTGCTGACGGTGAGCAGAACAACAAGGATGTTTTGGAATTGATCCTGAAGCTGATGGGCAAGTCTTCCTCGGATTATGAGCAGGTAAAGGACCGGCCTGGTCACGATCTGCGTTACGCGATCGATGCGACTAAGCTGCAGACTGAATTAGGCTGGCAGCCTGAGTTTACTGACTTTGAAACTGGGCTGCAGCATACGATCGATTGGTATACGACGCATGAAGACTGGTGGCGAGCGGAGAAGGCTGCGGTTGAGGCGAAATATGCTCAGAATGGCCAATAAGTGACGATTCTGATTAGCGTTCTCTACAGCGAGTACTGGTGGGGAATTGTTCTTGACGCGAGAAGTATTAGCGTTCCTTTGATGCGATAACTAAAGCAATCAATTATACATTAAAATAGGGTTGGGCAAATGAGACACAGTTAGTTGTGAGACCGTTTGCCCTGCTTTTTCATACATATGAATCAATATAATAGTGAGGAGATTCAATTATGCGAATTTTAATTACCGGCGCTAACGGCCAATTAGGTACGGAATTACGACATTTATTAGATGCGCGCGAAACGGATTATCGGGCAACTGATAGTGGTGAATTGGATATTACGGATAAGGCGGCCGTGACTGCTTATTTCAAAGACTTTCAGCCACAAGTGGTGTATCATTGTGCCGCTTATACCGCGGTTGACGCTGCCGAAGAAGCACCTGGCAAGGCGATCAATCAAGTCGTCAACGTTGACGGTACCGCCAATATTGCCGCAGCTGCTAATGAAGTCGGCGCGATCGTGGTTTACATCAGTACCGATTATGTATTTGATGGCGATCAAGACGCAGAATATACTGTCGATGCGCAACCAGCGCCGCGGAATGAATATGGCCGTGCTAAATACGAAGGCGAACAGGCGGTCCAACGGTTAGCTGACAAATACTATATTATTCGGACTTCGTGGGTCTATGGCGAATACGGTGATGACGGCATTCCCATTTACCCCCTTCGGCATAAAATTTTACCCCATTAAGCGAAGAAATTGACCAAGTTCTGCAAAAGAGATTGACCAGCCCTAAGGTACCTCTTGTATAATGTGATAGCGCATACATTGCGTAATTATATTATACAGGAGGTTTTTTATGTCCATTCAGTATCGTAAGATTCTTGAGCTCCATGCTCAAAAGGTCGTACAACGGAATATCGCTGCAGCTACAGGTAATTCTCGCCCCAAAATTGCAGAGATCATCAAACGGGCAAAAGAAGAAGTGTTAGTACCACCGTTCACTGATGAAATGGATGACGAATGGTTCGAAGCGCTACTTTTCCCGCATAAAAAGCGTGAGTCTAAAGGCAGACAATTGCCAGATTTTGAACATATCCATACGGAACTAGCTAAGTCTAATGTGACGTTGTCACTACTACACTATGAATATGAGGCAATGTGCCGTCAAAATAATGTTATTCCCTACGCTTACCGCACATTTTGTCAGTATTATCACGAATATGCACAAAAGTATAAAGCGACTATGCGCATAAAGCGTAAGCCGGGAGAAACTATGGAAGTAGATTGGGCAGGTACAACATTGTCTCTAACTGATTCAGATACAGGAGAAATTGTTAAAGCTTATTTATTTGTCGCCACACTACCGTGTAGCCAATATGGCTACTGTGAGGCTCGCTTGTCAATGAAACAAGAAGATTGGTTAGTTAGTCATATTCACGCTTATAAGTACTTTGGTGGGGTTACGGAAATCCTTGTCCCAGATAATTTAAAAACTGGTGTTACCAGGCACCAAGCTGGAGAAGCTGTGCTTAATTCGACTTACCGCGAATTGGCAAGTCACTATAACACGATTATATTGCCGGCACGTGTCCGAACACCTAAAGATAAAGCCAACGTCGAGGGTAGTGTAAAGATCCTTTCAACTTGGATTATCGCTGCGCTACGTAACGAAAAGTTTTTCACATTAATAGAATTAAATCAGGCTGTTAGGGAAAAATTAGATGAGTTTAATTTGCGACCATTCACCAAGAAATATAAAAAAGGTAACCGTAAAGACGCTTTTATTAGCGAAGAGCAGTTCGCATTACAGCCTCTACCACGGGTACCTTATAAAATGGCAACCTGGAAAACTGCCACTGTACAATTAGATTACCACACTAATGTGGAGAATATGTTTTATTCTGTTCCTTACGAATATATCCAGAATAAAGTTGATATTAAAGTTACGAAAGATCTCGTTGAGATCTTTTACAAAGATAGTCGTATTGCCTCACACAAACGACTTTATGGCAAGCTTGGTCAATTCTCGACTAATCATGATCATCTACCAGAGAACCACCAGTTGTATCTTGATTACACCCCAAAAGAAGCAATTAAGTGGGCCGAAAGTATTGGTGAAGCAACAACGGAAGTCGTTCGTTATTTGCTTAAATCGGCAAAAGTGGAAAAGCAAGCACTGAAAGCAACCCTTCGTTTAAAGAATTTTGGCCGTAAGTACTCCAGTGAAGCGATTGAGCAGGCTTGCCAAGATATTATAAAAATTGCCTCAGCACCAACGGTGCCAGTAATCGAGCGTTTATTACGCAGTAACCAACAACAGGAGCAACCTCACAATGCAAGTGCACAAAACACTTATGGCTTCACGCGTGGCGCAGCCTATTTTGGAATCGAAGGGGAAAAAGATAATGACATCAGATGAAACTAAGCGTAAATTACGAGAAATGCGACTCAACGCTATGGTTGAGATTTTAGAAGTTCAGGAACAGCAACCAGAATACCAACAAATGGATTTTGAAGATAAGTTTGAATTAATTGTCGATGGTGCTTATGCCAGACAGCAATCTAATAAGCTTAGTCGGCTATTACACAGCGCTGATTTTCCGAGTATAGAGCCTGCGTTAGCCGAAATAGATTATTTGCCAGATCGCAAATTGGATCGTAAGCTAATCCAAAAACTAGCAACAGGGAACTACATTCGTGAGCATCATAATATTATTTTGATGGGCGCATCTGGCAATGGTAAAACTTGGCTCGCTAATGCCTTAGGCATAGAAGCATGTCGCCAATTTTATAAGGTGAAGTATGTTCGGCTGCCAGAACTTTTAGACGACTTAGCTGTAGCTAAGCATGAAGCTAATGGAAATTTTCATAAAATATTAGCTCGCTATAAAAAAGTTGATGTTTTAATCATTGACGAATGGTTGTTAACGGAGTTGTCTTTAGAGCAGTCTACCTATGTTTTAGAGCTAGTAGAAAGTCGATTACATCAATCATCAACCATTTATTGTTCACAGTTTGCGCCAGATGGATGGCATAATAAACTAGGTAATCCACAAATAGCCGATGCAATCCTTGATCGCATTATCCATGATGCCTACCCGATTTTAATTCAAGGCGATAAATCAATGCGTGAACGCTATGGATTACGAGGTGACTCTGTATGATTCCAGAAGATGTGCGCAATCGGCTCGCTAGTTACTACTTTCTTAACTCGATAGAAGAAAGCTTTGAAAATAAATTTGTTGATCGGTTAACAATGGCCATGCTTCAAAGCAATGAACAAATTAGTGAGAATGAGCTCGTTGATATTGGTATTAAATTGATCAAAGAATACCTAGAGCAATAACAATGTTTGAACCCACTTTAGTGGGTTCTTTTAGTCGTATGGTCAATTTTCTTCGCATAAGTTGGTCAATTCTTTCGCCGAGTGTGGTCAATTTTTACGCTCACTTGGTTAATTCACGATGCCGCCTTCAGTCCTGCAGGGGCACAGGCTAACGCGATTTGGATGACCTTGATTGAAACCGCGAAAGCTAATGGTTTGGATCCCCGGCAGTATCTCGAATACCTGCTTGATCAATTAGGGCAACTACCAGTTTTTCCAACTGAGGAAGAACTGGTAGCTTGTTTGCCATGGCGACAAGTGCCGGACAAAAAGGTTTGGCGTGATCAACAAGCGTAGCCCATTGGCTAATTTAAAACTAAACAGCGCTACTGATTCGAACCAAAAAGTTTCGGATCAGTAGCGCTTCTTTTGATTACGGTCGTTTATTGGGTGCTTACTATACTTATACTAAGTAACTATAATAATTGCGTTAAACGAATAATTTTGAAAGGTATCCTATCAATGAAATTTACCTTACCACCGATCTATTAGCATCAATTCTGATCTGTAGGGCCTTTATTGCCATAGTAGATCGTGATTGAGAATCGGGATGATCCATTTTGATTTGAACAATATCTGGTTTATTCAATAAAAATCACCTCACCAATTATTTGCTGAGGCAATCACAACTTGGATTAAATTATTTTTGAAGTCGGTTAGTTATTTATTGCAAGGGTGGTAAATAATCATGCTACTAGGAGTCATGCTTATTATTTATAAACTCGATATTCAGTTGTGGCCTGTTCTCCCGCAAACTAAAGAACCGCTGCCAATATTTAATCGCTAGTTCCTCATCACCGCCCAAACTACTAGCAATTGCGTTTTCAACAATATTGCAGTATACGTCAGCGATTGACTCATATTCTACTAGTGTAGCTTTTTTAGGATACTTAAAGAGTTTATGATCAAGCTGGTCGATTACATCAGTTTGAAGATTAACGGTTAAATAATTCAGAAAACCGTAAATAGCAATTTGAGTGTCCTCAGCGGGTTCTGCCTGATCTAAGTAGTCAAATATCATATTAAGTACATGCTGTTGGCTAAACTGGGGCATCTTGTTATTTAGCCAAGTAAGCATGGTGTAAATAAAGATGTCAAAATCGAAGTCCACTTCTTTTCTATATTCTGCAATCAGTGGGTCATATTTAGAATCGATTTTCCAAGTTAGATTGTTATCGTTAAAGATAAATTTTGGTACGTAGTTATCAAACCAAGTATCTGAGTTCATTAGTTATAATCCCCAATAATCGAAGTAAGCGCTTTATTGAATTGTAACATAGAAGAAAGCATCATCATAGGCCACATAATGCAATCTAATAGGCCATGGTTTGCGAAGAAATAGGCCCCATAGTGCGAAAGACTAAAACAATCTAGCTGATGACGGTCAAGCAGCCGTACCTTCTGCCAAGTTTTCGTCCGGCAGTGCCAGCAAATCGTCCAACAAAGACAGACGATCGGCCAACATTAGTATAGTCGTCTTGATCTTTTAACATCTATCACCCAATCGCCTGTATACTTTTTAGCCTGTTTTACATGCTCATCTTGAGCGCGTATCCGTTCTAGCGCTGATAATAGCTCAAATTGGTCGTGTTATGTAGTGGTGGTTTTATTGCTATCAAGGTGATATGCGACCTTACTTTAATTAAATATCAAAAAGCTAAATTTATTTTGTAAATTACCTATACATTGTGTATTATTAAAGCAACTTTATGTTTAGAAATGAGTATTTCACTGCTAATAAAGTGACTATATTGAGTATGGGGATTAGCGATATGGAGACGGTAAAATTTTATTTTTGGGTCGATCAGAAAGATGATTATTGTGCGCAGCTGACAGAAGTTAAGCGGTTTTATTTTAAAACCAAGATCGACCAGCCGTCGCTAATAGAACAATATCCGGCTGATTTAGTAGATAGTGAGATAACGATGCATCTTTATACCCATATTTTGATGCTAGCGCAGCAATTGCGTAATCAGATATATACTTTTTTGCAAGATAACTTGAAGCGGCAGCAATTACCTAGCCAGAATCTAAATTATCGAACCGTCGTGCGACTTTTTGGGATGTTTCTATCCGCTGATGTGGCTAAAACAATGAATGTTGCTGAGATGCAGCAGCTTTATTACTTGGCTGAAACTATTAAGTCAGGTAATGAGCGTGCTGTCCAAAAATTGCAGCAATTACGACCCGATTTTTTTCGTAGTCAAGCTGACCCATTGGACTTTTCTGGTAATAGTCTCAGTAGTCATCTGGATGTCTTCACGTCGGTCTATACAAATCAGGCCGCGTTATTAATTAACGAGCTAGATCTGCTTAATTTTGAACGTTCTGCGCAGACTTTTTGGCAGCAGATACCGGAAACACTGGCGATTGAACAGGAGTCTTTGCTAGCATTGCTGGGGTGAGGGAGAATCTGATGGTCAAGGATCAGCGTTGATTATTATGATGCCGATCATAAGTAGACAGGATAGTCGTTGGCCTGATAATTTGTGGGTGCTGATCAAGTAGTCATGGATGTTAGTTCGGCAATGATCGAATTATTACGGCAACGTGCGATCGATAGTATTACGAATTATTAAATTGAAATGAAATAACGCCAAACAGCCACACTTTTGATTGAGTGTGGCTGTTTGGCGTATTCGGTGTTTATTCAGCGTCGGCTACTGGTTCTACAGCCTCTGCTTCACCGCCAAAAATTGGTGTTACTGTCCGTTCAATATACTGCGCCTTGATCGGCGTTGCGTACGGGTTGACAGCTTCCAACTCAAACATCTTCAAATCGGCGATCGTTTGCATCGCTGTTTTGACCGTGGTTTCGTCCAAGGTCTGGGAAGCGTAGTTCAGGCGCATGTGTTTCGTTTTGCCGATTTCGTTCTTGAACTCCATATCAAGTTGTTTCATGGGAATGCTCCTCTCTGTGGTGGATTGGGTGTAGTAGTAGATAATTTAGTGGTGCGGCATTTCCGCAATTTGGCGTTGGGGCGTACGCTTGGCGGCGAAAATGAGGGTGGTGCGCGTTACTCAAGGGTGGTGGAAACATGCTAAATGGTGCAGGTTTCTGCGACTAGCTACGTTGTGTGAACGAGTCACTACGTGTCTCTTATCACCCAACTGCCATGTTTCTTGCGGCACGAATTTTGCCACAAGAATGGTCAACGCCCGTAACATCAAAGATTATTAGCGGTTTTTGCTAATAATCAACTACTTTTGTGGAGTAGTAGGCTGATGCTCAAATCCTGAGCGCCTAATTTATCACTCTAGCCGAAACGTGGTCGAAAAAACAGCTTATTCCGTATAGCTACGCTGTTCGAACGAGCTACTTGCGTGTCTCTTATCGTCCAGCTAGGCTATAGGCCATAATCTGAGCGCTTTTTCAACGCACTCTAACCTGCGTAGTCGTGTCGATCATACACAACAGTGACGGCGGCGCTGTAGCCTTCGTTGGCTAGTTCAGCGATGGTCTTACCGAATTTATCCAATTGTTCAGTCGTGGTGCCTTCTTTGACGTTGACGAACTTGTGTGTCGCTTCGCCGTCGATGTTGTCGCCGACGGTTTTGATCTGCAAGTCTGTTTTCAAAATAGCCATGGGATGACCTCCTTAAGTTTATGGCTGCGCTACTCTATCGTTAATGAGTAACTTAGTGGTAGGCGCCAGTTTTTGAAGGGGGGAAAATCAGCGGCCGCTATTTTACCCTTCACTTATAGATGCCGTATGAGCGGGCCGATTTGTGCCACCTTTTTTCTACAGGGTATCTAAAAAGGCGCAGTAATCTGCTTTTTTAGGCGCGTTTAGTCTAGATTGGTTGAGAACATGGTAACTGAAATCAATCGTTACAATAATTGCTGTAACTTTGCCAATAACTTAGTTCGGCGGCGGTAAACGGTGCGGCGACTAATTTTTAATTGTTGGCAGATCTCGGTGATCGAGTCATCTTGCAGGTAAAGTAGGCGGAATAATTGGTTTTCGGTTAGCGGGAGTTCAGTTAGTAGTTGCTGCAAGAGTAGTGCTTGGTATAGACTGTGTTCGGTGTCGCTACTGCGGTCATCGGGCGCGGTGTGGCCGAAGTAGCGTTGGTAACAGTCGTGTTTGCGTAGTAAGTCAATCACGCGTTGGCGCAGTTTGATGTAGAGATAAGTGTGGCGATCAAGGCTGGCGCCATTTTCGGCATAGCGGCAATACGCGTCGACATAAGCCAGGATGCATTCTTGAAAATAGTCGTCAAAATCAGGATTCTGTCGGGTGATGTTGAGTTTTTTTAAGACGCCGAAAATCAGCTTTTTATCGGCGAGTGCAGCGTTAAATGCGGTGTTGATCAATTGATTTGTCATTGGATCACAACCTTTTCTGTAGTGATCCCAGACGTCTAGGACGCTATAAGCATACTGGTCAACCCCCGCAGTACGCAAACGACAAAAAAGGCGAATTTACGAATAAAAATAAAACGCTTTCTTGATGCAAAAGCCTTTGGTGGTGCTAACTTAGCTTTTTTAATGTAAGCTTAATAATATTTTCATTAAAAAATAAGCGCTTCCTCATGCACTGGTTTACCTTTGTCGTTTATGCTATTAATGTAGCTAATTATTATCGTCGATATTTAAAGGGGTTAAAAAATGTTAGTTCGAAAACCCAAGTTTATTAACGACGACGTACCGTATTTTGATTTGGAGCAGATCGAATCGCGGTTAGATCTGGTTGAGTTGAGTGATGAATTTGTGATAAGACCTGATACGGTTTATGTCGCTAGCTTAGCGCATGCGGTTAATATGGAAGGTAAGCGATACTATACGGCTATGATCGGGATCAATGGGCGTTGCATCTTGACCACTTGTAAGTCTAACGATTTGATCAGCGAGTATAGTGAGCGGTCATTAACGAGTCCGCGATTTTGGCATTGGGTAGCACGTAGATTGGGCTGGAAGCCGCTTTATTTTGCGGGGGAGAATTCGTTTGTACCGGAGAGCACACCTAGCTGGGGGCAAACTTCATGGATCGGCAGTCGCTGGTACGATTCGATTTATACTACTAGTAAGGCAACCTTTGTGACTTTTACGCAGCCGCAAACACAACGGCAAGTGATTGTTCGGGTGCATATCTGCAAGCGGAAGTTACTTAAGAAGTTGGCGCAGGTGCGCGCAATGCTGATTTATACGCACCAGTTGACGCAATGGGCGATCGAACAGTGGCTGCCTAGTAGTCATGTTGACTTAGTTGTTCCGGCTAACTTGCCGGAGATACCTGGATTAAGGCTACCACTGTGGTCGGCATGGCAGATTCGGCAGTTTATCTTCGCTAATCACGATGAAGATGTTTGTTATATCGCAACAGATGAGTGTTGCAGTACGATCCATGAGGCGACTGAACGGGCGCAATACGCCTGGTTTCCGCCGCGTGAGTTGATCAAAGCACGCCGGCAGCAGTCATAAAAGTGACTGTTGTGTGCAACAGTGTTGGGTGTTGCCAACAACGGTCAAGGGTGTTGCGGGCAACAGGATGCAGTGTTGTCAGCAACACTGACGATAAAATTTAAATCGTTATCGACGGTAATTCTTAGTCAAAAACTTTAAAAAAATAGACCGCGTCAGTTGCGTTAAATCAACGTTTACTGTATGTGGTCTATTTTTTTTGCCTAAATTGTGGCACAAAAGCGGTCGTTGATACGGCATCTATAAGTGAAGAAATAAAAAGAGGTGCTGGGTTTGCGAACGTTATTTAGACTACCGGATGATTTTTTACATTTACCGGAATTAACTAAATTAGAAAAATTAGCTAATCGTAGTCAGTGTCACACTGGCTATATGCTGTGGATCAAGGCGTTATTCGTGGCTGGCGCGTTGCGGCAGAATGGGTTGCTATACACTGATCCAGACAAACCGTTGACGTTGACTGAATTAGCGCGCTGGGTCAAAATCGAGCGCGGTTCATACGTTGCGCCGGTGGTGGCTTTGTTGGCACAGTGCGATCTAATGCGACCGGCTAGTAACGGTCACTACCAGATCTGTCATTGGGAGCGCTATGCACCTGATGCTGGGGCCAACTATACTGGACTGATCAAGTTTGATTTACCTGACCAGAAAAGTCAAGCGCGCTCGATAAATCAGCAAGCGGCCTTAACTGGTGTCACTCCACTGACTTTGCAAAAATATACCCCGGAGCAACGCACTAAGTTAGCGGCATCTAGCGGCAAAATCCTAGCCTACTTGCGGCAACAGTCAGGCAAACAATTTAGTAACGACTCGGCAACACAGATTTTGCTAGCGCAATTATTTGAGCAGCAAGTGACGATCAAACAGATCAAGCAGGTGATCGATTGGAAGTGCAAGGATTGGTATGGTACCGATTATTGGAAGTTTTTGCGACCACAGACTTTGTTTGGACCGAAGTTTAACCAGTATTTATTGGAGGCACCGCCAGCACCACATGTACAATCGGCGGCGCCGCTGACCAAGCAGCGTTATTTAGCGAATTTATTCAATCTTTGTTGTGGTGATGTGACGCAAGTGGTCGCCCGGGCGGCAGAAGAGTCTGTCAGCACAACGATAGCGGAAGTGGAGGAGATCGGGCATGCCATTGGACACTAAGGTAGTACATTATTTATTGCATCATCCGGAAATGATGCAGACGGTGAGCATCGACGCTGAATGGTTTGGCGTCAAAAGTTGTCGTGAATTTATTCAGTTTATGGTGGCGGAGCCGGGACCGTACCGCAACTGGGTCGAGATCCAGCGGCGCTTCAACGCTGCCTATCCGTTGGCCTTTGCGGCTGATGAGTGGCAAACTTTTGAGCGGCCATTTGATGACGAAGCGATTTTTCAGGATAGCTTGCAGGCGCTGCATTTCTGGTATGCGCAAGGCAAGCTGCAAGTAGCGGCCCAAGCCTACTTTGCTTTGCCTAGCGCGGATAATTTAGCCGAGTTACAGGTACAAAGTGCGCAGCTAGCAGCGCTGAATCAGCCGAAGTTGCCGACACGGAGTATGTCGGAGCACGGCGCGGAGCTGTTGCAAGCCTTGGCTCAACCGCAAGCTAACGGCATCAAAACCTTTTCTAATGTGGATGCGGTGTTCAATGGCGGCCTGCGCGGTGGTGTACTCTGGACAATCGGCGCCCGCCCTGGCATTGGTAAGTCAGCTTTTGCGGTTAATCTAATTCAGCGCGCGCTAAGCCATGATGCGGCCTTGACGGTAGATCTATTTTCCCTGGAAATGACGGCGACTGACAATTATCAGCGGACGGTGGCTTATTCTACTGGGGTCGCAGTGGGCAAGTTCGCCAATCCGTTCCAGTTGTCGGCGGCGGAAAAACAGCAGGTGCAGGCAGCGGTGGGTCAGTTAGATCAGCAGCGATTGCAATTGCACGATAAACTGTTGGTGCTACCGCAGATCGTCAAGGTGATCCGGGACCATGCGTTGCACGCACCGGCGGGTCAGTATGTGGCGGTGATCGATTATTTGCAAATAATCAGTTTGGATCGGGTGGCGGCGCGGCATGATCGGCGGCAGGAGATCGAGATTATTACCCGCGAGCTGAAATTGCTGACCAACGAGTTGGATATTCCGATCATTTTGTTCTCGCAATTGAATCGGGAGTTGGAAAAACGCGTCGATCGCACGCCACAATTAGCTGATTTACGCGAGTCGGGCAGTATTGAGCAGGATTCCAATGTGGTCAGTTTTCTGTATCCGGCCAGTTTGAGTGAGGAGCGCAAGGCCACGCGCCATCTGAATCTGATTTTTCGTAAAAATCGGTCGGGGCGGCTGGCGGAATTGGCGTTTAGCTTTGTGCCGGGGCAGATGCGCTTCACGCCACAATTAGTGCAGGAACAAGCTGTGGCTGTGGGTGACGGGGGTCATTTGCCGATGCAGACTGATGTGGTGCCAGCAGATGTGCGCAGCTAATGGCGCTATTGTAGAGGAGGTGAGAGCTGATGATCGAGACGGTCACCGTTAGTACGGCGAAGATGCATTTGAACAAAATAGTGCGTGAGCTAGACCGCACAGACGGCGTGTTGGTGATTCGCAATATGCGTACCAACGATTGCGTAGTCGTACTCGCGGCGCATAAATGGCACAGTGAGCTAGAAACGTTGCTCGGTGAAGCTTTTGACTGCTAGAGTGTGTTTGCAAAAGCGTCCAGATTTTGAGCACTAGCCTACTACTTCGCAGTAGTGGTGGATTATTAGCAAGGACTGCTAATAATCTTTAATGTTCCGGACGTTGACCATGCAACTAAGGCAAAAATCGCCAAGTTGAAGCATGGCAGCCGGGTAATAAGCAAGTGATGTGCTTGACTGGCGTGGTTAGGCGCAGAAATCGGCTTTTTCGACCACGTTTAAACAAATTAGTAATGAAAAAAGCTGACAGCATTTTTCAAATACTATCTAGTTTTTAGGAAAGGAGTCGCTTTGATGACAGATTTAGGATTACCAGTCGGCCACGAGCTGGCTAAGCATGACTTTTTAGATCGACCATTGTCGGCTGATGCGTCGATCTATGTACTAGGTGAGTTTTTGTACCGTCAAGCTGACGCCGGCGAATTTCTGCAATTTTTACAGTTTTTGTGCCAGAATCAGCGTAGCGCGGCGGGGGTGTTGCGGTTAATGGGGGCACGGGCGGTGGAATAGCAATAAATAAGTTATTGGTTTAAAGAAAAAAAGCTGATCGAACATGCCGCAAAAAATGGCATGTTCGATCAGTTTTATTTTAGGACTAACAACTATAATCTAGCTCCATCAAAAATGATAAAACTTAAAGCGTGTGACATTAACGTTGACTAGCGTAATGATGGTTCTATACTTTTTCCTGTTGATAGCTTACTTAACATGGTAATCTATTAGCAGGATTTTTTAGTGCAAAATAAAAAAGGCCCATAAGCCTCGCACCTAAAAAATCCACCCACTACAGCATCTTTTTTAAAGGACGTGAAAACTTATGGACCCTGTAGATAAATATAAAATTTGCGCTCAGTATTAAAGACCCAAATGTAGTTTTTTACAAATATAACTATCAAGTGATTAAAGCTAAGCGCGCAAAAGTATATATAGCCACGGTTAAGTTCGACCAGAAACATTGCGCTAACTGTGGCTTTTGCGAGCTAAGTCATAATGGACACTACGTATCACGCGTGACCTATCTGGCAGCGAATGCGAGTGAACCAGTTTATTTAGAACTCCATAAAGAACGCGTCATTTGTCGTAATTGTAAAGCGTCGTTTATGGCTACTTCTGATGTGGTAGACAAGTACTGTTGTATCTCCCGAGCCACGCGTCAGAAAGTGTTTATGAGTCTACAAGACGACCGCACTCAAGCTAGCATTGCGATCGATGCCGGCATATCAGCTAGCACTGTCTGTCGTTACTTAGACAACTATGATGACTTATTTCGCAGAAATCTTAACTATCTACCGGTTCATCTCGCCATGGATGAATTTAGAGGAATTGGTGGTCGGCTCCATTTCATCTGTATTAATGGCGCTGGTGAGCACGAAATTCAACAAATTCTGCCAGACCGATTCAAGCAAAGTATTACTGATTATTTTAAACAATTTCCAGCAAGTGTTCGAGCACGTGTCAAAACAGTTACCGTAGATCTAAATAGTTACTATCAAGACATTGCCAAGGCAATGTTTCCGCAGGCAAAAATTGTGATCGACCGCTTTCACATCGTTGCAATGATGACTCGGGCTTTTAATCAAACTCGGGTGCAAACCATGAAAAAGTACAATAACAGATCCTATGAATATCGCACGTTAAAGTTCGCCTGGCGGCTTTATTTGAAGTATGCCGGAAATCTAGATGAGGAACATGTCTTTTATGACCGACACCTGCGAAAACAACTCACACAACTAGAACGTGTAGAACAAGGACTGACAATTAACGAAGAACTTAAAGCATCGTACGAGTCGATGCAAAGCATCATGGAAAACCTTAAGAATCAAGACAAAGACAAGCTTGTGGAAGATCTATATACAAGTCAAAATATAAGTCCCTACATGAAAGCAGTGTTTCAAACGTTCAAAAAGAACTTAGTGGTTGTACTCAACGCCAGTGAATCGGACTATACGAATGGCCCAGTCGAAGGCATGAATCGAATGATTAAACAAATTCAACGCACAGCATTTGGATTCCGTAATTACCATCATATGATTTCACGTATTAAGTTACGGCAAATGAGAACAAAACCAATGAAAAAAACAGAGTTGAAAGTCGCATGACTTTCAACTCTGTAAAAGCTATTCATCAACAGGATTTGACAAAGAGCCCAATTTTAGGGCACTTCAATAACTCATTTGGGTTATTGGGTCCTTTATTTTTAAGATATTCTACTTCCTGTGTTTCTTATAATACCAAACACCTAATCCAGCAACCACTATAATTGCAGCAACTGTTTCGATAATAGCCATATTGGATTTAGCATGACTATTTTTAACTGGTGTCTTCTTATTGATTTCACGACTTTGCTTACCAGTAACCGTAAATTTACGTTGGAGTTTCCAAGTATTTTGACCATCATTAGCCTTCACATTCAAATACAGCATATAAGTACCTGACTTTAACCTCTTATCTTTGTTAGTACCCATAACAGTATTAACATTGGTTGGATAAGCAAAGTAACTATTCGGAGCAATCGACATATTTGATTTTTCCGATTGTAAGATAACATCCTTACTATTATTTTCTGATGTTACCTTTGCCTTAATATCAACCTTTTCTTCCAATTTTGGCACATCATTATCTAATAGTGCGTTGACTGTAATCTGACCATTTTTAGTATCTTCATATGCTCTGACCAACTTCAAATTTGGCTCAACTGTAGCAGTACTTTGTCTTAACTGTAGCCCTAGAACATAATTATACTTATTTTTCAACGTTACACCTTTAGCATTACTCTTGCTGACTTGATTATCCTGTTCGATACAGATACCCCCTAACAATACGCCATCAAAATTTCCTTTAGGAGCATTAATATCGATGACTACCTCTTTTGAGGATTTTGCATCAACGGTGACGCTCTTAGGATATGTAACTAATTTTTCAATATCGTATTTCAAAGATGAATCAGCTTTAACATTATGTTCGTTATAGACTATTACCCCATTGGTACCAGTCGATGCGCGGTTCACCATTACAGTATAAGTATGCGTTTTAGTATCGTTATTGTTAATCCTAAATTTAGCTTGTAACTTTTGATTTGGCGTCACTTTCAAATCAAAATAACCAACTTTTTTATCTATCTGATCATTTGAAAGTTCTGGCACAATATTATAAGTCACTGCTGGTTGAGCTTCTGAGGTAGCGGCTAAAACATTCTGGGTACCCAAGCAGCCAAAGGTTATGACACTAATTAAAAACAGCATAAAAATCCAAATACGCTTCTTCAAAATATCATCTCCCGAAGAAAAAGAGAGAGCATGCAACAATTAAGTTACAAGCCCTCAATTTTTATATTTAAGCAGGTGCATTAGCCAATGTCCATGTTAATGTTGAACTGTAGGTTCCGCCAATATTACCAGCTGGGACCTTAAGTGAAGCATCAGTAGCACCATATGTTCCAGTATAAGCACCTACACCACTACCAGCTGCAGCATTAAGAACGGTTACTGGTGAGCTTGATAGTGTAAGATTTGTAACAAGTGTTGGAGGTGTTGATACATTATCAGCATCATCCGCCTTAATAGGAGTTACTTCTTTATTATTTAATATTAGTTGTGCATTCTTTAAAGCTGCACCGCCTTTTGCCGTGAATGGTGATGCTGCAACAGTTACAGTATATCCAGTACCGGTACCAACATCAGCAATCTTTAAATCTCCCGATACGGAAGTTGAGTTATACGAAACATCGTTTGCTGAAGCTTCTACCTTACCAAATTGGAAACTAGGGGACGAACTTAAAGTGATCGTTCCAGGCGTTATTTCAGCCGTAGCCTCACTTGTAACTGGTGTTGTTGGTGTCGTTGGTTCTGGTGTCGTTGCTGCTTGAGCAACTGTACCCAATGAACCAATTCCCAAAACAGCTGCCCCTACTAGCATGCTATTTCTTACGAGTTTTTTCATAATATTTTCCCCCTTATAAACGACTGTTAGTTGCTATGAAGCAGAGCCTTAATGTGGTGGATCAATTGGACTCTGCTGAATTGGAGAATATCCATCACATAGAGACCTCTTTCAATCTCCGCGTATATTATATATTTTTTGGGCCCAAATTGCAAGAACAAATTAGCCACACGATAAATCCTATTAAATCAGTATTTTCATTAATATTCATATTTTATGGACTTAACTTAACCGGCGGAAGCAGCGGAGAAAAGCTCTTTGGGTGTTTGATAGCCAGTGGATTGAAGTCAATATTTGAGACAGATTTTAAGAGACATTCAGAACCGCGTTTACCTTCCACAGCTCAAATAAATCATTAATCGCGATTAATAACTTATTTGAACCCTGGAAAGCATTAAATCAGGCGGCCATTTGGCTCGTAAGTGTTGCAATTTCAACTTGTAAGGGGGTCTGGTAGCCCAGTGAACTATGAATGCTCTTCCTATTGTAGAAAGCATGCACCTATTCAAAAAGGACGGCAGCGGCAGTTTCATAATCTTCAAAGACCGGCACTGGATAAACACATTCCTTTTTGAGGGAAGCGTGAAAGGATTCCATTGGCGCATTATCATACGGACAACCCTTACGGCTGTATGAGTGGCGGATATGTAGCTCAGTTAAACGTTGATTGTAATCATCGCTGGTATACTGTGATCCTAAATCCGTATGGATAATCAGGTCCCCAGTAATGGTTCGATTTTTAACCGCGCTTTCAAGGGTCTTTAAGACTAAATCAGTAGCCATCTTTTTTGAGAACGAATAGCCGATAATCCGTCGTGAGTGCAGGTCCATGATGGTTGATAAGTAACACCAGCCATTACGCTTCGTTTGAATATAGGTCATATCAGCGGTCCATTTTTGATTTAAACCAGTGGTCGAGAAATCCTGCTTAAGCAAGTTGGGACGCTGTTCAACCTTGGTTTTGGAAGCCGAAGCCGCTTTCCACTTATTGACGGTAACGGAGTGGATATCCAGTTCCTTCATGAGCCGGGAAATCCGTCGTGGACTGCACCGAAGCTGCAGTGGTTGAAGTTCCAGATTCAATTCATGGTGGATCTTCATAACACCGTATCGCTGCTTAAATTCCGCAAAGATCCGCAGAATCCGTTGTTTCAAGCCCGCATCTTCGGCCCGGCGTTTTGAAGGTTTGGGGGATCGATAACGATAATACTGAGCTCTGGAAACACCGAGGATTCGGCACATCTTGGTTACCTGGTGGTGATGGCTTTCTTGGTGAATGTAATCAAAGATATTGGTTACTTCTGCGCAAGGAAGCCCAGGGCTTTTTTTAGGATTTCGTTCTCCTCAGACAGCGAAGCCAGTCGCTTTTCCATCGCTTTGATTTCGTCTGGCGATTTACCGGATTGAGTTTTGGCCTGGCCCTGGATCCACTTATGAACTGTTGAATAGCCAATGCCATATTCTCTGGCCAGTTGGGCAGCTGATTCGCCTTGCTTATATAGGTTTTTGTTTGAATTCTTTGTCGTAACGAGTTGGCATGTAAAAATTCCTTCCTTTTGAGAGATGATTTATTCATTATACCCTCTCTTAAAAGTTGTCTCAGGAATCAGCTTACATCCAAAGTAACGTTCGATCATTTAGAGTAACAAATTTCACTTAACTTAAAACTGAAATAGCCAGCAGTAGTGTAGAAACCACAAAAATAGACTTCAAGTCTCCTCAGTCTTGAAGTCTAACGAATCATGGAAAATGCCTGACCTAAACTACTTTGGTCGTACAGAGATTTTTGAATATCTAGACACCTTCATATTAAGTTTTACGCATACGGTGAACTTCTAGCTTACCTGTTTATTAATTTTCTACATCTGTATGGTCGTACCTATCTAATGATAGGATTCAAGACCCTCAAACTAGGTTTCAGCGAAGCACCAGGAGCGTTGGAACTGTGGTTATGCCTGCTATGCGACATACACCTCCAGAAAGAATTTGCTACTTGTTGATCCGACGTTTCACAACGTTGATTTGATAGAACTTTGGAACAATTAAGTGTTGCCTACGACCGCCATCGTGTGTCTTGGTGGTCTGCCGAAGACTTAAATGTTTCTAAATGGTACTTAGATCCATAATACTTAAAATGTTACCAACGACCGCCATTTCATGTCTTGGTGGTCTGCCGGAGACCGAGGAGCCTTTACTACTGGTCAGGTCTTATCCTTTCCACACTCATAATATAGCATTATCTGTAAGCGATTGCAAGCAATAACTCAACTATTTTAATTTATTTTTTTAACCGGTTAAAATACTGGTACTAATGGGCTTTACGTATAAGAAGATGAACGTGTTGGATAATTTTTTTAACGATATGGGATTAAAAATAAGGGATCAACAACCACGCAAAAAGCTTGCCAACAATATTTTGCTGACAAGCTTTTTGTACCACGTTTCTATTTAATATTTTCTTTGTTGACGCGTAATTTTTTTTGACAATCGGGACATAAACCATAAACTTCCATATGGTTACCGGAAATTAAATAGCCGGTGAGTTCAGCCGTTTTGGCTTCTAGTTTACGTTCAACTTGACTGAAATCGGGGTAAGTGACGTCAGTGATCCGTCCACAATTGGTACAAATTGCATGATAATGTGGTGTGCCGAAGTAGTCGTAATGCGTGCTACCATCACCATTTTGTAACTCAACGACAATTCCTAGATCAACAAACGTATTTAATGTGTTATAAATTGTTGCCGCACCTAAGTTTGGCAGCTTTCTGCTTAGCGCCACCCGGATCATTTCAACTGATGGATGATTGTGATGGCTGGCCAGGTACGAAAGTATAATGTGGCGTTGCGGTGTGACCCGTAAACCGTGATCTTTCAATACTTGCAGTGTTTGATCTGTAACATCAGTAGTCACAAGCGGTCATCCTTCCTAAAAGTAAATTGTAAAAGAGACTACGTATTTAAATGTTTTATTTTTTAACAACTATATTAAACCACTTTTTTAGAATGATTCCAAGTTAAAACACCATCCGAACTGAAAAAAGTTTTCAATTAGCGTATTATCAAGCTTTATTAGAAAAAGGTGAAAATGACTTTACTTTTAAAAGAATTAAAATTATAATTTATTTGATAACAAATAAGAATGATTCTAAATTAAAAGATAAATGAGATTCATGCTACTTATGTACAAAACAAACATGATTCCCAGTCGCAATGTTAAAAATTAACCACTATATGTGGAGTAGAGAGGGTTATAATATGGAGCGTGCGAAGAAGAAACGTTCATTGGCCGAAAAAATCAATGTGATGCGGGCTAGTGTTATGGGCGCTAACGATGGTATCTTATCAATCGCTGGGATCGTTATCGGGGTCGCCGGTGCTACTAGCAATAGCAATGCGATTTTTCTAGCTGGGATCGCGGGGATGTTGGCTGGGACTGTTTCCATGGCAATGGGTGAGTATGTTTCAGTTAATACGCAGCGTGATTCAGAGCGGCGGGCAATCGAAAAAGAGTCGGCGGTGCTCGACGACCACTACCAAGATGAGTTTGATTTTATCCAACATAAATATATGCAAACTGGTATCCCAGCCAAGTTAGCGGAAAAAGCAACTCACGAGATGCTGCAAAAGGATGGTTTGTACACTGCAGTCCGTGAACGTTATGGTTTTAATCCCCGGGAGCAGACAAGTGCTTACGCAGCGGCATTTGCTTCAATGATTGCTTTTCCTACGGGGTCGATTTTACCGTTAGTTTCGATCACATTTTTCCCGCCAGCGATCAAAGTAGTCGCAACGGTTGCTGCAGTCATCGTGGCGTTAATCATCACTGGGTATACGGCGGCAGCTTTAGGCAACGCCAATCGTGGCCGCGCCGTGCTGCGGAACGTTATTTCTGGGTTACTAACGATGATCGTCACCTATGTTATTGGTAGTTTGTTCGCCCATTAGTTTAGTCGAGGAGGCCTTGAAACATGATGAAAGTGATTAAACCAACTGTAGCACCAAAACGCAAAATGACTATGGCCGAACGCTCAAATACCTTGCGAGCTGGCGTTCTGGGGGCCAATGATGGTATTTTAACCGTGGTTGGCGTACTATTCAGTGTCGCGGCCGCAACAACCAATCACTTCACGATTTTTATTGCTGGTTTAGCGGATCTGCTGGCCTGTGCATTTTCCATGGCTTCAGGCGAATATGCTTCAGTCAGTTCGCAAAAGGATACGGAAAAAGCGGTAGTAGCCAAAGAAGCAGCGCTATTGGAGTCAAATTTTGCGGCTGAGTTAGCCAATGTTATAGCGTACTATCAGGCGCGTGGGGTGACAACAGCTACGGCAACTGAGATCGCACAGGCCTTGATGGAAAAAGACGCGTTGGGTACTGTGATCCGAGTTAAGTATGATTTGGAGCTCGGCCACTACATGAGTCCTTGGCAGGCGGCTTTTTCATCGCTGGTCGCAGCAGCATCGGGGGGACTTTTCCCATTGGTTGCGATGACGTTAGCACCGGCAGCGTGGGCGTGGCCTAGTACTATCGCTGCAGTCACATTGTCAGTTGCCCTAACTGGTTTCCTCAGTGCCAAGTTAGGTGATGGTCTAGTCAAAACAGCAATTATTCGGAATATATTAGTTGGGATCATTACCATGTTTATTCATTACTACATCGGTCAATGGATGTAGGCAGTATGACAACGAGCGGCTGCGTCCACGCGCAGCTGTTTTTAATTTATTGGAGGAATTTCTCGTGCAAACAAAGCAAACGCAACGTTTTTGGTTTATCGCAGTCTTATTAGCCGGCACCTTCACGATGTCGATCAGTCAATCTTCACTGTCAACAGCGTACCCAACGCTGATGCAGTATTTCAATTTACCGGCAGCAACGATCCAATGGTTGACCACTGGCTTTATGTTGGTGATGTGCGTCATGATGCCCGTTAGTCCTTGGCTATTAAAGAATATCCCCTTTAAACGCTTATTTTTAGGCATTTTAGTGATTTTTGATGTGGGAACTTTAATTATTTTATTAGCGCCAAATTTTGTCATGATGATGACTGGGCGAATGTTGGAGGCCATCGCGGTTGGGGTACTGTTTCCAGCTTATCAGTCGGTTATGCTGACGATCACGCCAGAAACTAAACGTGGTAGTACCATGGGTGTTGCTGGTTTAGTCATGGGGTCTGCATTAGCGGTAGGGCCGATTATTTCTGGGATCGTGCTCCGTTTTACGACTTGGCAAGGTTTATTCGTTGTATTCTTAGTCATTATTACCTTAGTTTTTATCGCCAGCCTATTTACGATCAAAAGTGTGATGACATTGGCACCGTCTAGTATTGATTTTATTTCGATCATTTGCTCAGTAGGTGTTATTGGTGTGCTGTATGTGGTCAATCAGATCGGCCAGGCTGGTAACTGGGCCTTTAATTTTGCGCTACTTGTTTTAAGTTTAGTAGCACTAGCCTTTTTCGTTTGGCGGCAATTCCAACTGACACAACCGCTGCTAGAACTACGGGTGTTAAAAACGTTTAATTATGACTTAGCGGTTTTACTAACCGCGATCTCGTATATTGCCTTAATCGTCGTCACGATTATTTTTCCACTTTATTACCAAAAAGTCTTGGGCGTCTCACCCTTTATTTCTGGCCTCGCTTTGGTTCCCGGTGCGGTAGTCTTGAGTATTCTCAATCCGTTGACCGGTAAATTAGCCGATCGTTTCGGCTTTAAACGGGTGATGCTAACGGGGATGTTATTGATCTGTCTTGGTTGGCTGATCCTAACGCTTTTTGCCGCTCATATGAATTTAGGGTTAATGATGATACTAGCAGCGCTGATCGAAGGTGGCAATGCCTTCGTTATGATGCCAGCGGTCACGCTAGGGGCTAACGCCTTGCCTGATCAGTTAATTGCGCATGGTACCGCGGTAATCACCACGGTACGGCAGATTTTAGGCTCAGCCGGCGTGGCTGTAGCGACGTTGATTTTAGCTAACGCCACCCACGCATTACAAAATCGCGGCGTCGATATCAGTCAGGCACAAATTGGCGGTTATCGTGCGGTTTTCTTAACCTTCTTGATAGTGGAGTTGTGTGGGTTAGTGTTGGCATTTATGTTACGTGATACGAAAAAAGTCCGCGCTTAGCGGACTTTTTTAATAACCTTATGATTTAGTAATTACTTTTAAGCCATGCATATAAGGCTGTAATGCTTCAGGAACCTTCACACTACCGTCAGCCTGTTGATAATTCTCTAGAATTGCGGCAACGGTACGACCGACAGCTAAGCCGGAGCCATTTAGCGTGTGCACATATTCCACGCTGCCATCGGCTTTACGATAACGAATCATTGCGCGCCGTGCCTGGAAATCTAAGCAATTAGAGCAAGAACTGATTTCACGATAAATATGTTGCTGTGGCATCCAAACTTCTACATCATAAGTTTTAGCGGCAGAAAAGCCGATGTCACCAGTAGACAGTGTAATTACATGGTAGGCCAGACCTAATCTTTCCAAAACCTCAGCAGCATTTTGGGTCAACTTTTCTAGTTCAGCGTAAGAGTTTTCTGGTTTACTGAATTTAACCATTTCAACTTTATGGAATTGATGCATGCGGATCAAACCACGAGTGTCACGGCCGGCACTGCCAGCTTCAGAACGGAAGCATGGAGTGAGAGCAGTGAAATAGATCGGTAAATCAGCTTCATCCAGAATTTCGTTAGCATAATAGTTGGTCAACGGCACTTCAGCGGTGGGAATCAATGTCATCCCAGTTGCTTCCACAGTATAGACGTCTTCTTTAAACTTAGGGAATTGACCGGTGCCAAACATGGTTTTACCAGTAACTAAATAAGGAGGAATAACTTCCTGATAGCCTTGTTCCCGTGTATGCAGATCAAGCATAAAATTGTATACTGCACGCTCTAACTGCGCACCGGCATTTTTGTAATAGACGAACCGAGCGCCGGAAACTTTAGCCGCACGATCAAAGTCAAGCAGACCAAGTTGTTCACCAATTTCCCAGTGTGCTTTCGGTGTGAAAGAAAACTCTGGAATCGTACCCCATTTGCGCACTTCGGTGTCGCTAGCTTCATCAGGACCGACTGGTAAGTCAGCAGCGGGGATATTAGGTAGGCGCACTGCGATATGCTGCAAGCGTTCCGCGCCTTTTTCTTGTTGGGCTTCAATGTCATGAATAGCTTGGTTTAATTGTTTAACTTGTTTGATCAAAGCTTGCCCAGCTGCTGATTTTGGATCAGCAGCTTTAATTTTAGCCGTCAGCTGATTCTTTTCTTTTTTCATGGCTTCAGCCTTTGTGATCGCAGCACGATTTTGTTGGTCGAGATTGCGATATTCATCGATTTCAGCTGGATCAATACCTCGAGTTGCTAAGCGTTCTTTGACTAAATCAGGCTGTTTGCGAATCATTTTTGGATTTAACATGATAAGGACTCCTTTTTATTTTTAATACAAAAAATCCCATAATCTTCTTTTGAAGATTATGGGACGTAATTAGCGTGGTACCACCCGTAGTTTTATGCTGCAAATATGCAACAATACTCTGAGTATATCGTCTCGCCGTGATCTGTTCACAGGTCAAGCTAAGCAGTGGATTCGCCACTGGTAAGCGATTAGCTCACATTACCGCTAATTTTCTGGACGTTTACCAATGGTTACTAGTTGCTATAATCGCATTATTATTTACGACTCCAATATAGCACTGTTTGTGAATATGTCAAAAGGTAAGTAAATAAAAAAATCGCCTTACCGGCGATTTTCACATTTCTATTGCAATACATCAATATGATTTCCAGAAACAGCGCCGCCACGATCGTGGACAACGGCTTCACCATACGGTGTTTGGATATGAGTACCAAATGGAATACTGCTGTCAGATGCGGCAATCAGATACCCATCAGCGTCACGGCCAGTTGCGGTACTGGTGCCATCAGCAGTTGCGCTGGCGTCACCCCAACCTTGATCTGGTGTTGCGTTGTAGTAAGTGAATGTATAGTTACTGTCAGCGCTAGCGGTAGTTGTGTTACTGCTGGTACTAGCTGAGCTACTTGTTGCTGTTTGTGTCGCTACTGCTGTTGATTCTGCCGCTGCCTGACTAGCGGCTTGGTTCGATGCGATCGCTGCCGATTGCGCTGCTGCACTAGCTGCCTGCGTTGACGCGATCACAGCTGCCTGGCTGGCTGCTGTCGCTGATTCCGCCGCTGCTTGGCTAGCTGCATTGGCCGAAGCTGTTGCAGCTGATTGTGCTGCTGCACTAGCTGCTTGGACTGAAGCTGCTTCTGCTGATTCGTTAGCAGCTTGCGTTGCTGCTAGACTAGCTGCGTTGGCTGAGGCCGTTGCGGCCGATTGTGCCACTGCACTAGCTGCTTGGGCTGAAGCCGCTGCCGCTGATTCGTTAGCAGCTTGAAATGCCGCGTTAGCTGAGGCTGTTGCTGCCGACTGTGCCACTGCACTAGCTGCTTGAGCTGAAGCCGCTGCTGCTGATTCGTTAGCAGCCTGCAAAGCGGCATTAGCAGCGTCAGTAGCTGATTGTGCTGCTGCCTGGCTAGCTGCGTTGGCCGAAGCTGTCGCGGCTGACTGTGCTGCTAATTGGCTGTTCCAATCTGGTTGCACGGTTTGAGTTGCCGCCGCGCTGTAAGTATTGGTTGTGGCATTATTATCGGTTGGAATTTCCAACTTTTGTCCAATTAAAATAATTGGGTTGTCACCACTTAATTGGTTCGCTGTTTTGATTTGATCAACCGTGACGCCGTATTCTTGAGAAAAGTCCCAAACGGTATCATTGGCTTTAACTGTGACTGTTGCCGCGTCCGCTTTAGTTGCGATAGCGGAAACGCCAATTACACTAAGTAAAGTTGTCGCGCTAAGTAATAGAGCGTTCTTTTTTTGCATGCAGAGATCCTCCTGAAATAAGTGAACGTTTTCGTTAAATAATAACCTAACTGTAGCACGAAAATGTGTAGCTAGCGTAACAGAATTGTTACAATATGCTGGTTGTGTTACATAAAAGTTACATTAGAATAACAAAAAGGCCAGCAGAGGCTTTGCTGGCTTTAAATCGTTGTATCCGGTACTTGGAGGCTGCTGGTTTGGCTGGTGCCATCGCTGTAATTAAAGGTGAATCCGGGTTGGACATTGAAAATATAGACATTAAAATTCAAGCTGCCATCGGTACTGATCGCCTGTAACTGAACACCGCGGGGCATTAACTCACTACCACGGAAAATAGCGTGGGGCTGGTAAATAACTTTTTTACCATTACGCAGTGCGGTTCGAATTTTAGTTTCGTAGACGGTTTGTAGCCGCTGATTGCTAAAAGCCGTTTGTGTAAATAAGTTTTTCAAATTATTTTGGTCGCCGCTTTGTTGGTTAGGATCATAATTACCGTCAACACTGATGCCCTTTGAGATTGAGTAGGCGACTAAGTGACCACGATTGAGGATTGCTTGGCGACCAGAAAACTTCTGATGCCAGCCCGTAGGTTGTACCGTTTGTCTGACCCGCAGTGAATCATTGGCGACGTTGCGCTGTTCTAAATAAGCGGTATTGGCTGTGCTGGTGCGGTTTAGCTGATCTAAATCAGCATAAACGACGTGGTTGGTTTTCCAACTAGCAGGGTCCAAAGTCGCTTTGTTATTGTTGACGGCAACGACAGCACTTTGACCTGATCGATAATCTAGGTCAGCTAATTGCGCGGTGCTAGCGTTTGGTTGGCTGGTACTGTTGGTGGTACTGCTTTGTGCTGTGGGCAACAATGCCTGCGCTGTTTGCCACAAATTTTGTGATTGACTTGGCTTGAGTCCTAGCCAACCGCCAATTAAAACGATCGCTAAAACAAGTAGCGAAGTGGTGCGTTTTTTTCTGCGTCTCTTCATGCCTAAAAAACTACTTTCTACTTAAAATTCAATTTAGCCCAGCAGAACTAAATTCTTTTCTACGCGGAAACCAAATAGTGGATGCTGCTGGTCTTGATACTCAACGTACATGTAGCGGCGTAATTGGTGCTGTCGCAGTAACACCGATAATTCCCATAAATGGAGTGTTTGCTGATGGGGCGTGGTTTCTAGGATCAACTGCGGTTGTGTGATCTCGGCTGTATGCAGGCCGCTTAGCTTAATGTATTGCACATGATCCACTTCTTCAGTCCGTTTACCATGGCGATTGGCACCGAACTCATACATGACCCAAAAATTTCGGTTTAGGTCGGCGATCATGGCTAAAAAATCGGTGATTCGCATAAGTATCCCTCGCTCCGCAATAGTAGCTGCCTGTGATCCTAGACTAGCAAAAAAGCACTCAGTTAGTTCAAAATTAAAACGAACGGTTGTTCTCATTTTAGCATAACTAATGCCGAAAAAAAAGCCACCATTTTGGTGACTTTCAGTGGGGCTACGCAAAAAGTAGTCAGGTAATTTAGTAAGCAATTGGCCTAATTTCCAATGCGAACATAAGTTTTTTGATCGCTTTAATTGTGTTATAGTGCAATTAAAGCTTAACTCAGTTGCCGCAGGGCTAACGCTTGATAAATTTTTTGCGTATTAACGATGTTGGCAACACTGACGGATTCATTACTTTGATGCGCAGCTGACCAATCGCCAGGGCCAAAAATAATTACCGGGAACTTGTGCGCTGACTTGGTGAACTCAGACGCATCAGTGGCGCCATGGATCACATCTTCGATCAGTTCTTTACCCGTAACTTGTTGAGCGCTGGCTTGGAGCGCGGTAACCAATGGATCATCTTGAGCTGTCAAAACGGGTACAAAACTGAAATCTACATTGAGTTTTAAGTTAACGTCAGGTTGCTGGTTTAGATCATCGATGATCGTTTGTAGCCGGCCGATTGCCTGCGTATTATCAAAGCTGGGAATCGGGCGCATATTTCCGGCCAATTGTGCGTAACCAGGGATACTATTGACTTGCGTGCCACCTTTGATCACAGTGACACTATGGACAAAATCGCCTAGTGCTGGATGTGGGGCGACGTCATCAAAAGCGTGCGCTTCAGCAGTGATGAATTTAACGAGGTTAGTGATCGCGTTGATTCCGGTTTCTGGCAATGAACTGTGGGCTGCTTTGCCGATCGAAGTAACTGTATAATCGATTGAACCACTATGAGCGTAGATCAATTTCTGACCTGTTGGTTCGCCGATCACTAAACCGCTGAAATCATCGGCGTAACCTTGTTCGGTCAATTCACGGGCACCGTGAGCGCCAAATTCTTCACCGACTGTGGCTACAAAACGTAAACGACC
The DNA here is from genome assembly GCF_002706425.1 of Loigolactobacillus coryniformis subsp. coryniformis KCTC 3167 = DSM 20001. Classification (NCBI taxonomy): domain Bacteria; kingdom Bacillati; phylum Bacillota; class Bacilli; order Lactobacillales; family Lactobacillaceae; genus Loigolactobacillus; species Loigolactobacillus coryniformis. The sequence goes on along the minus strand of NZ_CP017713.1, from coordinate 2,867,936 downwards.
CTTTAGTGGTGTATCCTTTAGTGCGATCAGCGTTGTAGCCATTGCAGCGAGTCCACTTTTCATATCAGCAGCACCGCGACCGTAAATGCGGCCGGCATGTAATTCACCGGAAAACGGCCCGGCATATGGCCAATCGGCAGCATCACCGGTTGCAACTGTATCTTGATGACCAGAAAAGACCAAGACTTGTTTGCTAGTCGGATCACCGATCTCAGCGATTAGGCTAGTGCGACCAGGCGCATAAGTTAATTTTTTAGTACTGATTCCGTTAGCGGTAAATAGCGTAGCCAAATAATCGCTGACTGCTTCTTCATGGTCGTTAACGGTGTCTAGTTGAATCAGATCCTGTGTGATTTTGATCAGTGTTGCTTTATCCACGGACGTTCGCCTCTTTTTGCCAATATTTAGCAGTGAATTCTTCGCGACCAGCAATCTCTTCGGCGAAGCGTTCAGGGTGGCGTTTATAGAAGTCTTGATGCTCAGCTTCCGCTGGATAAAATGGTTGTGCGTCTTCAATTTTGGTGACGATTGGGTCAGTGAAGCGACCGCTGGCAGCTAATTTTTCGCGTGAAGCGATCGCTAATTGCCGTTCAGTTTCGTTCTGAACAAAGATCACTGGCCGGTAATTGTCGCCACGATCTTGAAATTGGCCCATAGCATCAGTAGGATCGGTTTGTTGCCAATAAATATCTAGTAATTGTTGGTAGGAGATCACTGCTGGGTCATAAGTAATGGCGACTGCTTCAGTGTGTCCAGTGGTGTGTGACTTGACTTGTTCATAGGTCGGATTAGCAACGTGACCGCCAGTATAACCAGAGACCACATTAACGATACCTGGTGTTTCATCAAAGGGGCGAACCATACACCAGAAACAACCACCGGCAAAAATTGCAGTTTTAGTTTGACTCATATTTCAACAGCTCCTAATTTTAAATTTTGAATCGCTTATTTTAGTTTTGTGTTCCAAACAGGGATCGAAGCACCTTTAGATGACTTAGAAATAACCTTAGCAATGTCTTCTGATTGGAAAGCTTTAACGACTTTCTTGTAGACTGCCTTATTACGGTTCTTCTTTTGGGCTGCGATCACGTTGATATAAGGTTCAGCTTTTTTGTTGACCTTTTCTAAATAAATCGCATCCTTTTTCGGATTGATCCCAGCATCGACGGCCATACCGGAGTTGATCACTGAGGCATCGACATCTTTCAGTGCGCGAGCAGTTTGGTTAGCATCTAACTCTTTGATCTTTAAGTTCTTTTTGTTTTTCGTGATGTCTTTCACGGTTGGGTATTGGCCTTTACTGGAATCAACTTTGATCAAACCAGCCGATTGTAATAGTAACAAAGCTCGACCGCCATTAGAGGCATCATTGGGGATCGCAATTGTTGCGCCCTTTTTGACTTGTGAGATCTTAGTAATTTTATCGGAATATAAACCTAGCGGCGCAATAACGGTTTTGGCGATTGGGACTAAGTTAGTGTGGTGTTCCTTATTGTAAGACTGTAAGTAAATGTTTGTTTGAAAAGCGTTCAGATCTAATGAACCTTCAGCCAATGCGTTATTAGGTTGGACATAATCGGTAAAGGTGACGATTTGAATATTGATGCCTTTTTTAGCCAATTTCTCTTTTACTGCGTCCCATTCTTCATGTTTGGCACTGGCAACACCAACTTTAACAGTAGTGGCAGCGTGCGTGGCGGTACTGACACCGCCAAAGAATAGAATTGCGGCTAATGCGATCAACCAATACTTTAATTTTTTCATACTAAATTCCTCCAAGTTTTGTGGGTACTGTCAAACGTACCCGATTTTGTCTAGTTTTAATTATTGTTTCTAATGGTTTTGTATTATCTAAGTGAAATTAAAAAACACCCGGACCAATTCTTCTGTTATCCTTGGTGTGCAACCAACAAGAATTCCAAGAAAGAAGGAGATCCGAGTGCTTACACCATTATTAACTTATTTAGTCCAAATAATCAAGTTCCAACGTGCATTGATCATCTTTTTGTTGGCCCAGCTGATTGATATTTTTGACCATTCGCGCTTGCCCAGCACCGATAAACCAACCTATAAACGCTTTAATCAATTTCAAGTTGACGATAAATTACCAATTTTAGCAGCCGATATTGGTCCAGAATCACTTAATTATGAGCAACTGATCATTGACTACATGACCAAAACCGGCAAAGATCTAAAACCAATTCGGCGCCGACAAGGCACCGTGATCACGTTCCAGAACCAACGTTGCCCACGCTGTAATGCCCCAAGCGACTATCTATACGCTAATAACGGTAAAGGTAATCAGCTTAAGTGTAAGATCTGCGCTTTTAGCTTCCAAAATGGTGATGCGCAGAAGAAGAAAGCGGTGGTACTTCGTTGCCCATACTGCCAACATCGATTGGAAGCTCATCACCACCGTAGTAACTTCGATGTGTTACGTTGTCCTAATGACCAATGTTCATTTCGTTTAAAACAAATCAAGCAGTTATCCGTAGCTGAAGCCAAACAATTCAAGGAACAGCCATCTAGCTTCAAAGTACGCTACACTTTCCGTAACTTTAAATTCGATCTCAAAGGCTTAGCGGCTAGTTCGCCAGTTCAAGCCAAGGTCGATTTGAGTAAGATCCAAGCCAGCCCTGAGGTTTTAGGGCTTGTCCTGACCTATCACATTAACTATGGCCTGTCGGCCCGTCGTACCGCAGCCATCATGTACGACGTTCACGGCGTTAAGATCTCCCACCAAACCATTCACAACTACGAAGAGGCGGTAGCGACCGTTATTCGACCATTCTGGGCTAACTATCCTTACGAACTTTCCAACCAATTAGTTGGTGATGAGACTTACGTCAAGGTCAAAGGTAAGTGGAACTATATCTTTTACTTTTACGACGCGGTTAAAAAGCTAATTCTAGCCGACTATATAACGCCCAACCGCACAACTGAATCAGCGGTCGTTGCCATCAATCAAGTCCTACAGAAGATGTCCGAACGTCCAGCCGACCTACAGTTCGTAGTCGACGCCAATCCCATTTATCAAGTAGCACAACTTTATTTTGCTCAACAAGGGATCAATTTTAAAATCAAGCAAGTAGTAGGGTTGACCAACAAAGATCCAATCAGTAAAGAGTATCGTTTCTTGAAACAAACAATTGAGCGTTTAAACCGTAGTTTTAAGGGCAATTATCGGTCGGCCACTGGTTTTAACTCACCAACCGGTTCAGCCAGTTATACCGCCTTATATTCAGCGGCTTATAACTTTTTACGCCCGCACGAAGCGCTAGATTATAAGGTGCCGGTACACCTACCAGAGCTGGACAATAAACCGCGCATGTACGATAAATGGTTGGCCTTGATTGATCTAGCACAAAGCCAATTACCAACTGCATAAGCAAGCATTAGTTTAGGACTAGAATCAAACTTATCTAAGCTGACTTTGTGTTGCCTCGAAACGGGCGATTGGCCGGATTAATACTGTGCGCGTACAGAACTAACCAACTAGACCACTCAATCCTTAAGTCGATTTCTACAGTTGCATCTACACCACCTTCTGAACCACGGTTTTCATAGAACTTTTGACGTTACCGTTTTGTGAGTTCTCTAGAACAACAAAAAAGCGTCCTTCTTCGTTGTTCACGAAAAAAGGACGCTTGAGCGCGGTACCACCTTAATTGCAATTCTAGAAATTGCCACTTAGCCACTTCTGCCTTAAGCAAAAATGCGCTGCGCTAACAGGCAGCTGACCGTTGTCACGCTCATTTTGCGCGACCCGCTCCGAGGCCATTTTCCTTGATTTTGTCGTGGCATCTTTTCAGCAAACGATGCTCTCTAAACACGCGCCATCTTGTACTTTCCTCTTCAATGCGTTTTTAAGATTACTTCATATTCTAGCGCGTGATAAAAATAAGTCAAGCGCAATTGTCGCCAGCCTGCATTCGTGCTATGGTTAATTCAACAATAAAACTGGTAATAGTAGGGGATGCACGGTGAAACAAATTGCGAAAAAGCTGTGGGCGATGGACTTTGGTAGTCTAGGCGTCGGAGAATTTATTTGCCCAAGTTGTGGTCAACCGGTTACATTACAGGAAGGAAAATGCGTACATTGCGGTTATGATTTAGTTGCCTATCGAAACACGCATGGTATTGTGCAGCCGCCATTAAGTTCGGCTGCATCAGCGGCAACCAGTGCCCGTGCTAATTTTGGCACGATCAATTTTGGCAGCAGTGCAGTTGCTGTCGCTAAACCAGCAGCGCGGCAGTTGCTACCTGCTGATGTGATTGAGTTTGATGCAGCAACGGAAGCAACATCAGTGGCGAGTAGTGCACCGGTAAAAGTGGCTACTTCGACTGTGCCATCCGCACCATCTGTCACCAGTGCCGCAATTAGGGAGACAACTAGTGCACAAGTTCACGCGGCCAGCAGTGGTAAACCAACAGTTGCCAGTGCGGCAACAGCTGATAATACTGCTAGTTTAGCGGCTTTAGTTGCTCAGGTGCAAAGCAACCAAGCTGTGGTCAATCAAATGTTAGCCCAGCTACAAAGTGATCAAGCCGCTTTACGTCAATTGACTGATAGTGTTGCCACTAGTGCTGCATCAGCGGCCGCCAGTGCAGCAATTGCGCCACGTCCACGTCAACAAAGCTGGTTGACTCGTCTTTTACAACGCCTTTTCAAACCGCGCCAACGGCAGTTACCGCCACCAAAATAGGTCAAATAAAAAACGCCAACCCGGAGGTTAGCGTTTTTTTATGTTTTATAGAATAGATAATTAAAGGATATGTCGTAATTAGAATAATGCCGTTTACTTTAGGTCATCTATGACCTTTTCCAAGCGAGCTTTTGAAGCCAATTTCATATTACCATATCCAAATTTGAAAGACTAGCTATTTTATAAAATGTCATCTTTGTGTAACATTGAGCGCTTGAACCGTCTGCCGCACGATTGCTAATTCTTCGTCGGTAGGGATCAATAATACTGCTGTCGATGCACCTGCTGGACTGATCACACCTTCACGTAACTTTTGATTGCGCTGTTCATCTAGTGTGATCCCTAAAGCTTGGATTCCACGAGTGATCCGCGCGCGGATATCGGCATCATTTTCACCAATACCACCAGAAAAAATCAATGCATCCAGGCCACCTAATTCTGTGTAATAGCTACCGATATATTTGACAATACGATTAACAAATATATCAATTGCTAACTTAGCCCGTGCATCAGTTTGTTCCGCTGCTTTTAAATCACGCATATCAGTTGAAATTCCAGAAATACCCAGTAATCCTGATTTATTATTTAATATATTGGTGACGTCTGTTGCATTAGCCAGCGCCAACTTTTTTTGTAAAAATGGCACTAATGCTGGGTCAGCATCGCCAGAACGCGTGCCCATGGTCACGCCAGCTAATGGTGTTAAGCCCATTGATGTATCAAATGGTTGCCCGTCTTTGATCGCGGTGATCGAAGCACCACTACCGAGATGCAAGGTGATCAACTTTAATTTTTTAAGCGGTTGACTTAATAAGTCAGCGGCTCGATTAGCTAGATACTCATGGCTGATACCATGTTCACCATAACGGCGAATGCGGTATTGTTGCGTATATTCATAAGGAATACTGTAAATGGCATTAACTTCAGGCATTCGTGTGAAGAATTGACTGTCAAAGACCGCAATTTGTTGCGCTTGTGGCAACGCTGCAGTCACTAATTTAATGTAGTGGGCAGCAGCTGGGTTGTGCAGCGGGGCATAGTCGCTTAAATTCAGGATCTGCTCTAGCACGGCTGGTGTGATCAGGGTTGCTTGTTTAAAAATATCCGCACCGGCGACTACCCGATGACCGACCGCGGTAATTTCTTGGCGCGAGTTGATCACCGCTAATTCTTCCAGCTTATCTAAGACTAAATTCACGGCCGTTTCAGCAGTTAGATCGGTAACGGATTGGCTAAATTTTTGTTCCGCTGTAGTTAGCTTGAAAGTCGCTACCGGCTGATTTAAACGTTCAACTAGGCCATGAGCAAGGATAGTTTCCATCGGTAGCGCAAATAATTTCCACTTAAGCGATGAGCTACCGGCGTTAATAGTTAAGATTCTTTGCATATGATCCTCCTAATATAAGGGATACGGATTGTTTGAATTTACTTATTGTTATCATAAACTATTTTTATGAAAAAATGAACTAAAAACTTTTTCAGAAAATAATTAGCTTATTAAAAGTCAGTAAATTGCTTTTTACGAGAAAATGAGTAAAATATAAAGCAGTTAGAGGCGATCAAGTTTCGTTGATCGCAGTATCGTTGTTAATAACTGAGTTTAATTATAAAGGAGTAATCGCGATGGAAGCTTTACCTAAAGTTACAAAAGCAGAACTACTCGAAAAAATCAAAACTGGCAAATATATGCTTTTCTTCTCCGCTGGCTGGTGCCCAGATTGCACATTTATCAAACCAGCAATGCCTGAGATCGAAGCCGAATACAAAGATTTTACTTTCTTAAGCGTTGATCGCGACGAAAATATCGATTTAGCCATTGAGCTTAATGTGTTTGGCATTCCTAGCTTTATTGCCTACGAAAATGGTGAAGAAATCGGCCGTTTCGTTAATAAGGATCGTAAAACAAAGCAGCAAGTCGAGAAATTCATCAATGAATTGCCAGTAGCTGCTGAATAATGAGCGTGATTAGTAGACCAATCGTAGTAATAACTATGATTGGTCTATTTTTATTATCTTAATTATGTAAACGATAATTAAATATATCATGTAATTGGTCTACATTTGAAAATAAGCAAAATAAATTGTTTTTCCAGCTCGTTGATGCTATTCTAAGTACGTTATTTCTTGTACGAAATTGCGGGGATTCCAGGTACAATTTTTGCTGGCTGGGTATCCGATAAGATTTTCAAAGGTCGTCGTGGCCCGGCTGGTTTTGTTTTTATGCTCGGGGTGACTGCTTTTACGATCGTTTATTGGCAAGCGACTTCGATATTTTGGATCAATCTTTCCTTGGTTATGATCGGCTTCTTGATTTACGGGCCAGTAATGTTGATCGGGCTACAGGCACTTGATTTAGTGCCTAAAAAGGCGGCTGGGACTGCTGCCGGCTTAACTGGACTATTTGGTTATCTATTCGGTTCGGTAATGGCAAACGCCTTTATGGGTATGATCGTTGACCATTTTGGTTGGGCAACGGGCTTTTTGACGATCGTGTTCGCAGCGTTGTTTGCGGCAGTCCTATTTGCGATAACGTGGAAAGTTCGTGGGCAACAGGTGACTAAGTAGCCGCTCTATTCTATAATGAGGAGGATATTCCTCCAGCAATTTATAGTGAGGTAGAAAAGGAGCGGCACTAATGACGGAACTTTATTTCATACGCCACGGACAAACGATCATTAATCAAGAAAAGAAGATCAATGGGGCACACGTTGATACGCCACTGACTGCTACTGGGGTGAGCGGGGCTCAAGCCGCTGGTCGGGAATTGCAGCAAGTTACATTCGACCAAGTTTTTGTCAGCCCGCAAAAGCGCGCTCAAGCAACAGCTAAATTAGTATTGGCACCTAATCCAACTGCACCAACGATGCAGATTGCTGAGCAATTACACGAAATGGATTTTGGTGATTGGGAGGGGCATTTAATCAAAGAAGCGAATCAAGATCCCGCGTTGCGCCGCTTCTTTGCTGATCCTGTTCACTACGATCCACAAAGTTTCCACGGCGAAACTTTTACGTCAGTGGTTGCACGGGGCCAAGCATTATTGCATCAATTAGTGAAGGCATTTCCGCAGCAACGGTTATTGATCGTCGGCCACGGGACGATGCTGACGCTGATGATTCGGTCAGCGCTGGGGGCATCTATTGGTGAGATCATGACGCAGCCACAGTTAGACAATACCAGTATCAGCGTGCTACAGGGCACGGCAGATATGTCGTTCACCTTGCCACGCTGGAACGATACGCATTTTCTAGCTAACGTCAGCCAAAAGGCCAATTAGCCTCTTTGCATAAACCCCTTTTGGCATCGACTATTGACAGGTCGGCCAAGCTAGGCTATATTGAAACTAATTTAATAATGAACACGTTAAGACTAGTAGTCGCTTAGTGGCATTGCAGAAAGTCAGTGGCGCTGAAAACTGATAGCAGCTAGGTGATGAATTACAACTTTGAAAAACCGTGTTGACGCGCATGTCGTTTACATGTATGAGTGGTAGCGTAAAGCTATAACTTGGGTGGTAACGCGGAATTTTTCGTCCCTGATCAATGGATCGGGGACTTTTTTTGTTTTAACGTTAGAAAAGGAGTAGAAATTATGACAGATATTATGGCGGATCTTACATGGCGCGAGGCGATCAATCAAGTGATCGACGAAGACGGACTTAAAGAACTAACGCAGAAAAAATCAATTAGTTTATATTGCGGGGTTGATCCAACTGGTTCTAGCTTGCATATTGGGCATTTGATTCCATTCATGGTGCTGAAACGATTCCAATTAGCCGGCCATCATCCCGTGATCGTTATCGGTGGCGGTACTGGTGCCATTGGCGATCCTTCGGGTAAAAATTCCGAACGAGTTTTGCAGACAATGGACCAAGTGCAAGCCAATAAAGAACATCTGACGGCACAAATGGAGAAATTGTTTGGTACGGAAAACTTCACGATCGTTGATAACTATGATTGGTTGTCCAAACTGTCATTGCTAGATTTCTTGCGCGATTACGGTAAATTATTCAACGTTAATACGATGTTGAATAAGGAAATTGTTGCTAGCCGGCTAGAAGTAGGGATTTCTTACACTGAATTTACTTATCAAATTTTGCAGTCGATCGATTTCTTGCATTTATACAAATACAACGACGTTCAACTACAAATTGGTGGCGCCGATCAATGGGGCAACATCACTGCTGGGACTGACTTGATCCATCGGCAAGAAGGTGCTGACGCTAAGGTCTTTGGTTTGACGATTCCATTGATGTTGAAAGCTGATGGGACTAAGTTTGGTAAAACTGCCGGTGGCGCCGTTTGGCTAGATCCAGAGCGGACAACACCGTACGAATTCTACCAGTTCTGGTTAAACCAAGATGATCGGGATGTTGTTCGTTACTTGAAGTATTTCACGTTCTTGGATCGTGCCGAAATTGAAGCTCTAGCTGAAAAAGTAGCAACGGAACCCGAAAAGCGGGAAGCACAACGGCGTTTAGCACAAGAAGTAACTAAATTTGTGCACGGCGAACAAGCAGTTGTTGAAGCGGAACACATTTCTAAAGCATTGTTCTCTGGCGATGTGACCGCTTTAACTGCAGAAGAGATCGAACAAGGTTTCCGTGATGTACCATCAGTCGATGTGACCGCTGAGAAGGCCAATATTGTACAATGGTTGGTTGACACCAAGATCGAACCTTCTAAGCGGCAAGCGCGCGAGGATGTGACGAATGGGGCGATCACCGTCAATGGTGAACGTATTCGCGACGTTGAATTTGAATTAGACCCCACGGCTGCCTTTGATGGGCGCTTCGTTATCGTTCGGCGCGGTAAGAAACGTTATTTCTTAGCACGAGTAAAATAAAATAGTTAAAAACGACTCAGTTATTGAGTCGTTTTTTTGTTCAATCAAAAAACCAGCAACTTAATTAAGCTGCTGGTTTTGTATAAAAGCAAAAATAAAAACCGTCGCTATAGCAAACGGCGGTCAGGTACGGAATGGATCCGAACGGACTTGAACCGTCGACCTCCTACATGCGAAGCAGGCGCTCTCCCAACTGAGCTACGGACCCAAATAACTTACCTAAATATTATAGCATATTTATGCAGTACTGGCGTAAGGAAAATAAAAAAAGCCGCTATGCCTGATGATTTCAGACATAACGGCTTTAAAATAATTCAATTAGAAGCTGATTTTTTGGCCAACGTAGATCAAGCTAGTATTGCTGATCCCATTTTTGCTGGCTAATGCTTGCACAGTAGTACCATGTGCAGCGGCGATGCTATACAGACTATCGCCACTTTTAACGGTATAACTGCTACTATTACTTAACTGTGTTACGGTAGCGCTAGTTGCAGTGCTACCGGATAACGTTAGTACTTGGCCGACGTAGATCAAGTTGGCGTTACTAATATTATTTTTGCTAGCTAGGCTGGCAGTAGTCGTCCCATTTTTGCTGGCAATACTGGATAAAGTGTCACCACTTTTAACGGTGTAAGTGTTACTAGATGATGTTGTCTTAGCAGTTGTTGTCACCTTAGCAGTTGAACCACCAACAACTAATTTTTGACCAACGTAAATTAGATTAGCATTACTAATGCTATTTTTGCTGGCTAAGTTAGCTGCAGTTGTATTGTATTTACTAGCAATAGCGGATAAAGTATCGCCACTCTTAACTGTATAATAAGTACTGCTGCTAGTTTGGCTGGCAGTCGAATTAGCTGTGGCAGTTGAACCGCTAACCAATAGTTTTTGACCGACATAGATCAAGTTGGCGTTACTGATATTATTCTTGCTAGCAATACTTGCAGTTGTTGTGTTAAAAGTTCTAGCGATTGCTGATAAAGTGTCACCACTTTGAACTGTGTAATACTTACTTGAAGTCGTATTGTTGGCACTAGTGTTGGTTGAAGTAGCAGCGCTGGAGCTGACGATTAATTTTTGACCAACGTAGATCAAATTAGCGTTGGCTAAATTATTTTTGCTAGCCAGAGTCGCAGCTGTCGTATTATAAGTCCGTGCAATCGCGGATAAAGTATCGCCACTTTGCACCGTGTAATACTTAGTATTACCAACAGTTGTAGTGCTACCAGTATTTGAGCTGCTCGTTGTTGTGGCAACATTAAGTACTTGACCGACATAGATCAAATTAGGATTACTTAAATTGTTCTTGCTGGCTAAATTAGCAGCAGTTGTCGCGTATTTATTAGCGATTGCCGATAAAGTGTCACCACTTTGAACTGTGTAAGTTGAACCAATGGCGGTGCTAGAACTGCTACTTGAGCTACCTGTAGAAGTTGAAACTGAACCACCACTGAAGGCAATCTGATCCCACGCTGTCAAACCGTAAGAATTGATAATATTCAGTAATTGACTGCTGTAGCTTGGTGCAGTTGCATAACCGTCTTGGCGAATCAAAGTGGTGGCAGTTGCGGCATTAGTAACGCCGATTAAGTTATGATAACGTAAATTCTGAGTTAAGAATAAGCCGTGGTCTTCGACGCTAGCTGAGTTATTTGGATAAACCCGGAAATAGTCATAGATCGTCGTCCAGTAACCGTAATATTCATTAGTTGGCAATGAAACGGATTGCCCGTTGTATGAGCCTTTGATCCCAAATAAGTTATGGTAATTAGCCGCTAAACTAGATTTACCCCAACCACTTTCAAGGATCGCTTGGGCTGCCGTTAAGGATGGTAAAATACCATATTTTTTCCATCCAGCAATGGCGCCGGCTTTAATACTATCTAAGAAAGCTTGGTTAGCCGCTGATAAGTAATAGTTAGCAGCTACGCGGGTAATTGTTTGGGCTTGACCAGTAGCTTTGTATTCAGCTAGAGCGACTGCTTTAGCTGAATACAAAGCAGCATCGTCAACATCGCCTAAAGCGTAAACTGGCGCTGAGCTAGCTTGGCTTGCTGCAGTACTCGTGCTCGCTTGGCTAGCAACCACTTCAGTTGCGGCAGTGCTTTCAGCACTGGCCTGGCTAGTTGCAGTTGAGTTACCAGTACTAGCGGTTGAAGTCGCTGCTGCAGCAGTGTCAGTGGACGTGCTATCCGTAGTCGCTTGATCCGTAGTTACTTCAGCAGCAGTACTGTCTGCAGTGGTATCAGTTGTCGCCGCTACGTCACTTTCAGCTTTGTCGGTAGTGGCAGTTGTATCTGTGCTAGTGGCTGCTTCATCAGATGTGGCCTTATCGGCATCAGTTGCAGCTTGCTCAGCTGTTGTCGCCTGGCTAGCTGTAGAATCAGCAGTTGCTGCCGAATTAGCTACAGTACTAGTAGTTTCTGTAGTGGCAGCTGTTGAGCTAGCAGTTTTTGCTTCGTTGCCAGCCGCCGCACTGGCTGTTGGCGTTGTACTCGTTGCTGCAGCAGTTTGGCTAGTTGTATTGCTAGCAGCTTTAGTCGTATCAGCTTGGCTCGCTGTACTAGTGGCTGTACTGCTTTCATTTTGTAATGCTGTTGCTAAAACCGTTTGGCCGCTGAGGGCAGCATTTTTAACTGCAGTTGAAGCTGCGGCTGATTGTGCAGCTTGGCTGGCAGCCGTTGATTTAGCAGCAACAGCCTTAGCGGCAGTGCTAGCCGCAGCCGACTTAGCTGCTAAGCTATCAGCCGTTGATTGTGCAGTTTGACTGGCAGCTGTTGATGCCGCCGCAGCACTTGCTGCTGCAGATTTGGCTGTACTAACTGCTGCCGCGGATTGAGCTGTACTGTCAGCTGTCGATTGTGCAGCCGTACTTGCTGCCGCTACTGCACTTGTTTTAAGTGTTGCTGTGTTGCTGGTTAAATCAGCGTTGTCATCAGTTGTGGCTTGGTCATCGGTCGTTTTAGTACTGGTAGCGGCATTAGCGGCGTTTTGAGCACCAAAAATACCTAAACCTAATGTTAAGACTGAGATCCCAGTGAAGACCCAGGTTTTCCCAGCCTTATACATTTTATAATGTACTTTCTGTTCGTTTGTTTCTTTTTGCATAATGATAAGATCCTCCCAAATTTTATACAACCTGTGTCTAACAGTTGAATGGTGGGTTAATATTTCAAAAAGTTTAAAATTAATTAAATTATTGTTAAATTATCTACTACTACATATGTATAAATTAGCATCTCATCAAAACGGTGTCAACGCTGAGTAGATTACATTTTGGTGACACTTACCGGGCTCGAACAGGTGTGCGTCTATTTTGCTTGTTACCGAATCGCAATATTTCCATTACAAATGAGCATATAATTTTATTGAACCGCCCCTGTTCTCTAACGCACATAATGTTATAATGAAAGTTATGCTTGTAAACATAAGGTAACCGTGCGCTGTGCGGTTATTTTTATGGCATGGTAATGGGCGTTCACCATTGCCAATTGTTTGGTGTAAACGTGTAAAATTAGGCAGATTCTTGCACATAGCTACGTTTACCGAACGATTCACTGCGTGTATCTTATCGGTAAACTAGGCTCTGTTCCAGAATCTGAGCGCCTAATTTTACACTCTGAATATTCACAACGAAAGAGGAGTTTATATGTGCGGAATTATCGGCTTTGCCGGCGGTGATTTGTCGGTTGATGATAAGAACTTAACTTTAGACAAACAAGTTGAAGTCATCAAACATCGGGGCCCGAATGACAAAGGAAAATATGTTGACGAAGATGTTGCGCTGGGCTTCCGGCGGTTGTCGATCATTGATCTCACCAACGGTAAGCAACCGATCTACAATGCGGACAATACTAAACTGATCGTCTTTAACGGCGAAATTTACAACTATCAAAGCGTGCGCGACGATTTGGAACAAAACCTCGGCTATGTTTTCAAAACGCATACCGATACTGAAGTTTTGTTGCATGGCTACGAAGCTTGGGGTAAGGACGTGCTTAAACGTATCCGCGGCATGTTCACCTTTTTCATCTGGGATACGGTCAAAAAGGAACTGTTCGGTGCCCGGGACTTTTTTGGGATCAAACCGTTGTACTACACCTATTTAGATGATGGCACCTTTATGTTCTCTAGCGAACTGAAAACGTTCATGAAGCATCCGGGCTTTAAAAAGCAGCTCAATAAGGATGCACTCAAACCTTATTTAATGAATCAATACAATGACTTGGATGAAACCTTCTTCAAAGGTGTCTTCAAGTTCCCCGCGGGCCATTATTTTATGTGGCGTGATGGTCACGTTGATATTGAACAATATTGGGATGCGGAATACAAAGAAAATAATATGAGCTTTGACGAAACGGTTGAAGCCATCAATAAATCAGTCGAAGAATCAGTTAAATTGCATCATATCGCGGACGTACCTGTGGGTAGCTTCCTTTCTGAAGGGGTCGACAGTAGTTACGTAACCAGCGTTTTGAAGCCAGAAAAAGTCTTCAGTGTCGGTTTTGATGAAACTTACAACGAAGCTGGTCGGGCTAAAGTGTTAGCTGACGATCTCGGGTTGGAATTTCACACGACCACGGTCCATGGTGACGATGCCTTCGCTAAGTTCCCATTGATGCAGTATCACATGGACGAACCTGATGGTAATCCTAGCCTAATTCCGCTGTGGTTCTTGTCAGAAATGGCCGCTAAGGAAGTTACCGTGGTGCTATCCGGTGAGGGCGCTGATGAAATGTTTGCCGGCTACGTCAATTATGGGATGCATTCGCACAATGAAGTGATCAAAGTTTTTGCGGAAGGCTTGCGCAAATTGCCACGGGGTACGCGCTATCGGTTGGCTAACCGAATCAAAAAAGGTCGTAACTTCCACGGTAAGGTCCATTTGTACACGCGCTTAGCCAAACCTAGCGAATTTTATGTTGGTGAATCAGTGATCTATACTTTCGAGCACCCAACGATTTTCAGCGCTGATGAAGCCAATAATTTAGTGACCGCTGCGTACAAAAATGATTTGAACGTTAGTGATAACTACCAACGTGATTTCAAAAAAGTTAAAGACGCTGACGAAGTGAAGCAAATGCAATACATTGATCTGCATCATTTTATGGCCAACGATATTTTACAAAAAGCTGATAAGATCTCGATGGCGCACAGCTTAGAATTGCGGGTACCATTCTTAGATCGCGATGTGGCTGAATTGGCCAACAGTATTCCTAGCAAGTATTTGTTGAACACTAAGGACACTAAGTACGCATTCCGCCGCGCTTCTGAAAAACATTTAGGTAAAGAATTTGCTAGTCGGCCAAAATTAGGCTTCCCAGTACCGATCCATCAATGGCTGCTAGAAGACAAGTACTATCAACAAGTACGTGATCTTTTCAGTCAGGATTTCGTCAAGGAATTCTTCGATCAACAACAAATTCTTGATCTATTAGAGGCGACCCACAAGGATACCCAAGATGGTCGTCGCCAAGTTTGGGTCATTTACACGTTCTTAGTTTGGTATCAAGATTACTTTATCAACTTGGATCAATTTCAATAGAAGAAAGACGTTTCAGTTACTCGCTAAAAAGAGTGGCCGAAACGTTTTTTCATATAGTAGCAGGGAGGAATCGACTTGACAACTAACGACCAACTTTTAAACCGATTAAAGCGCGCGGAAGGTCAGTTGCGCGGCATTCAAAATATGCTGACCGAGGAGCGCGCCGCCAAAGATGTGCTGATTCAGTTAACTGCAGTCCGTTCGACCATCGATAAAACGATCGGCTTGATTTTAGCGGCTAACGTGGCGGCTAATTTACCGGCAACGGCAGTCACGCCGGAATTGCAGGCGGCGTTAGATTTAATTGCGAAGACGAAATAAAGCGGTGACTTTTTGCGTAGATTAAATATAGTGGGGCTGTGGTTTTAATAGCTAGCTATAATTAATGACGAGGGAGTTCTGTATAATATGCTAAAATAGCATATTATGCTATAATAAAGCTATGGAAATGACTTATCAACGTGTTACCCAAGCAGAATTTTTGGCTAAGTATTGGCCAGAAATAAATTTCCAATTTAATTGGGCAAATTTACTTCAAATGTACCCAAACGGGCAACTATTTATTGCATTGTTGGAAACACGACTTGTTGGTGTGATTCTATTTGAGCGGATTTTCAGCAACGAATTTGATCGGATCCATAATGTGGAAGTCGCTAGTCAGATGCGTCAGCGCCATATCGGGGCGCACCTGATCGCTCAAGTTGCGCAAGACTCATTTGATCACGCGTTTGCCGGATTTGTCCAACTAACGACCAAGACTAACGGTGCTGAAAAGTTCTATGCGCGATTGGGCGGCATTGTTGATCATCAAAATGTTATTTTCTATCCTGATGCAAGCATGGCCTTGATCAAACGTTATTTGAGTGGAGGAAATTGCCATGATCAATCTAAATGAATCAGCAGGAAAGCAACTAGATTTGACTGACAGCAATGCGGTTGCTGCGGCGTTAAAACATTACGGTGAGATTATTGAAACTTATGCCAGTGATGATCAGCGTTCTATGGTGGCTGGGGATGCGCAAAGTGCGCTGATCTATGATCATATTCCGATTCGTGTTTATCACTTGATGCTCACGCAGCTGGACCACACGATCACATACCAGGAGACCGCGGCGTTGATCGTTGCCAGTTATACTGGTAAGGATATTAGCGAAGTGCTCGACTTATCACCGGAAGTCAAATTAGCGCTTAAGTTTCAAATTGCCCGGCGACAAGCTAAAATGACGCAAAAAGAAGTAGCGGCAAAAGTTGGTAATATTAATCAATCACAGATCGCGCGGGCAGAACGGGTAAATACAATGTTGTCGTTGAGTCAGTGGGCGAGTTTATTTGCTGCGATTAAGACACCAGTGACGCTACGCCTTTATTAGACTGTATTTCAACTCACGCGCTGCTAAAAAGTAACCGCTATTCTTACTGACTGGGCCGTGGTAAAATCAGTTGATGGTTTTATTTGGTCGAGTTGGTAAAGGGAGACTGCTTATGAAAGTGATCATTATTGGCTGTACCCATGCTGGCACCAGCGTGGCACAACAGATACTAAAAACGCATCCGGAGACAGCGGTGACGATTTATGAACGTAATAATAACATTTCGTTTCTGTCCTGCGGGATCTCGCTGTATTTAGGCGGTACCGTTAAGGCGCTGGAAGATATGTTTTACGCCACGCCTCAGGATCTGAAAGACCTGGGCGCGCAAGTGCACACGCAGCATGATGTTTATAAAATCGATGTGGCCAAAAAGCAAGTCCTAGTTGAGGATCTGCTTTCTGGACGCAAATTTGTCGACCAATACGATAAATTAGTGATCACAACTGGCTCGGTTCCAGTGGTGCCGCCAATTCAGGGAGTTAGTTTGCCGAATATTCTGATCTGTAAGGACTATGCGGATGCCACCAAAATTGCAGCAACGGCGCGGGTCAAGAAGCACATTGCGATCATTGGTGGCGGCTATATCGGCGTTGAACTAGCGGAAAGTTACAGCAACACTGACCATCAAGTAACGCTGATCAATGGCTTGCATCCGCTGTTAAGTCATTATGTGGATACCGATTTTTCTGAAAAAGTGGCGGCTGATTTGGCGGCACATGGTGTCAAGTTAAAGCTAAATGAAACCGCGTTGAAATTTGATAGTGATGAACAGCATGTCTATATTCAAACGGATCAGGCTGAGCATCAGGCTGATCTGGCGGTGATCTGCGTTGGTTTTCGCCCGCAAACTGATCTGTTGGTGGGCCAAATCAAATTGAATCAGGACGGTTCGATCCACGTTGACCGTTATATGCGTACATCTGATCCGAATATTTATGCAGCCGGCGATGCGGTGGCGGTCCATTTTAACCCAACGCAAGAAGACGCCTACACGCCGTTGGCAACAAATGCCGTTCGCCAAGGATTGTTGGTGGGGATGAATATTTTTCAACCCACCTTGCCGGATATTGGCACGCAGGCGACTTCGGCGTTGCACCTTTATGGCAAAACGTTGGCTTCAACTGGCCTGACACTGGCGCGGGCACAAAGTCACGGCTTCACTGCTGCCGTAGCTAGTCTGACCGATAATTATCGACCAGAGTTTATGCCATCGACCACGCCGATCGATATGCGCCTAGTTTATGACCGCGCCACCCATAAAATTCTAGGCGGCCAACTTTATAGTGAATATGATGTTGCGCAGTCAGCGAATTTACTATCCGTTTGTATTCAAAATGAGAATACGATCGAGCAGTTGGCGTTTGTCGACATGTTGTTCTCGCCTTACTATGATCGACCATTTAATTACCTGAACCAGCTCGGTTTAGCTGCGATGGCACAGGAATCTGCGGTGAAACCCTAATTGACAATTTTATGGTGGACGCCTTTAATGATAGATAAGCTAGGTCGGATCTTAATGCTGGCTTGGTTATAATCTCAGCACGCAGTATTGCAAAATACACGCGCGACTTAAGGAGTTGTTCATTGATGGAATTTTTAACTGGAACTACAGGTGCTGGCGTTCACGAGCATCTTTTTAATATCCCTTCTCAAGTTGTTGGGCACCGTACGATCGCTAAAGGCGAAGTAACGGGTAATGGTAAGTTGCATCCAGCACCAGCACATGGTGTTGTGATCCCAGTCAAAGGGCGGATCAAGTTTTTTACTGAAAAGGGCAGCGAAGAAATTTATCCTGGGCGCGCCGTTGTGATGGAACGTGGCGAATTGCATAATATGGAAGGCTTGGAAGACAGTGAATTAATGGTCGTCTTGAGCCGTTTTGAATAATTAATTGATTTAGGTCGTGGTTGAAACAGCTTATGATGTAGCGATATTCCATAAGCTTTTTCAAACGTACGTTAGTCTGTTGCCGGATTTGCTCTGGCGCAGGCTATTTTTTTGGTCAAAAGGCCGCTATACTGCGCGTTTATTGGGCCAGCATAAAAAACTTTTCAAAATTGACTGGTTAGTCATTGACTAGTAAGTCAATTAGGATTACACTATGGCCGTAATCAATTAATCCGTGTAAGGAGGCTATTATAATGGCCCAATCAGTTGTAGAAATAAAGCATTTGCAGAAGCATTTTGGTAAGTTTCAAGCTTTGAAAGATATTACACTGACCGTCAATTCCGGTGAAGTTTTCGGTTTTATTGGTCCAAATGGTGCGGGTAAATCGACAACTATTCGCACGCTGCTGGGTATTTTGAAGAAAAGCGGCGGAACGGCAACGATTTTTGGTCAGGATGTTTGGCGCGATGCCGTAGCGATTCATAAACGTTTAGCGTATGTTCCGGGGGATGTTTATCTCTGGCCGAATTTAAGTGGCGGCGAAGTGATTGATCTTTTTTTAAAACTGAATGATCAAAAACATTCTGCGCGTACTGATACGCTGATCAAAGCTTTCGAGCTCGATGTTACTAAAAAATGTCATACCTATTCTAAGGGGAACCGACAAAAGGTAGCTTTGATTGCGGCGTTATCCACGGCAGCTGATTTGTATATCTTTGATGAGCCAACTAGTGGCTTAGATCCGCTAATGGAAGAAGTTTTCCAAAAGCAGGTTTTAGCATTAAAGGATGCTGGTAAAAGTGTGCTACTGTCCAGCCATATTTTAAGTGAAGTGGAGCATATGTGTGATCGCATCGCCATTATTCGTGCAGGACAAATTATTGAAACTGGTAC
Organism: Loigolactobacillus coryniformis subsp. coryniformis KCTC 3167 = DSM 20001; assembly: GCF_002706425.1. Classification (NCBI taxonomy): domain Bacteria; kingdom Bacillati; phylum Bacillota; class Bacilli; order Lactobacillales; family Lactobacillaceae; genus Loigolactobacillus; species Loigolactobacillus coryniformis. The sequence continues at coordinate 2,848,688 of NZ_CP017713.1, read as the reverse complement.
CTTAGACGATATGCGTCAACTGAGTCGTACACAGGTGACGGTGACCACAGAAAAGGAAAATACACAGATCGGTGAAAATCCGGCGGTCCACGGTTTTAAACAGACGGGCAACAAAGCAACTTTTGCCGTCGATTCAGAAGCGTTGGCAACTGTGATCAGCGATTTAGCCCCATTAGGCGTTAAATCATTGCAAAGTACGCCACCAACATTGGAAGATCTGTTTATGCGCTATTACAACCAGCAGGAGGGTGTCGCTGATGACCAACACTAATTATGCGAAAACCGGCTTTTTGCTGCGGGTTTATTTACGTCGTGACTGGTTAAAAATTATGCTGTGGTTGATCGGGGTTGTTGGCTTGATGGCGGGGGCTGCCGGTAAATTTGATACGCTGTACGGCTCAAGCAAGGCCATGAACTCGATCATTACAACTTTACGCACACCGGCAATGGTATCGCTGCTAGGTCCCTTTACTGCAGAAAAGCCGTACACAGTGGCAAGCGTTTACGCAGCTGAAATGATGGTCTTCATGGGGTTATTCGTGGCGATAATGAATATCTATTTTGCGATCCACGCCACACGTACCGATGAAGAGTCTGGCGTCACTGAATTGGTCAGAGCGCGGGCCACTGGTCGGAATGCTAGTCTGACTGCGGCTATTCTTGAATTGGTATTGATCAACTTGATTGCTGGCGTGCTTGAAGCGGTGGGATTACAAGTTTCTGGTATGTCAGGTATTAATGCCGCAGGAAACTGGCTGTTTGGATTCAGTTTAGCTGCATTTGGGCTGATGTTTGGGGCTTTTTCGCTACTAGCCGCACAACTAGCCAGTTCCAGTCGTAGCGCCACGATTTTAAGTTATTTAATTCTTGGGCTCTTATTTGTTGCGCGCATGGTGACTGATATTCAAAATACGGATCTAACTTGGTGGACGATTTATGGCTGGATCGAGAAGTTAGATATTTATGGTCAGAATATTTGGTGGCCGGTGGGCTTGATGCTGATCTTGATCGGACTTGTCGGCGGAATGGCAATTACACTAGGGGCGACCCGTGATGTTGGTGCTGGCTTGTTGCCACAACGGGCTGGCCGCAGTCGTGCTTCAAGCCTATTGCGTGGTCCATTGACCCTGATTGCACGTTTGGAGTGCACTAGTACAATTATTTGGCTAGTGGCGTTGTTTATTCTTGGTGCCACCTACGGCTCGATTTTTGGCACTGCCGGCGATTTGATGAAAACCAATCCAACCATGGCTAAATTGATCGGTACTACAGCGGTGACCCAGGCCAATCGCGCTATCGTGCTGGCTTTTGCCAATAAATTAGTGATCATCTTTGTTGTATTAGCGACAGTTCCTGGTTTGATCATTTTGTTCCGGCTTAATCGCGATGAACGCAACGGCTATTTTGAGCAGCTGCACGCCAAGGCAGTTTCCCGCGGGCACTTGTATCTCAGTATCGTGGCCTTTGGCTTGGTCAGTGCCGTGATTGCTTTGTTGCTGGGCATTCTAGGGATGTACGTGGCTGGCGCGGCGTCAATGGGCGATGAAGCCTTGGCTGTTAGCCGCTTCATGCGGGCATTCTGGGGTTACGCGCCGGCGCTGATCGTTACTTTTGGTATTGCGGCGTTACTGGCTGGGCTAGCGCCTAAGCTGCAAAATATTGCCTGGGCGATTCCGGTTTATGGGCTGATCTCGCTGTACCTTGGTCCGTTACTAGACTTTCCTAAATGGGCGACTCGTATTTCGCCATACGGTTGGGTCAATCAAGTGCCGATCAATGCAGTTGCGTGGGATACCGCTGGTTGGATGACCGCTTTGGGCTTGATTTTGATTCTTACCGGGTATCTCACGTACGCTCGCCGTGACCTGTTAGTAAATTAGCAGCGATAAATAACAGTACTTTTGCGCTAAAACAGCTAAAAAAGGCAGCCAATTAAACGTTAATAAGCTATCATTAATTGTGTAGTAGGGAGAAGGCAGTTTATGGCAAAAACAAGACAACCGATCGATCCAGAAAAGAAAGCAAGAATTATTGACGTGGCAATGCATGAATTTGCACAACATGGTTACCGGGACACAAAAACTGACGACATTGCCACACAAGCCGATGTTTCCAAAGGGCTGATCTTTCACTATTTTAAATCAAAAGCTAATCTTTATTTGGAAACAGTTCGCCGGACTTTTGATAAGATCAATCAAGCGGCGGACTTGAGTGTCTGGCAAGACGCCACCGATTTGAAAACCATGATCGTACGTGCGCTGCGCTATAAAATTAAAATGCAATTACAGTACCCGGATGAATTTACGCTGGCGATGCAGGCCTACGGTGATACCAATGCGTTGCCGGAAAAACTACGGCCGCAGATGCAGGAAATCTGGCGCAGCGTTTTGGCCAATTCGGTACCTTTATTAGTGACCCCAGTTATCGACCGACTGCCGTTACGTTCTGGCGTTAAGCGGGATGATGTGCAGGCGATGATCTTGGCGATCTCTAATTTTATCGGCGAGCAAAGCAAAGTGATGATCCAGGCGAATCCGCAGCTTAAAGTGGCTGATTTTGATGGAATCGTTGAGCAGGCGATGGCGCTGATGGATATTGTTGAGCACGGCTTTTTGGCGGATTAACTAAATATTTAATTATTATTAACGGGGCTAACACCATTAGTGAATTTAATGGTGTTGGCTCTTTTTTTCTGCTCCGCACACATAGGTTTTGGCCTTATTGGTAACGTCAAAAGTTCTATGAAAACCGTGGTTCAGAAGGTGGTGTAGATGCAACTGTAGAAATCGACTTAAGGATTGAGTGGTCTAGTTGGTTAGTTCTGTACGCGCACAGTATTAATCCGGCCAATCGCCCGTTTCGAGGCAACACAAAGTCAGCTTAGACAAGTTTGATTCTAGTCCTAAACTAATGCTTGCTTATGCAGTTGGTAATTGGCTTTGTGCTAGATCAATCAAGGCCAACCATTTATCGTACATGCGCGGTTTATTGTCCAGCTCTGGTAGGTGTACCGGCACCTTATAATCTAGCGCTTCGTGCGGGCGTAAAAAGTTATAAGCCGCTGAATATAAGGCGGTATAACTGGCTGAACCGGTTGGTGAGTTAAAACCAGTGGCCGACCGATAATTGCCCTTAAAACTACGGTTTAAACGCTCAATTGTTTGTTTCAAGAAACGATACTCTTTACTGATTGGATCTTTGTTGGTCAACCCTACTACTTGCTTGATTTTAAAATTGATCCCTTGTTGAGCAAAATAAAGTTGTGCTACTTGATAAATGGGATTGGCGTCGACTACGAACTGTAGGTCGGCTGGACGTTCGGACATCTTCTGTAGGACTTGATTGATGGCAACGACCGCTGATTCAGTTGTGCGGTTGGGCGTTATATAGTCGGCTAGAATTAGCTTTTTAACCGCGTCGTAAAAGTAAAAGATATAGTTCCACTTACCTTTGACCTTGACGTAAGTCTCATCACCAACTAATTGGTTGGAAAGTTCGTAAGGATAGTTAGCCCAGAATGGTCGAATAACGGTCGCTACCGCCTCTTCGTAGTTGTGAATGGTTTGGTGGGAGATCTTAACGCCGTGAACGTCGTACATGATGGCTGCGGTACGACGGGCCGACAGGCCATAGTTAATGTGATAGGTCAGGACAAGCCCTAAAACCTCAGGGCTGGCTTGGATCTTACTCAAATCGACCTTGGCTTGAACTGGCGAACTAGCCGCTAAGCCTTTGAGATCGAATTTAAAGTTACGGAAAGTGTAGCGTACTTTGAAGCTAGATGGCTGTTCCTTGAATTGTTTGGCTTCAGCTACGGATAACTGCTTGATTTGTTTTAAACGAAATGAACATTGGTCATTAGGACAACGTAACACATCGAAGTTACTACGGTGGTGATGAGCTTCCAATCGATGTTGGCAGTATGGGCAACGAAGTACCACCGCTTTCTTCTTCTGCGCATCACCATTTTGGAAGCTAAAAGCGCAGATCTTACACTTAAGCTGATTACCTTTACCGTTATTAGCGTATAGATAGTCGCTTGGGGCATTACAGCGTGGGCAACGTTGGTTCTGGAACGTGATCACGGTGCCTTGTCGGCGCCGAATTGGTTTTAGATCTTTGCCGGTTTTGGTCATGTAGTCAATGATCAGTTGCTCATAATTAAGTGATTCTGGACCAATATCGGCTGCTAAAATTGGTAATTTATCGTCAACTTGAAATTGATTAAAGCGTTTATAGGTTGGTTTATCGGTGCTGGGCAAGCGCGAATGGTCAAAAATATCAATCAGCTGGGCCAACAAAAAGATGATCAATGCACGTTGGAACTTGATTATTTGGACTAAATAAGTTAATAATGGTGTAAGCACTCGGATCTCCTTCTTTCTTGGAATTCTTGTTGGTTGCACACCAAGGATAACAGAAGAATTGGTCCGGGTGTTTTTTAATTTCACTTAGATAATACAAAACCATTAGAAACAATAATTAAAACTAGACAAAATCGGGTACGTTTGACAGTACCGCCTTATTAAGGAGGAAATTAATATTAATCGGCGGATTATATTAATTGATGGTTAAACGATAGCGAACCAGCAAATTCAAGAGAATAAGTGAGTACACAATGCAACGATAAACTAGGGACTGTCTGAAAACTAAAAATTCAGGTATAATCTGAGGAAAAACGAATCGAGGCATTCCGATGACAACACCTAAACGATATGAACTGGAAGATGCTCAGTGGGACCGAATCAAAGGATACTTCCCGCCATACCGGACTGGCCGTCCATCAAGCCTAGACAACCGTACCGCCCTCAACGCTATCCTCTGGCTCATGCGCAGCGGGGCTCCTTGGCGTGATCTACCTGAACGCTATGGCTCTTGGAAAACGGTGTATAGTCGCTTCCGAGCCTGGGTAAGTTCAGGTTTGTTCGAACAGGTTTTTCTCGAATTGATTGACGATCCCGACATGGAAAACTTGAGCTTAGATTCAACGATCGTTCGAGCGCATCAAAAGGCCACTGGGGCAAAAAAAACGCCGAATGTATGGTCGAAAATCAAGCTATTGGACTAAGTCGAGGTGGCCGAACGACCAAGATTCACGCACTCGTTGACGGATTAGGGAATCCCTTGGGTTTTCGCCTAACAGGTGGTCAAGTACATGATAGCCAAGTTGCCAGTGAGTAGCTGGAAGGCTTCGATATTTCTCAATCAAATATTATCGCGGATAAAGCCTATGGCACCGCGAAACTTCGCCAGTATATTGAAGATAAAGCAGGCGTCTATACCATTCCGCCAAAGGAAAATACCAAAGACAAGTGGACCTGTGATTACCACGTTTATTGTGAGCGCCATTTGATTGAGAACTTCTTCAATCAGTTGAAGAACTTTCGTAGGATTGCAACGCGTTATGATAAGCTCGCTCATGTTTATCTGGCTACGGTCTACATTGCCTCAATTTGCATCTTACTTAAGTAGTTTTCAGACGGACCCTAGTAAACAAACAACGATGGCGTATACTTTTAAAAACATCCAACTTCAGTTAGCTGGCACCAGCATTCAACCTGGTGATTATAACGCGACGATCACGTATTCATGGACGGATGGTGTTAATTAAAGCGACTAAACGCAACCTTTTAGTTGCTGCTTCCAGTTCAAATAAAAATAGTCTTATTTTGCGACCCGTTAGTGGCTTGAGTATTGTCACTAACGGGTCGTTTTTTAATTTTGGCCGTTATTGTATCACTTGCGCTGCAATTGCCTGGTACTGTGCTGCAAAATAGCTATCTTTTGGATAAACTAGGTTGATCTCGTGCTGTAATTCAAAACCGCGCACGGATAATTTGACCAGTTGACCATGGGCTAATTCAGTGGTGACCAGTGATTGATACATGAAACTAATTCCGCAGCCAGCAGTCAATAATTGGATGATCGGCGTTGGCGTGGCGATCTCGATCACTTGTTTGAAATCCGTGATCTGCGCGTTTTGCATGGTAAGCCAGTTTGCAAAAATTTCCCGTGTGCCAGAACCGGGTTCGCGCACTAGCAGGGTTTGTGTTAATAACTCATTTAGGTTAAGTGGCTGTTTTTGTTTAAGCAATGGATTATTCGCAAAAGTCACGCCGATAAAGGGTTCACGGCGTAGTCGGATAGAAGCAAATTTATTTTTATCAAAATTACCTTCCACTAAGCCAAAATCGATCGTGCCGGCGGTCAAAGCCTTTAAAATGGTATCGGTATTGGCAATTTGGCAGCGGATCTGTTGCCCTTGGTCCTGTAATTGTTGTAAAACACTAGTCAGTAGAAAAGCACTTAATGAACGGGTGCAGCCGAGTTTGATTATTGGTTGTGCTGGCGTTTGTAGTTGCGTTAATAGTTTTTGGCTTTCGTGGTCGATTTTATTGATGTAGTCGGCTAACTGCTGGCCGGCTGGTGTGATCGTTAATTGGGCATGCTCATAGCTGACTAACACTAGTCCTAGTTCATTTTCGAGTGCTTTGATCTGTTGAGTCACTGCTGGCTGGGTCACAAAAAGCTGCTGTGCCGTGGCCGTGTAGGAGCCTGTCTGAGCCAAGCGTGCAAAAGTATACATTTTTCGATCTAACATAACGCACCTCCCTTTCTGATTATAAGCTAAATTTATTAGCATACAATAATTACTAATTTTTTCTTATAGAAATTAACTGCTAAGCTTAAATAATTATGGAAGGAGCGTTTGATCATGTTAGTTTTATTAAAATCAGGTCGATTTTATTTGGCGGTGGCGTTAACGTTATTTTGTTCACTGTTGGGGAGCTTTTTAGCGGGCTTCCCGTATTTACAAGTAATTGGTGCGTTGGTTTTAGCCCTGGTTTTAGGGATGATATTGCAAGTTTTTCAGCCGGTAGTGCAGCAGGCTCAGGCGGGGATCGGCTTTATTTCCAATAAATTTTTGCGGTTAGGAATTATTTTGCTGGGCTTCAAATTGAATTTGATCGATTTGGCGCAAGCGGGGGTAAAGACGATTTTGTTGGCGATTTTTGTGGTCAGCGGCACGATCACATTAACTTATAAATTAGCACGTAAATTAGGAGTGTCGCAGCGATTAGCAATTTTAGCCGCCAGTGGTACGGGTATCTGCGGTGCTGCGGCGGTGATGGGCATCTCACCTCAATTACCTGCTACGTCGGCGCAAGCAGAGCAAAAGCGTGAGGATGAAGTGTTGGCAGTGGCGATCGTCGCTATTTTGGGGACCGTTTTTACACTGATCGAGTTAGGACTAAAGCCGCTATTACACATGACGCCACAACAGTTTGGTATTATGACGGGTGGTTCGCTACACGAGATTGCTCATGCAGTCGCTGCCGGTAGCGCTGGCGGGCCAGTCAGCCTCGATACAGCGATCATCACCAAATTATCGCGGGTACTACTGCTGGCGCCAGCGGCTTTGATCATTGGCATCTGGTACCAACGCAAAAATCAGTTAAACACGGCGGCTGGCGCGCATAAATTACCGATTCCGTGGTTCATGGGCGGCTTCATTTTAGCTAGTATTTGCGGTACCTTTTTGCCTTTAGGCGCGGCAACACTGGCCGCTTTAGTTAAGTTGGCCTACCTCTTTTTAGGCATGGCGATGGCGGCGCTAGGGATGAGCGTTAATTTCCGTGTGATCGGCCAACGCGGCGGCAAAGCCTTTTTAGCTGCCGGCAGTGCGTCGTGTATTTTACTAGTGTTCGTGATCGTGGTCAGCAAGGCCTTCTTTTAAATGACCTTGGTGCGGCCGCTGGTTTCGATCGTGACGCTACTTTGGGTGGTGTAAACGATGGCCTCATTGGTGGTCGTTAAGCCGGCATACGGATTAGCTTTTGGTATCATCGGCGTTGTGGTTAATTGGGTCGTTGTGATCATTGGCGCGCTGCTAGTTGTGACCACCGCCGCTTGGACTGGTGAGTGTGGCATGCTGCCCAACAAACTTAATCCGATAATAGCACCTAAGATAACGTGTTTTTTCATGATTGATCAGCTCCCTTTAATTGATATTAGCAAGCATAATGGGGTGAGCTTAAATGGGGCTTAAAGGTGAGCTTGTCTGGATTAATTGAGTTTCTAAATTTTGACGATATTATTTTCTCACAAAATCCTTAAATTCACGCGCAGTGGTAGTCAAGCTTCAGCGCTTTCGCTTATAATAAAACTAGTCCGGAAATTCGGATCAAAATAAGTAGAATAGGATGACCAACATGGCTGAAGCAATTGAAGCACGACTACGGAGCTACTATCAGTGGAATTTACCGGTAAAAATCGTGATCGACGATCTAGAAATATCGGCAACGGGCATCATGTCGAATTCACAAATTTATGTACCACTAAAAACGTTATTCAAAGAAATTAAACAGCCGATTCAGATGCAAGGCTTTAATGTTAATGGCACTTACAAAGGTAATTTGTTTGATTTTACCATTGGAACACAGACATTACGGTTGAATGGGGTGACCTACCATTTGGACGCGGCGCCGTTTGGGACTAATCAGGAAATCTACGTAACTACCTTTTTTGTAGCGGTGGTGACCCAACATATTTATGAGTGGTTTGATGAAAATCGTCTGTTGGTGTTTGAAGGTTTGGAGAACGAAACTTTCCAGATCGCTGCGCGTGAGTTTGCACCTTTTAGTGTGTTGCCCAAACAGTTTATGGCGAAGGACATTGGTGGGCAGGCACAATTACCAACGTTGGAATGGGATGGTATCCCGGCAGGTACCAAATCAATGGCTTTGTTCTTTACTGACGAACATCCATTAAATGCTGGTTATAGCTACTGGACCGTTATGCCATTAGTACCGGACATAAAGCGGATCGCAGCAGATGCACCGCAGCAACAAAAAACGATGCATCGTTTCCGCGGTGTGGCCCCAGTGCAGAATACTGGCTACCATGAATATTTGTTCCGTATTTTTGCCTTGGATACTGAACGACCAATTTTCACTGGTCAGCTAAATACTGCTGAAGAGGCGCGCAATGCTTTTGATAAGCATTTGCTTGATATGGCGGTTTATCCAGTGTTTGCTAAACTTTAGGCATGGACACTAAATGGCCTTTTAGTTAAGTTTTCATACTGGCACCTTTGTTTTCTGAAAAACTATGCTACACTATAGAACAGAAGCAAAGGGAGGGTCTACATGTTACACTGGTTAGTCGAGCTGTACGGGCCGTTTTTTAGCCTGCACGCTTGGGAAAATGTCGTGACCTCAGGGGCTGATTGGGCGATTATTTTTTCATTGATCATGATCGAGTGTTTATTGTCGGTGGATAATGCAGTTGTTTTAGCGGCACAAACGCAAAAGTTACCGACGCTGCGGCAAAAGGAAAAAGCGTTGATTTATGGGCTATGGGGTTCATATGTTATGCGCTTCTTGATGATCGGGCTGGGCACTTTTCTGATCAAAGTTTGGTGGATCAAAGTTGTCGGGGCAATTTATCTGTTATATTTGTCAGTACACTTTTTTTACCAGCGGCACAATCAGCAGCAAAAAACGGGTGGTAGTAGCAAATTATGGCAAGCAGTTATACAGATCGTTTTTATGGACGCCATTTTTTCAGTTGATTCAATTCTAGCAGCATTGGCAGTTTCAAGTAAACCGATTATCGTGTTGATCGGCGGTTTGATCGGTATTTTAGTCATGCGTGGGGTTGCTCAGTTGATTCTGAAAGTGATGCGGTATATTCCTGAATTGGAATCGATGGCTTATTATTTAATTGCCATCATTGCGGTAAAATTATTCCTAGCCATTCCGCAAATTAATATTGAGATCCCAGCTAGTTGGTTTGTCGCTATTTTGATTGCCGCAATTGGGATCACTTTATTGATTCATTATGGTAAACAAAAGAAAGCGCGAGTCAAAACAACACCACATAAACAATTAAACCATTAAATCAGTTATGGGCTGATTTAATGGTTTTTTGTATTTTTTTTAAAAATAATGTATATTTGATATTGGTACGTATAAACCTCGTTAACATTGGGAAAATCCACCTGTTTTTCTGCATTTTTATCACTAAAGTACATTTTTTGGGTCAATCATGAGGTGAAAATTCAGTAGAGTAATGTATACTTGTAGACAAGTGATTAACGTCGGCTAATAGAACAGATTATTTTTTCTAATGTCAATATTGGCTACCAACTTGATCCGTATTTAATTAAAAAGGAGTGATTACTGACTGATGCTGGATAACGTATTCTTAACGCCACAAAAACAACGCGAGCTTAAGGTGTTTCGTGCAACTAATATTGCTGGAGATTTAAATCTGGCCGCATTGGCGGAACAAGATGGTATGAGCTATGTTGAGTTTTATCGTACTTTTCGATCGTTACCTACTGATCTGACGACTGATGCACCACCTGATCAGCGCTATTCAATGAGCGCGAGTGCGTATAGACAATTATTGATCAAACAATCAGTGCCTTATCAGATTATCTATGCGACCTATCAGGCAGATGTGACTTCATTAGATCAGATCTTAAGTGACTTATCGATTAGTCGATCCACCTTGCAGCGGCGTCTGAAAAACTTGAAGACTTTTTTGGCGCAGCGCGATATTCGCCTTGATCTCAGTCATGTTCGTTTACGTGGGGATGAGCGGCAGATCAGGCTTTTCTACTGGTATCTTTTTTCTGATGTCGCTGAAGACGTGTCTGAGCTGATGCCAGAGATCAAGCAATGGCTGCCGAGTGCTAGTAAATATTTTAATTTACCGGCCACGGCGCAATCACCCCGGCAGGCGATGCAGTTGGCCTATATTCAAGTCACCTTAGGGCGTATTTTAAATGGCTTTATGATTGACAAAATTGGTTACGTTCAATTAATTGAAATCACACAAACGACTGTTTTAAGTAATTTAGCCACAGAAATGAACTTTTCTGAGTCGGAATTGGTTCGTGAATTGACTTGGCTAAATGAAATTCTGCGCCATTCACCTTATTTCTGGCCGCCAGCAAAAGTTGCGAATTGGCATACCATTGAAGGATTGAGCGAGCGCTTGATCGCCGATCTGAATTTAACTTCGTCAACACATTATTACACTGGGTTAGGCAGTTATTTGAATGCTTGTGTCAGCTATGTGATCACTTGTGATCTGCCGGTTGTGATCTGGTCATTGATGACACCACCGGCGAGTAAACAGACTGCCGAGATCAAGCAAGCGATCCGCCTGAGTTTACCTTTGTTGCCAGCGCGGCAGGTGCAGTTGTTAACGACGAATCTGTCGTTGATTTTAGCACCATTCATCGAAGTACAAGAATTAACGGTTTGTTTGTGGCTAGCAGTTGATCCGTCAATTCATAATCGGGTGATCAATTGTTTGAAATCATTTAGTCCCTTTGCGCTTAAGTTTATTGACGGCTTAACTTATCCGGCTGATCTAGTGATCACTAGTCAGGCTTTGCCTGATGATGCTTTAACTGAAACGCCAAATTATCAGTGGGAAAACGGTAAATCGATCACAAAGAATTTACGTGACCTACTAGAATTATTCTACGGTATCGTTCAAGTTAAAGGCGGTTAAAAAGGCTCAGATCCGCGTTGGATCGAGCCTTTTTTATATGCATACTATTTTAACGATTCCAATAAACATAGAAAATCAGGACTAATGACACGATAAACAACCAACTGATCGGATTGATCAGCCAAGAACCATAGATATTAAAGACACTTTTTAATGAGCGCTGCTCGCGGGGTAATTTTAAGGCTTGCCAAATGAAGCCGATAAAACCCAGTAAGCCTAGTATGACCGCCAATATTGCTAAATTATGCATCAGATCACTCCTTTTAGGGTTAAACTATTTGTTCTCAGCGTACGCGAAGTGATTCAAAAAATCTAGTCTAATAATCGCATTTACGCGTTACTTTGATGATTAATTTAACGCTTAAATATAAAAAGTTAAGTTAGCCTAAACTTTTTATTTACTTTAACATATTTTAGTGTACAATGTGTAGTGGACTTATGATAAGGTCCGAAACTATCTATTCAACTGATTATGTGCTAAATTTGATATGGGTCTGGGATCAAATGAAAATAATCACGGCATTTTCATGAAAGCATCATTGATTCGGCATCAAATTTTAATATCCGTTTGACATCCACCGGTAAAGCGGTACACTGTAATTCGGAATTAACTCAGTTATCCAGTAGCAGCGGCACCTTAATTATTGCCTGATGTTACTGCACTACATTGAAAAATTAACTGGAAGAGAGGGCTTGAAATGAGTCAACAACCAACGAAGAAATCGCCGCGGGAGAAGAAACATTTCTTGTATACCACTGATAGTGATAACAAGAGTTTGGATGAAGTAAACGGTAGTGTTGAGGTGCCAGAGAACGCCGGTTATTGGCGGACGCTGTTAGCCTTCACTGGGCCAGGGACGCTGGTTGCCGTAGGATACATGGATCCAGGTAACTGGATCACCTCGATCGCCGGTGGGGCACAATATAAATACACCTTGCTAACGGTGATCTTGATCTCTAGTTTGATTGCCATGTTGCTACAAGCTATGGCGGCGCGGTTAGGGATCGTCACCGGGAAAGATTTAGCGCAGTTGACCCGGGAACGTACGAGTAAAGGTATGGGGATCTTCCTGTGGATCGTCACCGAGCTAGCAATCATGGCCACCGATATGGCCGAGATCATTGGTTCCGGGATCGCGCTGAAATTACTTTTCGGGTTTCCACTGATCGTCGGCATCATCATCACTGCATTTGACGTTTTATTGCTATTATTATTGATGAAGTTAGGCTTTCGCAAGATTGAAGCCATTGTTGCCGGTTTAGTGGCGATCATTTTGATCGTCTTCACCTATGAAGTAATTCTTGCACGGCCAGACATTCCGCAGATTTTTGCCGGTTATGTACCTAATATTGATATCATGACCAACAAAGGTATGTTGTACTTGTCATTAGGTATTGTCGGTGCAACGGTTATGCCGCATAACTTGTATTTGGGCTCATCCATTTCACAGACGCGGAAGTACGATCGGACTGATAAAAAGAGTTTGGCCAAAGCGATTCGCTTTACCGTTGCTGACTCTAATATTCAGCTAACGTTAGCCTTTGTTGTGAACAGTTTACTGTTGATCTTAGGGGCGGCATTGTTCTTTGGGACTAATAGCGACTTAGGTCGGTTCGTCGATTTATTTAATGCTTTAAATGATAAAAATATTGTCGGCGCGATTGCGAGTCCATTGCTAAGTAGCTTGTTCGCCATTGCCTTACTATCATCGGGGCAAAGTTCGACGATTACCGGGACCTTATCCGGCCAGATCATTATGGAAGGCTTCATTCATTTAAAAATGCCACTATGGGCGCAGCGTTTGTTGACCCGTTTGCTTTCAGTTTTGCCAGTATTGATTTTTGCGATCTACTATCATGGCAACGAAGCGCGAATTGAAAATCTACTGACGTTCTCTCAGGTATTCTTGAGTGTTGCGCTACCATTTGCCATCATTCCACTAGTTATTTTCACGAGTAACAAGGATCTGATGGGAGATTATGCAAATCGCAGTTGGGTCAAGTACATTGCTTGGATCATCGCAATTATCTTGATCATCTTGAACGTCTATCTGATTTTACAAACTATAGGCGTTATGGCTTAGCGTTTGTTTGAAAAAGCGCTAATACTATAACAAAAAAGCATCCAGAGTCGCTGGATGCTTTTTTGTTATTCAGTTAATGCGGAAACAATCGCCTGATTGAAGGCGGGTAAATCATTAGGATTACGGCTGGTAATCAAATGGTCACTAACAACAACGGGCTGATTTTTTACCGTTGCGCCAGCGTAAGCCAAGTCTGGTTGGACGGTTTTGTAGGCGGTGAGTTCTAATTGTGCGGTCAGCCCAGTTTGGATAAACAATTGCGGACCATGACAAATAGCAAAGATTTGCCGCTTTTGGTCCAGAAAGGCCTTGGTAAAGTCGACAAAGCGTTGATCACCTCGTAATTGGTCGGGTGAAAAGCCACCAGGTAAAAATAATGCTCGGAAATCTTGAGGTTGCACGTCATCGATCCCTTTATCGATCAAGAATGGCGTGCCTTTCTTACCTTGAATGATCTCGCCAGCACGTTGGCCGATCAAACAGAATTGGTACCCTTCCTTACTTAGCGCTTCACGTGGGCTAGTGAGCTCAACATCTTCAACACCGTTAGTGACAAGGACAGCGATTAATTTGTTATCAGTCATTTAGCAACCTCCTCTATGATATGGATAGTGTAGCAAGGGCTGGCCGCTTAACTCAATAAATACGCATGTAATTCGGCTTACCAAACTTTTAAGTTTTGGATGTAGTGTTATAATGAAAGTGAATACAAAATGAGTTTGGAAAGGACGATTGTGATGTCTGATAAGGTTTATACTGATTATTTCTTCGATGAGCCCGCGTTTAATACTCATGATGGCGGCTACGTTCCATTAGAAGAGGCAAAGGTCCCACAGCAGCCATTGAACGTACCACCACTACTCAAACCAGATAAGGAGACCGCCACGGATACTTATTATACCGTGGTAGCGCAAACTGGTGAAACGCAATTTCTGCCCGGCGCAAAAACGAAAACCTGGGGTTACAACAATAGTGTTTTGGGTCAGACGATCGTTTTTGAAAAAGGTAAGCACATTCACGTCACTTTAAAAAATGAACTCCCGGAGCTAACGACCTTTCACTGGCATGGTCTCAACGTGATCGGTCCCTACGTAGATGGTGGCTGCCACGCGCCCGTCTATCCTGGTAAAAGTAGCCAGATCGACTTTACGCTTGATCAACCAGCGGCAACGGTCTGGCTGCACGCCCATCCTTGTCCAGAAACTGCCGCTCAAGTTTATCATGGTTTAGCCGCTATGGTTTTAGTTAAGGACGAAGTTGAAGCTAAATTGCCATTTCCACGTAATTGGGGTATTGACGATATTCCGTTAATTTTGCAAGATCGGCGCTTTCACGAAAATAACCAGTGGGATTATCGCGCTGACTATGATCCCGATGGCGTTCAGGGACCAACTGCTTTGATCAATGGCACGGTTAATCCTTACTTTGATGTCACTACACAACGACTGCGCTTGCGAATCTTAGATGGTGCTAATCGGCGTGAATGGCGGTTGCACTTTAGTGATGACTTGGCCTTTACTCAGATCGGCTCTGACGGTGGGATCATGCCGGCACCAGTCAAATTGACTAAATTAATGCTGACCTGTGCGGAGCGGGCCGAAGTGATCGTTGATTTTAGTCAATATAAACCGGGCGATGAAGTCACTTTGTATTCTGATGATGTACCGTTAGTTCGTTTCCGTGTGCATCAATTTGCAACTGATGAAACGCAACTGCCTGAGCATTTAGTCGATATTGCTGATCCGACAGTTACACCAGGCTTACCAGTCCGTAAAGTTGTGATGTCGGGGATGGACGAAGAAGTCATGATCGATGGTAAAAAATTTGCGATGCAGCGGATCGATGCACGACAAAAAGTTGGCGATGTTCAGTATTGGGATATTACTAACACCAACACGATGAATGGTGGTATGGTTCATCCTTTCCATATGCATGGTACCCAATTTACGGTGATCTCACGTAATGGGCACGAACCATATCCTAACGAACACGGGTATAAGGATACGGTGGGTGTTAACCCTGGTGAAACTGTGCGTATCAAAGTTAAATTCGATCTACCGGGACTATACATGTACCATTGCCATATTATCGAACACGAAGATGGTGGCATGATGGCACAAATTTTGGCGTATACTGCTGCTGATCCTAATCCTAGTTATAAATTAATGGACATGGATACGATGATGCAGGCTCTATCTGAAGAGCGTGGTGTTCCAATGGATCAGCTCTGGATGGGTGGTATGGAATCTTACGCTAAAATGGGCATGAAGATGTAAAAGGAAGTGATGGTCATGGGCCGTTCACGTCATTTAGCCTTATTTTTCTTTGTTTTTTATCTTGTCTTGTTGGTGGCGGTTGCCTTTGGACAGAATATGTTGGCGATGTATATGATGGCAATCGGGATGTTGCTTGATGCTGGGTTAGCCTTAGTTGCAAGTCATAAACGCAAATGAACGCGGCGTGTGATATTTTGTATGCGGCATAATTTACGGATTTGGACTATAATGTAAGTGTAAACATCAGCACAAGGAGGATGATCGCTATGCTACAAGAATATCGGAATATTTTAGTACCAGTTGATGGTTCTGAAGAAGCAGAATTAGCTTTGGCAAAGGCTGTTGAGGTTGCCAAACGCAACGAGGCACATTTGGATGTGTTGGACGTTTTGGCTACGCAACAATTTGAGGTCAGCTATTCCAGCTTTGTCGATGGTGACGTCATCTATAAAATGTCTGAAGATGTGAAAACTTATTTAGATAACTTAGTGACTCGAATCGAAAAAGATAGTGATTTTCATGATATTGACATTCATATTCGCTTTGGCAATCCGAAAACGGTCATTGCCCGCGATTTTCCACAGGAGCATAAAAATGATCTGATCATGATCGGTGCAACTGGTTTAAATGCAGTTGAGCGGATGCTGATCGGTTCAGTGGCGTCGTACGTTAATCGAGCGGCAATCACGGATGTATTAGTGGTTAAAACTGATAGCGCCAATAAGTTGCCTAAAAAGAAAAAGTAGGTGACTTATGGACAAAACGACCGAGCTACGACAATGGCGCCGCCGGCAAATCTGGACTAATTTATTGAGTGCATGGGCGGCATTGATTATTGTCGCGGCGCTGATCTATATGGTTTTAGCATGGGCACAACCAGATATAACGACGATTCAACGAGCTTTGAAGCGTGCAGTTAGCGGTATTAAAAGTGATTCTAACTGGCAAATGTTTTTGCGAATTGCTTGGCATAATGAACGGGCAGTTTTGATTGTATTTATGCTAAGCTTGATTCCTGTGCCGCTATTATACTGGCTTAATTTAGTTGGAACGGCAGCGAGTATCGGCCTTGTGCTTTATGTGAACGCGGGACAAACACGTGTGGGAATGCTGATTTTAGCGGGTTTAGTACCGCATGGTATTTTTGAGATTTCTTGTTTTGCCTTTGCGTTGGCCTTAGCTAGCCAGTTAAATTACTATATTCGTAGTCGTACGCGCAATTGGCGCAAACGCCGTTATGATTGGATTGGTCGTTTACCATGGTGGCCGTTTATCCGACCGCTGCTGCGTTGGTATCTGATGATTGTGGTGCCTGGTTTATTATTGGCTGCAGCGATTGAAAGCTATGTTACACCGTGGTTATTAACTTTAGTACGTTGAGATACTTTAACTATAATATTCGGGAGACCGTTAAGAAGCTGCGCTATGTCGTAGTTCCTTAACGGTCTTTTTTTAGTGCCAACTACGTGGACTTTCAGTTGTTTGCCCAGTAAATCAGCAGCGATATTACGAAACCCTACTTTTACCGGCATGTCCGGCAATCAATATGTGCGGTGATCAGAAAAAAACAAAGTCATTATCGATAACATACGCCAAAATTAGCCAAATACTTATCTAAATAAAAAATCCCCTCAGCACAAAAGCTGCAGAGGGGAGTGACTAATCATTAACTTGCTTGATTCGGTAAGCGACAATTTGCTTGATTAATTTTACCGGCAGCGGTTGATCGTAAGGTAACTGAATCGTCCCTTTGCTGGTTTGATAACCGCGTAGTTGTTCCGCAAAAGCTACGATTGGTTCTGGTGTTGGGTAGAAGCCTAAATGCTGCTTTGTCGGGGCAAAATAAACCAATACTTTACCATTTTGCTTAATGGCCGGCATATTATAGGCAATAGTCTCAATCGCTTGTGGCGCTGCGTCGTGCAGCAGTTCGCGCATGATTTGTGCCACTTCCTGCTGCCTCGGTGGTAAAGTTGCGATATAGTCGTCAATTGTTTTCATGTTTTCTCCTTAATCTAGCCGCAAGCGGGGAATAATTTTGCTTAACGGTGGAATTAGAATAAAGTACAATACCAGATTACCAACGGCATGGAAGGTGTCGAAATACAACCCGGCAATATAATAAGCGACAAATTGCGGCCAACCACCTAGTAGTGGGTATTGGCCGATACTAACGCAGAAACCGTACAGGTAACCGGCAAATAAACTGAACGCCGCTTGTACCCAAAGATGACGGCGCAAGTATGGCCAATGTCCAAATAGCCAAGTCAGACCAACGACCATGAGATAGGCAAAAATTTGTGGTAAGGTCCAGATCCCAAAACCAAGTAAAACATTGGAGATCAAGATCGATAGAATCGCGATATAACCGCCGGTAACGACGCCAAAACTCAAGGTCATGAAAATAATGATGTCGGTGACTGGTTGGATATTGGGTAGAAACTGAAATAAGTAACGACCGACGACACATAATGCTGTGATCAACGAAACAACAGCAATGTAACGTGGGGTATAACGTGATTTACTTGCTGGCATTTAGCGTGAAGCTAACCTTATCGTTGTTTTTTAGATAAGTTGCAGCAGCCCCTTTAGTGGCGTCTTTACCGTTGATTTTGTACAGCCAGTACTTTTGTGCTTTGGTATTCTGTTTATGCCCATTGATCGCGGTGATCATCCCGTTGTCTTCCTTGATCTGATAATGTTGTTTCATGACTTTCATCAGTGTTTGCTTGCTGGTGGTTGTCACTTTTTTGGTGCTGACTTTCTTATGATCAACCGTTAATGTGATCTGTGCCTTGACGGTTTTAGCTTTAGCCGCCGCAACTGGCTGTGCGCTGGCACCGAGTAATCCCACACTTAACGTAAAAATAGTTGTGATTTTGACTAATTTTTGCATGTAATTCCCTCCAATGGTAATAGTATACCGTAAATCTGCTTTCAATTGGCAAATAATTAGTGAGATTAATGTTAGAATTGAAAGAGAAGTTGGTCACTTAGAATGGAGTTTGAACATGCAATTAATTGATGCGCATACGCATACAGAAGAACAAAGTTACGTTCGTCTATTAAAACGAGAAAAAATCTACGCCACGATTAATTGTGGCACACCAGCAGAGTTTACCCGTAATCAAAGTTGGGTCGGTAATAGCCGGCGTTTACGCTTAAGTGCTGGTATTCATCCCTGGCAGGTCGACCAAGTTGCGTGGACTGACATGGCGCCGATTTTAGCACAGGTACCGGTGATCGGTGAAATTGGGTTGGACAACGTTTGGACTAAAACAGATCCGCAACTACAGCAGCAAATTTTTACCAAGCAACTAGCTTACGCGGAACAAGCACATAAGCCAGTGATCATCCATACTAAAGGGATGGAGCAAGAAACGTTACGAATTTTGAAGACGTATTTTAACACGTATTTATTGCATTGGTATTCTAGTACTGAATATATTGAGGATTACTTGGCGTTAGGCTGCTATTTCAGTATTGGGCCGTCATTTGCCACTGAAGAGAGCGTTCATTACTTGTTAAATGCGGTACCGCTGAACAGAGTTTTGTTGGAGTCAGACGGAATGGATAGTATCGCTTGGGCCCTGAATCAAGAACTACCGTTGAGTGCTTATCCACGGATCATGGATTCTGGAATCCAGGCGTTATCGCAGGCACACCATGTTGCGCCGGATCACGTAGCAGCGCAGTTGGTGGATAATCTGCAGCGCTTTTGGGCGGGGGATAGCGAAAAATAGCTGACTAACATAAAATGAGTGAGCGTGTGGCATAAGGCGCCAGCTATTACGCTATAGTAGCAAAGTCATCCTTGTGCAACATATTAGTAGGTTGCGTTGCAGTCTATCGGTTGTGTTAGCGCTAACGAAACGCTAGAATAAAAATAAATGAGGTGAGCAGATGTTAAAAATTGGCGTACTCGGGTTAGGTAACATCGCCCAAAAGGCCTATCTACCGGTAATGGCACAATTGCAGGATCAAGTTGATTGGGTATTATGTACCCGCAACGTAGCAAAATTAAAAAACTTACAGCAAAAGTTCGGCTTTGCCCACACGGCTGCGGACCTAGATGACTTATTAGCGCAGCAGCCAACGGCAATTTTTATTCACACGCCGACACCGACTCACGCAACCTATATCGAGAAATGTTTGCGCGCTGGGGTCCATGTCTACGTGGATAAACCAGTTAGCGCTAACGCGGCTGAAGTGAAACGCTTGTATCAACTGGCAGCACAACAAGGTTTATTATTAACGGCAGGTTTTAATCGGCGGTTTGCGCCGTTTAATGCCAAGTTACAAGAACGGCAGCCAGCACAAACGGTTTTGGTACAGAAGAATCGTATCGCAACTGCACAGCCGGTACCGTTTGTGTTGTTTGACCTGATGCCTCATGTTGTAGATACGGCACTATTTTTACTGGGCCAAACACCGACGCATTATCACTATCGTGTCTTGGCGCAGGATGGTCTGCTGCAGCAGGCCAGTGTAGTGCTGGAAACGCCGACTGCGACTGCCTATGCGTTGCTGAATATGCAGGCAGGGGCGAATAGTGAAACGGCTGAATTACAGAATCCACAGGGTATTGCCCAAGTGACGGATCTAGCAACGTACAGTGTCCAAGCAAATGGGGTCACGACGCAGCAAGTATTTCCGGATTGGACGCCTAATTTGGAACGCCGTGGCTTCGCACCCCTGATTCGTGCTTTTATTGCGGCGGTTCAAGGGCAACAAGTCAATCCGGTTAGCCCAGCATCCAGTATTTTGACCCATGAAGTTTGCCAAAACCTATTAGCCTATGCTCAGAAAAATAAATTGACGAAATAAGGCGGTGTTTCAATGACTGAATTATTAGCATTGTATGCGGCAACTAAGCAAGCCATTATGCAAGCGCCATTAACCGTTGAACAAATCAGTGAATTCAAGCGCCAATTAGCGACGCTAGCCTTACCACGTACGAATGCGTTAGAACAGGCAATTGTAGCGCTAATTGAAGACAATTTATCATTTCCGCGCTTTCAGATCTTTTACGTGCAGAATATCAACGGTGATGGCAGTCTGTTCTCGTTTCCGATCCATCCCTTTCACTGGCAGGCGATGACACCTGAGTTGCGGCAAGGTTTTGTCACGCAGGCATTTATGTATCAGGCGCAGCCGGTTGATCTGCATACGGCAGCCACATTGATTTAACCTTAAAGTATGTTCGTTTGGCATTTTTTTGCTGAAAGAATATACTTTTTTTAAGCGGTTTTTTATTAAAAATTACGAGGGGGAATTGATATGTGTACATCGATTAAGCTTACATCGGAAACCGGTGATCAGTTCTGGGGGCGGACGATGGATTATCCGGTCAGTTTTTCCATGCAGCTGATCCGAATGGTTACATGCCATCACAGATTATTAATATGCCAGCCAATATCACCATGACGGGGCAAAGTACGACTTGGCGATCAAATTACGCGACGCTAGGTGTTGGTTTAACTAATTCGCTGGTGCTATACGATGGCATCAATGAATGCGGCCTAGCAGGCGATTTACAAGTTTTGATGGAGTGCGGCCGCGCCAGTGCTGACGATTTGGAACAAAGAGGGCTGCAGCCGATCTTAGGCGAAGAGTTAGTTACATACATATTAACTCAATGTAAGGATGTCGCTGCAGTGAAAGAATTAGCGGCGACGTTAGCTTCGGTTGATCAGCCTTACTCATTTATGGGTCAAACGGCACAGATTCCAGCGCATTATACATTTATTGATCCAACTGGCGCAATGGTCGTTTTGGAATCGACTGATAACGGTACTTTTAAGTTATACGATAGTGTTGGCGTGTTGACCAATAGCCCCGAATATGATTACCATACGACTAACCTGCGTAATTATATTTCTTTGGACAATCTGAATAAAGCAAAAAAGACAGTGGGTGCAGATCTAGAATTAGAACCGAGCGAAAATGGGACAGGCCATGGCTTCTTTGGCATGCCTGGTGATTATACTTCGCCGTCACGCTTTGTACGGGCAACTTTGATTGCTAAGAATATTGATCCGTTTGCCAGTTCAGCGGGTATTCCGGTGTTATATAATACGTTTAGCTCAGTTATGATTCCTAAGGGATTAGGGCGCACACCGCAACACGAAACGGTCACTGATTATACACAGTATTGGAGCGGCTATGACTTGACTGCACGCAAACTCTACGTGCAGGACTATGCTTGCCCAACATTCACTAGTAAAGCCCTTGATCAAACAACTGATACGATCACCTATACCCCAATCGATTTAACGTTTAAAACTAACGAAATTTAAATTGAAACGCAAAAAGAGCCTCTCCGGCGTTAACTGGAGTGGCTCTTTTTCATGATCATTAGTCAGCAGACAATGCGTCGATTGGGTTCAAGCGCGATGCCTTACGGGCTGGTAGTAGTGCCGCGACAAAAGAGATGACGATCGCGGCGACAATGGTAAAGATAATGTTGCCTGGGGTGATCTGTACCATATTAAACTTCACAATACCGTAAAGCACATGGTTCAGGCCTAAGCTAGCAGCATATGCGAGAACTAACGCTAATGCAGCAGAGAACAAGCCGATCAAAACCGATTCAGCGGTAAATAAGCGACGGATATCCTTTTTCCGTTCACCTAAAGCACGGAGAATCCCGATTTCCTTGGTCCGTTCAGAAACGGACATGTACATGGTGACGATGATCATCAATGCGGAAACAATCAGTGAAATACCGGCGATCGCAGCTAGGACGATCGATGCAATGCTGACATACCGGTTGACGGTATCGAGGATATCGCCGACGGTTACTGCGCCATAATTGTATTTACCGTTGTCCTTTAGGGCACGGATCCGATTGGCAACGGCCTTAACGTCATTGCTGTCTTTGACGTTAACCGAAATAAAGTTAGTACGGGTGTCCGCCTTAGCGTCACGCAATAAGTTGCGCATCGTTTTGTAATTAGTGGTGGTGATCGAACCTGCTTGACCACCGTCAGCAAAGCCAGCAATCGTTAATTCAGCGCTAACTTGTACTGGTTGATTACTTTGATTGATCCATGGAAGGGTGACTTTAATTTTTTGACCAAGCATTTTTTTGTACGTTTTTTCGCTAGTTAAGGCGATCGCCTGCGCTTTATCGATCACGATCTCGTTATCTTTGGGCGCATGACCACTTTTGATCGTGTCGCTGGCGAAAGCTTTAGTCCACGTCTGGATACCTGAACTTGTTTGGTTTTTATTTTTATAGGATAAGGTGTAGCTGTTCAATTGGTAGCCAGCTTCAACATCGTCCACGTCTTTAACTTTTTCTAATTGTTTAACTTGCTGATCTGAAAATAAGAGTTTAGTTGGATCATCGGCGAACTGGGCTAGTTGCTGCTGAAATTCAGTGTTACTCAGTTTTTTACCGGTAGGATTTTTCATGACCGTGATCGAGTTCGGGTTGATCATTGAATTGATTTGGTCTTGAATAAAGGCGTTGACACCATTACCAATGCCGCTGAAAAGCAAGACAGCGAACAAGCCAATTGCCGTACCGAGCATAATCAGGGAATTACGCCAAAAATTATAGGATAAGTGCTGGAAAGCATTTTTGTAACTGGCGCCAGCTGATAACACTTTCGGCTTAATATTTGGTTGTTCAGCGGTTGTTTCGTAAGCTGGTTTTAAGCGGGTGTCGTCTTCAATTTTACCGTCAGCGAGGCGGACAATCCGGGTGCCGTAATTAGCCACGTCTTGGGAGTGGGTCACGGTGATGACCAATTTACCTTCCGCCGCGATGTTTTCTAGAATCTCTAATACTTCGGCGGTATTCTTAGAATCTAGCGCCCCCGTTGGTTCATCAGCGATGATCACTTGCGGATTACTAGCTAAAGCGCGGGCAATTGCGACCCGCTGCTTCTGGCCACCAGATAATTGGTTGGGGTGTTTTTTTAACTGATCGCCTAAACCGACTTGTTTTAGTAAGTCGATGGCGCGTTCTTTTTTATCACGATTATTGAGATTGGTCATATTTAGTGAGACTAGAACGTTATCGACGATGTTTAAGTGGCTGATCAAATTGTACGATTGGTAAATATAGCCGATCGTGCCACGTCGATAGTCGTCTAACTGTTTTTCTTTTTTGTGATCAAGCAGCTGGCCGTCAGCGCGGACTTCACCGTCAAAGTTACGGTCAAGTCCACCGATGATATTCATCAACGTTGATTTACCGCCACCAGATTCACCTAAAATCGAAACAAATTCGCCTAATTCGAAATTAAGGTCGATTCCTTTAAGAACGGGAAATTCTTCCTTACCTAAGAAATAGGACTTGTGGATGTTGTGTAATTCTAAGAATGCCAAATTGGCACCTCCTCGCTTTTTTGCGTACCGAGACACTATACAGAAATGAGAATCTACTGTCAATTTTATCTTCATTTATGTATAAAAATTATTGCTACGCGCGTTTTATAATCAAGTTAGCCAATTAGATCCAGCTAATTGAAAAAATAAAAAACACCAAGACAAATCTCTGTTATCATTGATGTTCCAACACAAAAATGAAAGAGGTTATTGTCTTGATGCAAGAACAGAATACCACAGTCCGAGAAAAAGGTCACCACCTAACTTCATTTGAGCGCGGCAGAATCGCCACGCTACACAGCCAAGGATACTCTAACCGCGCAATTGCTAGAGTTATCGGCGTTTGTCATCAAACAATCAGTAATGAACTACGCCGTGGTGAGATCGACCAAGTTAAAAAAGTGAACGGTCAACGGCAATATCACCGCGAATACTCGCCAGAAGCGGCACAGGCCAAATACGAAGCTAACCGAATGTCCTGTCATCGACCTTTGAAACTCGCTGGTGTCGCTGACTTTATCAACTACTTTACGGCCCATTTGCACCAAGACGGTTGGTCGCCTGATGCCGCGGTGGGCCGCGCTAAACTTGAAGGCTTATATCAACCTGAGGAGATGGTTTCGACCAAGACGTTATACCACTATATCGATGCGCAACTACTTGAAGTCCGTAATCTTGATCTGCTCGAAAAAAACCGGCGCCGCACCAAACACCACCATTCACCCAAGCATAAGCGTCTGGCCGGACGAAGTATCGAAGAGCGACCTAAAAGTATTGATCAGCGCCAAGAGTTCGGTCACTTTGAGTTGGATACCGTAGTCGGTAAACGTAACGGCCAAGAAAGTGTCATTCTAACGCTGATCGAGCGCCAATCTCGCTGTCAGATCCTGCGTTTGATTGATGGCCGTGACGCCGATTCAGTCAACTACGAACTGGCTAAGATCTGCCAAGAATACGGGCACATCATGAAGTCCGTTACCGCTGACAACGGGGCAGAATTCGCAGCGGCGGGGACGGTGCTTGACGGGGTTGCCGACCTTTATTATGCCCACCCTTACCGCTCTTCAGAACGAGGCACAAATGAGGCGCATAATCGAATGATCCGTCGTGATGTGCCTAAGGGCCTGTCCATGGATACTTTAGGCCCTAGTGATATCCAAGCAGTGGAAGCCAAGCTAAACAACTTACCACGCCGGCAGTCAGGTTACCAAACCCCAAAAGAGCTTTTCTCCGCTGCCGCTGGCTAAAGATTGAATCTTTAAAATATGAATATCAATGAAAATACTGTCTTGCCGGGATTTATTGCGTGGCTAATTTGTTCTTGCAATTTGGGAAAATTATTGCTATAGATAAACCCCGCTAAATCTTCAGTACCTGTAAAATATATACATCTACGCAAATAATTGTATCCGGCTGAAGTGGGGATAATAACCCGACTTTAGGCCGATTGCATTTTTAAAATAAATAAAAAACAACCAGCTGCCTGGTTGTTTTTTATTAAAAACTATTTAGTTGCGTCGAGCGCAGGTTTACTTTTTTTCAAATGCCGATAACTAACAACATAACGACCGTTGATTTCTTCCATGATCTTTTGCGTGATCTTGCCGCCGACTTCGAGTTTGACTAGCGCGCTGTTAACGTATTTCTTGGCGATAACACCAGTGCAATCGGGAATACCTTGTTCTTTGGTTACATTGACCTGATCACCAGCGGTAAAGCGCCGACTTTGCTCATTTTCTACTGGGGCGGTACTATTAGGTTGTGCCACTTTAATCCTTCTTTCATTATTGACACTGAAACTGACTAGTTTAATTATAACACTTTCCGCAGTCTACTTAGTACAGATGCTGCTTGACTTCACTAGGAAATACGCTATATTCAAAGTATTGAGAGCGCTTTTTAAATTAAAATCGACTGAAAAAATTTTTCAACAGATTAAATTAATTAGAAATGGGATGAGCGGATGAGACCTTTTACACAACAGGTTGTTCTATTAACTGGGGCATCATCGGGCATTGGTGAAGCGACTGCGATTCGTTTGCGGCAGCGCGGTTTTATTGTTTATGCGGCGGCGCGGCGCGTGGAACGGATGCAGCATTTAACTGGTTTAGGCGTACATGTATTGCCTTTGGATGTGACGGATGAAGCTGCCTTAAAAAATGTGGTGCAACAGATCATGACCCGCGAGCAGCGGTTGGATATTTTGATCAATAATGCTGGTTTTGGTGAGTATGGTGCGGTGGAAGATGTGCCAATAAAAGATGGTCGGCGGCAATTTGAAGTTAATGTTTTCGGTGTGATGCGTTTGATTCAGCTGGTGCTGCCGATCATGCGGCGCCAGCATTTTGGCCGCATCATTAATACGAGCTCGATCGGTGGTAAAATTTATCAGCCGTTGTCAGCATGGTACATGGGTACTAAGCACGCGTTAGAAGGAATGAGCGATTCGTTACGCATGGAAGTTAAGCCATTCGGTATTGATGTGGTGTTGATCGAGCCGGGAGCTACTAAAACTGAATGGGCTGGCATTGCTAAAGCTAAATTGACGCAGATATCGGGCCATGGTGCTTATACGGCGGCGGTTCGTGAAATGGCCGGGCAGCTAAGTTTATTTGCTAAAATGGGCTCAGCGCCCACCGTGATTGCCGATTTGATGGAGCGTGCGGCGACAGCTAAGCGGCCGCGCACACGCTATGTTGGTGGTTTTGGCAGCCGTGCGTCATTGATTGGGCGGCATTTGTTGTCTGATCGGCAATTCGATGTGGTCATGGCGGCAACGTTAGGTTTAAGTTATCAGCTATATCGACATTATCAAAAGCAAGGGGGACATTAATTTGAAGCGATCAACGCGACGTTTATTAACAACAACTCTAGTTGGTAGCGCAGGTTTCTTACTGGGGAGCTACTTGACCTTTCAGGGTTCAACGATGAATTGGCGTAAAGATAGCCGCAAACAACGTGATCTGAATTTTGACAACAGTGATCCCTGGGTATTGGAAAAGCAGTGGTTTCAAGCACAAAAACGCGAACCGCGACAAATAACGACGGCTGATGGGCTAACTTTGCGTGCAATTTTGATTCGGCAGCCGCAAGCCACGACTAAGGTTGCTATTTTAGCGCATGGTTATCATCATTCCTGGGAACAGATGGCGCCATACGCTAAGTTGTTTTATGATTTTGGTTACAATATATTGGTTCCAGATGCGCGTGGCCATGGTGATAGCGATGGGCATACGATCGGTTTCGGTTGGTTAGACCGCAAGGATTACGTCCAATGGGCGCAACTAATGACGCAAGAATTTGGTAGTAGCGCGACTTTGGTACTATTTGGTATTAGTATGGGCGCAGCAACCGTGATGGCAGCTAGTGGTGAAGCGGCTTTACCAGCAACAGTCAAAGCGGTGATCGAAGATAGTGGCTTTAGCTCAGTGGTCAAAGAAGTAAGTTATCGAGCGCGCTCGCGGTATAATATTCCGACGTATCCATTTATTCCATTGATGGCGCTATTTGCGAAGCAGCAGGCGGGCTATTCCTACTATCAAGGTAATATTTTGAAGCAAGTCCTACACAGTCAGACACCAACCTTGTTTATTCATGGTGGTCAGGATGATTACGTACCACCAAAGGCTTTTCATGATCTTTACAACGCAGCTACAATGCGAAAAATGGCGTACTTTGTACCGCAGGCCAATCATATTGAAGCTTATATGTTTAATCGGGCGCGTTACGAAGCCGTATTACGGGAGTTCTTGGGTAAATTGAACTTACTGTGATCTTGTAGTTATCGTAGATCAAGCAAGTGTACTCTGAAAAAATAAATCAAATTAAGACTATCTTTATAGAGATTTGCTATAATGTATAACGATCAAATTATGTAGACGTGATATTTCAATAGAACGAGGTAACAATTTGAGTGTTAAAAAATTATGGCGTGGTGTACTATTGCTGATACCTTTAGCTGCAATAGTGATCGCCAGTCTTTTATTTGTTGGTTGGCATACGGTGCCGGCACAAACATCCGCACCAGTGGCGTTGGAAAATGGTTGGGATAAGCTGACTGGGCAGCAACCGGTGGCTTTTCAATTACAAGTTGCTGCAAAAGCGCAACGACCAATTTTGCCCACTGGCTGTGAGATCGCCGATGTTGCGATGTTACTGGAATTTCGTGGTAAGCAGCAATCGTTGGCTAAAATTGCTAATGAGATTCCTTATAGTGATGATCCTGAAACTGGTTTTTGGGGTAATCCGTTTAATGATACTGGTTATACGATGTATCCACCCGCGTGGCGTCGCTATTTTGAAAAGCATCTAGGCAGTTTTACCGATCTTTCCAAACAGCCGGTAAGTACGTTCCGGCAACAGTTAGCCAAAGGCAAGCCGATCGTTGTTTGGGTGGAAATGCACGGTTTTCCGGCGCATGCCATCTTGTTGACCGGCTATTCGACAAGTACCTTTATTTATAATGATCCTTACACTGGTAAAGCTGAACGTCGTATGAGTAGTCAGCATCTGTGGGAGCTAATGGCGTCGCAACATTATCGGGCCATGACTTATTAGAAGGGGTTGTGACATAAGTAATTTATGTCCAACCCTTTCTTTTTATGTTCGAACAGTGCCATAAGGCAACTTTTTTCGCCGCTTTAGGCTAATGCTCAAAAGCTGAGCGCCTTAGAGCATACTCTCTTTTTGTTTTGGTAAAGTTAAGCGCGTTATCGAGCACGCTTAACTTTGAATATAATGCGATCCTATTGCGTCGTTACGGGTTTGTCGCTATACTAAATGCAATCGGAGGTGGTGTGCGTGACGCAGAAAAATGAAATTTTAGATACCTGTCTGATGGCGGGACGGATCATGATCGAAAGTGGTTCAGAAATGTATCGGGTTGAAGATACAATGCAGCGGATCGCACACAATGCTGGCGCTAGCGCCAGCAGTATTTTTTCGACACCGACCGGTTTATTTATGGCGTTACCAGCGCAAGATACAGTTCAGATCCAGCCGATCACCACTCGAACAATCAATTTGGAGAAGGTGGATCGCGTTAACGCACTATCGCGGCAATTTGCTGAGCATAAAGTCACCTTGCACCAATTGCATCAACGCTTGGAAATGCTGGATCACGATGTGCCGTTTTTTCCGCTATGGTTACAAATTATTGCAGCTGCTGTAGTCAGTTGTACCTTAATGATTATTTATGGTGGGGTCTGGGCGGATTTTATTCCTAGCGCCGTCGTCGGTGCCATCGGTTATGTAGTGTTTTATTTTATTCGCGAACGTTTAGCTGTCAGTTTCCTCAGTGAATTTATGGCGGCTTTCACGATTGGTTTGTTATCATGGGCGCTGGTGCATTGGCATTTAGGTCAGAGCTTAGATATGATTATTATTGGTGCCGTGATGCCACTAGTGCCTGGGGTAGCGATTACTAATGCAGTGCGCGATATGCTAGCTGGTCATTTGTTATCTGGGCTGGCGCGGGGGATGGAAGCTTTATTTAGTGTGAGTGCGATCGGCATCGGTATTGCGTTGATTTTCCGTTTCTTTTCTTAGCGGCTGAAAAATAGTGGAGGTGGCGGCATGTGGCAACAAGTATTGTTACAAGTTGGTTTTAGTTATTTAGCAACGGTAGCGTTTGGCATTTGTACCAATGTGCCCCATCGTGCGCTGAATGCGTGCGGACTCACTGGTGTCGCCGGTTGGCTGGTTTATTGGGGCTTGGTCCAATTAAAATTGGGCCATATGCTGCCTAATTTAGTTGGCGCTTTTGTCATCGCGATGGTCAGTTTATTTTTTGCGCGGCATGATAAAATTCCGGTGATTATTTTTAACATTCCTAGCTTAGTGCCACTGGTGCCTGGGGGAATTGCTTATCGAACGGTGCGCGCCTTTGTTTTAGGTGATTATACGCAAGGTATTGGCTTTATGGTGCAAGTCATGATGATTGCTGGTGCGATCGCGGTTGGATTTATGTTGGCGCAATTAGTTAGTTCACCAGGACAATTGGTGCGCCGTCGTGATTGAGTGTTGCCATTGCCATCAAAATTTTACATGTTTGTAATAGTATTTTCGTGAAAATGATGATATAACAGTCCTAAGCTAATTTATATTTTAAAAGTGTGGCGCAGATACGTAGCCACTGGATAACAGTCTATTGGAGGCAGTAACAATGTTTTTTAATAAACCGATGGATTATTTGGTAACTGGCGTTTACACGATGGCGAATACGCGTAAAACAGAACACTGCATTATGCATAACGCGACTAAGCGCGAAGCAAAACAGCAAATGCTGGATTACTTGACGCATAAATTAAGTCAGAATGATGGATCTTATGCAGATATTGTATCGATCAACGTCACTAAGCCGACAACGGCAAAAGCTAAATAATGTTCATTAAGCGAAGCTACCAATATTTGGTGGCCTTTTTATTTTCTGATCAGCAGTCGGCGTACTAAAACGCTTGCTATTGGTAAATCGAACCAGCTATAATGGAGTTGGAACAGATTCCTAGCATGTTTGGCAATCGGGATAAGGTTGATTGCCGACAGGTTAGTTCAGAAAAGTGAGGTATAGGTAAAGATGAGCGCAAAAAATACGCAGGATCCATTAGACTTTGAAGTGCAAACAATGGCATTTCGGCGGCTGTTAGTGGCCGTAGATGAGGATGATTCGACCTCGTCAATTCGCGCTTTCAACTATGCGGTGACGTTGGCCAAATCCTACCATGTGCCGTTAGCGGTGGTAACGATTTTAGAGACAAGTGATTTAAATATCTATGATTCACTGTCACCTGATGTTTTGGCAAATCGACGCGAAGAAGTATTGGCTAAGGTCAATCGCTACGCACAGAAGGCTAAAGATTTCGGTGTAGTTGAAGTTTCATCTTTGATCGGCGAGGGTAAACCAGGGAAAGTGATCGTTAACCAAGTCGTTCCTGAATGGCGGCCGGACCTATTGATCGTCGGCTCGGAAACTAAGGAAAAAGGTCGCTTATTTATTGGTTCGCAGGCCAGCTACATGGCGCAGAACGCACCTTGCTCTGTTATTGTTGTGCGGGCTAGTGACCAATATGAGGCATAAAAATTAATGGTGAGGCGCTGGACCGTAAGGGTGCAGCGTCTTATTTTGTAGGGGCGTGAAAAAATTGGAGTATCCGAATAGTTATTTAGCACGGTTTGTAGCACGGCCGAATCGTTTTATTGCGACTTGCCGATTACATGATGAATTGATTCAAGTCCATGTTAAAAATACAGGTCGCAATAAGGAGATCTTGCAACCGGAAGTACCGGTAGCGTTGGTTAAAAGTGATAATCCACAGCGTAAAACACAGTATGATTTAGTTGCCGCAAAAGTCGGTCCACGCTGGATCAATATTGATAGCCAAGCGCCGAATCAAGTTGCATTTGAGAGTATTAAAACTGGGTTAATCAAGTTACCGGGAATCGCTACTCGTGATATTTTATCGTTAAAACGCGAAGTGACCTTTGAAGATGCGCGTTTTGATATCTTTGGCAGTACCGCTAAGCAGCCGTTTTTTGTCGAATTAAAAGGCGTCACGTTAGCTAATGGTGCGCTGGCCGCTTTTCCGGATGCGCCGACTAGCCGCGCGTCTAAGCATGTTGCGACCTTAATTCGCGCTCAAGCAGCTGGGTATCAAGCTTACTTATGTTTTATTATCCAAATGAGTGGGATCAGCAAGGTGACGATTTATCAACAACGTGATCCTGCGCTTTACGCCGCTATTTTGGCTGCACAAAAAGCGGGTGTCCACCTGCTAGCCTATGGCTGTGCAGTGACACCCGCAACGTTAAACGCGACTTATCCAGTAACGATTGATCTGGCGCAGCCGTTTACCGAGGTAAGTTAGCTACTAATGAATCGAGATTTTGTTGAATATAGGTCGCTGAATGGTTAAATTTTTGTTGTTCTTGCTCAGTTAATGCGACATCAACGACCCGTAAAGTGCCGGTGCGGCCAATCAGCGTGGGCTGACCGATGTATAGTTGATGTTCGGAATTCCAGCTAGAAATCGGTAGCGTAACGTGCGCATCACTAAAGATGGCTTGCACAACAGTGACTGCTGCCGCGGCGATTCCGTAACTGGTAAAGCCCTTACCGCTAATGATTTGCCATGCGCGTGTGCGGATGGCTTTTTCTAATGCGGTAAAATCGGTCTTGCGTTGTGCTAAGACTTCGGCGATCGGCCGTGTTGCGACTGTGATCGTTGACCAAGCGGTAAATTGTGATTCGCCATGTTCGCCAAGATTGTAACCCTGTATGTCTTGCAGTGAAACATGTAACTCATTAGCTAAAGCACGCCGCATCCGCATGGTATCGAGTAAGGTGCCAGTGCCGAAAACTTGTTGCTGGGGGAGTCCAGTCAATCGTTGTAAATAAGTAGTGACGACATCGCAAGGATTGGTAATGTCCAGCAAAATACCGTTGAAACCACTGGCCATAATTTTTGGCGCCGTTTCCTCGGCAATTTGACTAGTGATTCTAAGCTCAGCTTGACGATTATTTTTACCATCGCTGAAAATCGAAATATCACCAGCTGCTATGATCACAATATCGGCATCACGTAATTGCCAATAATCTTGCGTGATGATGTGCGTATGTGTGGCTAAACCAGCTTGCGTATCCTCAAGGTCTAACTTTTCCGCTAAGACGACTGCTTCATTTTGATCGATCAGGACTAATTCATCTGCGATTCCCTTAGTCACCAGTGTATAGGCAACGGCTGCGCCAACGTGACCAAGACCAATGATTCCAATTTTACGCACAAAAAAACCTCCAATTCACAATTAAACAATTTAGCAAACGTTTACTTATATTTTTAGTATACGCGAAAACGCGAGCTAACGCCTTTTTTGTGAGGAGGTTCTAATCTAAGCCTCATTTTGTGCAGTATGGAGCAAAGGCCGACTGGCAAAATGGATCACGATCAAGTTGATCAGTAATAAAATAGCGGTCATGGCAAAAACACCGCGATAATCAAACTGACCGGAGATGACGGCACCTAACATCGGGCCAACTACACTACCAATAGCCTGAAACGATTGATTGTAGCTAAAAATACGGCCAAAAACACTTTGGGGTACATGCTGGGTCATAATTGTTTGAACAGCAGGTAACAAGGCGGCGTCAGATACACCGACCAAGAGACGCAAGAAGCCTAGCTGCCAAATATTTTGGACGAAGCTCATTGGGATAAACACCAAGGTGGCAAATAATAAACCGACGAGTAATACTTTTTCCGGGCCAACACGATCGCTTAAAGCACCTAGACTAGGGGCACTGATCAAGGTGACAACGCCGGGTAAGGCAGCGATCACACCGCTGACCATAGCGATAGGACCGTGTTGGTGCAGTAATTC
Source organism: Loigolactobacillus coryniformis subsp. coryniformis KCTC 3167 = DSM 20001 (assembly GCF_002706425.1). Lineage (NCBI taxonomy): Bacteria > Bacillati > Bacillota > Bacilli > Lactobacillales > Lactobacillaceae > Loigolactobacillus > Loigolactobacillus coryniformis. The sequence goes on along the minus strand of NZ_CP017713.1, from coordinate 2,815,084 downwards.
ACCGACAAATAAACTAATAATTGGCGTGACCGACATGTTAGCGGTTTGAATGATCAATGTCGTGATGAACATCCCTAAGATCAATTGCGGATACCGTAATTTGTGAAAAATTTGCTTGGTTGGTAGTAGATCCTTAGCGGCAACAGGAGTAAATTGCTCATGAACTAATACTAAGGTGGCAATGAAGACAATTGCCATTAGCGCACCAGTGACAAAAAATGTACTGCGATAGCCGAATGTACCGGCAATCACGCCACCTAATAAGGGACCTAGCAGTGTACCAACCACATTTCCAGTGGCCAGTGTACCCATAGCCTTACCGCTATGTTCACGAGGAGCGGCGGCCGCAACGATCGCGTTGGCATTGTTAATATATCCGGAAAAGCCGCCTTGCAGCGCCCGCAAAATAATCAAGCTACCAATACTGTTGACTAAACCACAAGCGGTGATCGTAAACGTCATTCCCAAAGCAGCGCGTAAGCACATAATCTTGCGCCCGTGGGCATCAGCCAAGCGCCCCCAAAATGGTGAAACAATTGCTTTGACTAAAAAAGTAATCGCAAAGGCCGAACCACTTAACAAGGTTAACTGTGGTTTGGTGAAATTACCTAAAGTTTTGATAAATAGCGGCAAAAAGGGCATGGTCATGGAAAAGCCCATACCCGTCATGAAATTACCTGCCCATAAAACGGCGAGGTTTTGCCGCCAAGTGATATTTTGGGTCATAAACCCGCCTACTTTCTTAATTGAACTTAAATTAAAAAACAGGACCGCAACAAATACTGTCGCCGGTCCTGTTTTAGTCTAAACGTGGTTGAAAAAACCGATTTTTCAACGCACTCTAACTATGTTGTAAGACAGCCTTAGCCGGCGTTGCTTGCTCACTTTTGACCGCTTTGTTGCGCCAGTACGATGACAGAACGGAACCAGAAATGTTGTGCCAGATACTAAAAATCGTTGACGGGATCGCAGCAGCGGGATGGAAGTATTGCATGGCCAACGTTGCACCTAAAGCCGAGTCTTGCATGCCAACTTCAAACGTGATTGCTTTACGCTGCGGATAATTCAAGCGGATCAGCTTGGAAAATAGAAAACCGAGACCATAACCGGATAGATTATGCAGCATGACAACGGGGATCACTAAAGCTGTTTGGCTAGTAAACAAATGGGCGTGGTTAGCGGCAAAAACCGCGCAGACGATCAAAAGAATAGCTGTTTGTGAAACTAACGGTAATATGTGATTAACCGCCGCAATGCGATCGCCGAAGAGGGTATGTACCAAGACGCCTAAGAAGACGGGTAACAGGACAATGCGGATCGCGCCTAAAAACAATGATGCCGCCGGGATCGTCACCCACTGGCCAGCGTAAAGCATCAGTAGGGATGGTAGCATGATCGGTGCTAGTAAAGTGGATAACATACCGATCGAAACATCTAAGGCTACGTCACCGCCAGCAAGGTAAGCCATGACGTTTGATGATGTTCCGCTAGGACAAGAACCAACTAAGATCACGCCCACTGCTGTTGGACCAGATAAGTGAAAAATCAGGCAGAGTAAGTAGGCGATGCCAGGCATGATCACATAGTGAGCCACAGTGCCAGCGATAACAGGCCAGGGCCGCCGTAGGATCCGCGCGAAATCTTTACGTGATAGGGTTAGCCCCATACCGAACAAAACGACACCTAAAAGTAATGACGTGTGTGGCGCAATTGCGGTCCCCACACTAGGAACGAAGAAACTAAACGCAGCGACAATAACGACAAGTAGGGTAAACCATTTGCTGACCCAATTGCCCAGTGATTCAACTTTTTGCATATAAAAACCTCCAAATTAGATTATTTTTTAATGAACACCGAGGGCGATACGGGCATAGCGACTCATTTTGTCGATGCCCCAGGCGGGTTCCCAAACGAGATTGATGTTAACCGCGGTGACTTCTGGTAAGGCAGTTAAGGCATCATCGATCATTTGTTCTAACACATCTGAGATCGGACAGCCCATGGTGGTCAAGGTCATCGTGACGGTGACGACACTATCGACCATGCTCAGGCCGTAGATCAAGCCTAAGTTGACCACGTCGCAACCAAGTTCAGGATCAATAACAGTGCTTAACGCATCCAGCATCCGATCTTGCAATTCGGTGGCGCTTTGTGTTGCGGTATTTTCGGCCATAAACTGATACCTCCTTATTACACAGTTAAAGTCATTTATTAGCACACTTGGCTAATGAGACCCATTGTTGCTATATAATTGGAACAAAAAACGCCCTGCGTAGTTGGTGCTAGGCGTTTTTAAGGATACAACTAAACTGATTACGGTTGCCTAATGCAGTTTAAACGTGGTCGAAAAAACTATCGCTTTTTCAACTCATTCTTGCTCAGTTGCGGGGCCAAATAATTCGTCGGCACTTTTCATGATGCCGCCGGTATTAGCGGAAGTGACTAAGTAGGTATAACGTGCTAAGTAACCTTGGCGTACTTTTGGTTGGAACGGCTTTAAATGCTTGCGCCGTTCCGCAAATTCGGCGTCAGAGACTTTAACGTTCAATGTCCGATTGATCATGTCGATAGTGATTTCATCACCATCTTTGATCAATGCGATCGGACCGCCAGCGGCAGCTTCTGGTGAAATGTGACCGACAGCGATCCCGTGAGTGGCACCGGAAAAGCGCCCATCAGTGATCAAACCAACATCACGGCCTAAGCCACGTCCAACTAAGTCCGAAGTTGGATTCAACATTTCTGGCATACCGGGGCCGCCTTTGGGACCTTCATAACGGATAACGACCACATCGCCTTTTTTGACAGTGCCATCATCGATCCCGGTGACAGCATCATCATGGGAGTCGAAGCAGACGGCTTTACCAGTGAAGACGCGGATATCAGGATCGACACCGCCAACTTTAAGGACGGAACCATCAGGAGCGATATTACCGTAAAGAACGGATAAGCCGCCTTCGCTAGAATATGGATTATCTAACGGCCGAATGACCTCGTGATTTAAACTCTTAGCACCCGCAACGTTTTCGCGTAACGTTTTGCCGGTGATCGTTGGTCGATCGGGATGAATGATGCCACCTTTTTCGATCAGTTCATTAATGATGGCTGGCATACCGCCAGCCTCGTGGACATCCTGCATTGTCCACGAAGAGGATGGCGCAATTTTAGCTAAGAATGGGGTTTTCGCAGCAATTGCGTTGATATCACGTTCACTGTAATCGACGCCGGCTTCGTGAGCGATGGCTAACACGTGTAATACGGTATTAGTTGAACCTCCCATCGCCATGTCAAGTGCGATACAATCATCAAAAGCTTCTTTAGTCAAAAGATCACGTGGCCGGATATTATTTTTGACCACGGTCATCAATTGTTTGGCAGCTTTGCGAACTAAATCACGGCGTTCTTCAGAAACTGCTAGGGCAGTACCGTTGTATGGTAAGGCTAAGCCAGTCATTTCCATCAAACAGTTCATTGAGTTGGCGGTGAACATGCCGGCACAGGAACCGCAGCTGGGACAAGCATTTTGTTCTAATTGAAGGAAATCTTCCTTGGTCATTTTGCCAGACTTGAAGGCGCCGACTGCCTCAAACATGTTGGATAGCGTCACGGCTTTACCATTAGGATCTAAGCCGGCTTTCATCGGGCCACCGGAAACAAACACAGAAGGCACGTTGGTCCGCGCCGCTGCCATCATCATCCCTGGGGAGATCTTGTCACAATTAGGCATGTAGAGGACACCGTCAAACCAGTGGGCGTTGACCACGGTCTCGGCCGCATCAGCGATAATTTCCCGACTTGGTAATGAGTAACGCATCCCAATATGGCCCATGGCGATCCCATCATCAACGCCGATCGTATTAAATTCAAATGGAATCCCGCCAGCTTCGCGGATCGCTTCCTTTGCGATATCGGCAAGTTCACGTAAATGAACGTGGCCAGGGACAATTTCAATATAGGAATTACAGATGGCGATAAACGGTTTTTTCATATCATCGGTGTTTTTGACTTTGCCAGTGGCATATAACAAACTACGTCCCGGTGCTCGATCATCGCCAACCTTAATTTCGTCACTGCGCTTCTGCATATCTTTACCAGAGATCGAAAAATTTAAGGTGTCACTCATGTGATCAGCTCCTTTTTAATTTTAAAATGTGAATTTGATGAGTAAAAGTTGTAATGGTACGAATATTAACACCGATTTTTTTAATCGTCAACCAAGAAAAATAATAATTTTTTTACGAAACACTGTTGACATAGTATCTTTAGCCGTGTAAAATGAGCCTCAATCGAAATAAAATTTAATTATTATCTAATCTAAAAGCTTCGACGAGGAAGAGTAGTCGATTGCAGTACCTGAACAGAGAGCCTTGTGAGCTGAGAGAGGCAGTACTGTTATTGATGAAAGTAACCTTTGAGCTATCTGCTGAACAAAGTAGGCGGGATTGGGAGTGCCCATTATCGCACCAACGCATCAACTCTAGAAGGGATGAGCTAGCTCGTTTCTACGTTTGTGATCTATCTGAAGGCTCCAAGCAGACGTAGTATTCTGATTTCTAGAAGTTTGTGCGCGGCAGAGGCATTTGCGGTGACGTAGATGTAAATTAAAGGTGGTAACGCGCGATAAGCGTCCTTAGTGATCTAATCTCATAGATCACTTTGGGCGCTTTTTTTGTGGAGTGCGACAAAAGGCGCTCAGCTTCTGGAGTATAACCTAGCTTAGTGATAAGAGACACGCAGTGGCTCGTTCGCTAAGCGTAGTTATACGGAAGAAGTTGCCTTTTGAAGCACGTTCTCCCTTTAGATTAGATTGTTCTTTGACAACTATATCTTGAAGGCAGTATCTGAATTTGCGCTAAAGCTACTCGCGGCATGAAGTGTGATGTGAGTCATTTGTCCGTAACATAGAAGAAAATAAATTAACCGTAACTATCAATAGAAAAGGGGAATTCCATTATGGAAACAACTTATGAAATGATCGTCTGCGCTAACTGTAATCACACCGTCCCCAGCGGTAACTTCTGTACTTGCTGCGGACAGCATCTCTTTGAAGAACAAGGGCATAACGTGTTTAGCACCAGCTTCTGCGTCAATTGCGGTGCACAAACGCCTAACGCCAAATATTGCAGCGTTTGTGGCTTTGAAAAAGATTTTGATCGTTATTTCTAAAAAAGTGTTGACAATGAACTAAGATCACGTGTATTATGAGCAACATAGAAATCGAGTTACATTTAAACTAATAATGTGTTGACGAGCAAAAGTATTTTTCATGGCTTGGGTAAGCGAACCGCGTTTGGTGAGAGGCGGTACCAACTATGATCAAGAAAATCGGCTCTGAGCAATGAATCGAAATTTTTAGTAGAATTCACTGGCTGCCACCATTATCTGGCTAGCGTATCGGCAATTTTTGCCCGCACGTGAAGAGGTAGTTGCAGTAATGTCGCTACAAATAAAGGTGGTACCACGTTAATATAACGTCCTTCAAGATAAGTAATTTTATCTCGAAGGACGTTTTTTTATACCCTAAACCGCTAGCTAAAAACAGTTTCAAAAAAATTTCAAAAAGCAGTTGACATTATTAATAAAAAGAGTAAAGTAACTTACATAAAATCTAATCGTATTTTAATCAAAACGGAGGTGAGCAGATGCAAGCACCAGAAGAACAGCCCATGCCAGTACGTAATGGCGCTGAATTATTGCTTGATACATTAACTGCACAAAATGTCGAAATGATTTTCGGCTATCCGGGTGGCGCAGTCCTCCCATTGTACGATGCCGTTTATCGGCAAAAGTTCCGTCATATTCTTGTCCGGCATGAGCAGGCTGCTGCTCACGCTGCCGAAGGTTATGCTAAAGCAACCGGCAAACCTGGTGTCGTTTTTGTTACTAGCGGTCCAGGTGCAACCAATGCGATCACCGGAATTGCGGATGCGATGATGGATTCAATACCTTTGGTTGTTTTTACCGGCCAAGTCGGTACTCAAGCCATTGGCAGTGATGCATTCCAAGAAGCGGATATTCTCAGTATGACGGCTTCGATCACCAAAAATAATTATCAGGTCCACGATGTGCGTGATTTACCGCGAATTATTAATGAAGCGTTCTACGTTGCTTCAACTGGTCGCAAAGGACCAGTGTTGATCGATCTACCTAAGAATATCGCCAATCAAACGACGAACGCACCGTTTCCAGAGCAAGTTAATTTACCGCAATATCAACCAGCACCAACCGTTGATAAGCACCGGGTCGCACAGCTAATGCAGGCTTTAAGCCAGGCGCACAAACCAGTATTATTAGTCGGCAACGGCGTTCACGCCGCCGCAGCGCAAACGGAAGTGCAACGTTTCGCGCAGCGTTACCAAGTGCCAGTCGTGGCTACACTGCTTGGACTTGGAGTTATGCCAACCAACGATCCAATGTTCTTGGGTATGGGCGGTATGCACGGTACTTATGCAGCTAATATGGCACTTTCCGAGTGTGACCTGCTGATCAATGTCGGCTCGCGGTTTGATGATCGTTTAGCCACGGCGCCACAGCGATTTGCACCACACGCAACGATCGCGCATATCGATATTGATGCTGCAGAAATGGATAAAGTGATCGCCACCACTTACCAACTAGTGGGCGATGCCAAAGCTGTTTTGAAGTTGATGCTGCGTAGTTCAGCAACACGACCAGAAGTCAGCGCTTGGCACCAACAGTTGCAGGAATGGCAGAGCCAACATCCAATGCATTATCAAAAGAGTGCTACCGAGATCAAGCCACAACAAGTTGTTGAGTTAGTGGGAGAGCTAACGCATGGCGATGCGTATGTGGTTACCGATGTCGGCCAGAACCAAATGTGGGCAGCACAGTATTATCCGTTTAAACATCAGCACCAATTGATCACCAGCGGCGGCCTAGGCACGATGGGCTTTGGCTTACCTGCAGCGATCGGCGCCAAACTAGCTGCGCCGGATAAACCAGTGGTGTTATTTATCGGTGATGGCGGTATCCAAATGACTAGTGAAGAGCTAGAAGTTATCGCAACTTATGACTTGGATATCAAAATTGTACTATTAAATAACCACACTTTAGGTATGGTCCGACAGTGGCAGGATCTATTCTATGATCAGCGGCGTTCACAAACGATGTTTGAACATCAGCCTAACTTCATGAAGTTGGCTGAAGCGTATGGTTTGGCAGCACATCATCTCACTGATCCACAAACAGTGGCGGCCGATTTGGCCAAAGCATTTGCAGCACCACATGCCGCACTGATCGAAGTTGCGATTCCAGCTTTGGAACCCGTAATGCCGATGATCGCGCCAGGCAGCGCTAATAATGAAATGATGGAGAGTGATTAGATGCGACGGGTACTTACTTGTCTCTTGAGTAATAACCCGGGAGTGCTGAATCGCTTTACTGGGACGCTGACTCGGCGTCAAGTCAATATTGACAGTATTTCAATTAGTCCAGTTGGCGATAAAAGTGCTTCGCGGGTGACTGCAGTCATCTATTTAGATGACACCGCGGCGGCTAAGCAATTAGTTGCCCAGTTAAATAAGCAGATCGATGTGTTGGAGATCCACGATATTACGGAACAACCACACATCGAGCGCGAGTTGGCGCTGATCCGCGTCAACGCCGCAACGAACAAACGGGCGGAGTTGTTCGCGATGGTCCAACCATTTCGTGCCGATGTCGTCGATGTCGCACTAGATTCACTAATGATCCAAATCACCGGATCGCGCGAGAAAGTCAACGCACTACTCCGCGTAGTCCAACCGTACGGCGTTACCCAAGTCGTACGCACCGGGGTTGCAGGCTTTACCAGAGCAGAAGGATAGAGTGTGACAAAGGGCGCTTAACTTCTGGAATATAGCCTAGCTTGACGATAAGCTACACGTAGTGGAGTGTTCGGCAAGCGTAGCTATATGGAAGAAGTTGCCCTTTGGAACACGTTTCCGCTATCAAAAGTGAGTGAACCGTTCAATAATCACGTTCAATCCCACACACTATCTCAAAAAAGTTTGATTAATGTAGGTCACAATTTTCAATTCTTCCTATTATATAGGAAGAAAAAAGAAAGTTTGCGATAAATTTGGTTACAGAAAACAGTGTGGTTACTGTTTTCAATTCGAAAAATGGAGGGTTTTATATGTCAGTAGAAATGTTATACGAGAAGGATGTCACCACTAATTATTTGGAAGGTCAAACGATCGCTGTTATTGGTTACGGTGCTCAAGGCCATGCGCAAGCAAATAACTTCCGCGATTCCGGTTTCCACGTTATCGTCGGTGTTCGTCCAGGTAAGTCATTTGATAAAGCTAAAAAAGATGGTTTTGAAGTCTATTCAGTAGCAGAAGCGGCTGAAAAAGGTGACGTTGTTCAAGTACTTACGCCAGACGAAGTCATGTCGGATGTTTACAAAAACGAAATTGCTGACCATCTGAAACCAGGCAACACTCTTGGCTTCTCCCATGGCTTCAACGTTTACTATAAAGAAATCGTTCCTCCAGAATTCGTTGATGTAACAATGATGGCACCTAAAGGTCCAGGTAACTTATGCCGTCGTACTTATAAAGAAGGTTTTGGTGTTCCTGCACTTTACGGCGCTGAACAAGATTATACTGGCCATGCCGAAGATACTTCAAAAGAATTAGCTAAAGCTAACGGTGCTGCTCGTGCCGGATTATTGAAGACAACCTTCAAAGAAGAAACTGATGAAGACTTGTTTGGTGAACAAAACGTCTTGATGGGCGGGGTTACTGCCTTGATCGAAACTGGTTTTGAAGTTTTGACTGAAGCCGGCTACTCACCACAATTGGCTTACTTTGAAGTTGAACATGAAATGAAATTGATCTGTGATTTGATCTACGAAGGCGGCTTCAACAAGATGTACGCTGACTGCTCAAATACTTCAGAATACGGCTCATACGTTGTCGGTCCTAAGGTTATCGGTCCTGAATCTAAACAAGCAATGAAAGACGCTTTGACTAACATCCAAAACGGTAAATTTGCTAAAGACTTTATGGCTGACTACCGTGCTGGGTTCCCAGAACTTTATCGTTTACGCGAACGTTCAGCTAACTCACAATTATCACAAGTTGGTGCTGAATTACGTGCCCATATGCCATTTGTCAATGATGCTGACAAATACAGTGACTGATCAGGAATATCGATTCAACACTTAAACAATACTCATAGCCTAAAATGTGTTTGGAAATTAATGCCACGTTTTAGCCCCAAAAGTAGCTTTCCAGACGCCTTAAACAAGATCACCGGAAAATGAGTCGAGGGTAACTTGGTCCCTGACTCTTTTTCTTTACATATCGCCGGTAGCTAACGGCGAAATATATTTACACACATAATTGAGACGATACTCTTAAAAAATTGAAGGGATGTGACTAGATGGTCGTCATGCAACAATCCGCATTACTTACTAAAACCGACGTCGACAAAGCTTATGAGGTGTTGCGGCCGATTATTCGCCACACGCCGCTACAATACGATGTTTATTTATCACAAAAATATCACTGTCAAGTTTACTTAAAACGGGAAGATTTGCAGAGTGTCCGCTCATTTAAAATTCGCGGCGCTTACTATGCAATCGCCGATACACCGGCCGAACAACGCCAACGTGGCGTGGTCTGTGCTAGTGCCGGTAACCATGCCCAAGGCGTGGCGTGGACCTGTCATCAAATGCAAGTACCAGCAACAATTTTTATGCCGGTGACGACACCCAAGCAAAAGGTCAGTCAAGTCAGCTTTTTTGGCGGCGATGATGTGACGATCAAATTAGTTGGTGACACTTTTGATGCGGCCGCAGCGGCTGCGGAAGCTTTTTGCAAAGAAAATGAGCAAACGTTTATTGCCCCATTTAATGATAAACGGACGATGGCTGGTCAAGGGACGTTGGCGGTAGAAACGCTGGCTGACGCGGCTAAAGCTGGAATCAACGTTGACTATATGTTTGCGGCAATTGGTGGTGGTGGCCTGATCAGTGGTGTGGCCGCTTACGTTAAAGGCACCAACCCCGCAACTAAAGTTGTTGGTGTCGAGCCAGCTGGTGCGGCCTCAATGAAAGCAGCTTTGGCAACTGGTGGGCCGATCGCGTTGCGCGAAATGGATAAATTTGTCGATGGCGCGGCGGTGAAAAAAGTTGGCGCGCTAACTTACGCCAATGTGAAAGAATACGTTGATGACGTGATCGCCGTACCAGAAGGCCAAGTATGTAGCGCTATTTTAGACTTGTACAGCAAGGAAGCCATCGTCGCGGAACCAGCCGGCGCTTTAAGTGTAGCGGCTTTAGCGGCACAACAAGAGCAAATTGCTGGTAAAACAGTCGTCTGCGTCGTCAGTGGTGGTAATAACGACATTAATCGGATGCAAGAAATCGAAGAGCGTTCATTGATTTTTGAAGGGTACCAACACTACTTCATCGTCAATTTTCCGCAACGGCCTGGCGCTTTACGCGAAGTGGTCAATGAAATTCTTAGCCCCGACGATGATATCACGAAATTTGAGTACACTAAAAAAGTTAATCGCGGTGAAGGACCAGTTTTGATTGGCGTACGTTTAGGAGATCGGGCTACATTACCAGGTTTACTGGAACGCTTGTCACAGTTTGATCCACGGTACATTAATTTAAAGGACAATCAGATGCTGTACACGATGATGGTTTAAGGCAGCGTGTATTAAAAAACGCTCAGATTACGTTTCCGCCAGAAAATGAGGTTTGTTTGTGTAGCAGCTGGAGGTGTGGTATGACAAAGATTTTAGATTTTCAAAATGTAACCTTGGAGCGTGGCGAGCGGACAATTTTAAAGAACATCAATTGGACAACCCACGTCAAGGAAAATTGGGCGATTCTCGGCTTAAATGGTGCCGGTAAGACCACGTTACTCAAAATGATCCACGGTGATCTATGGCCAACAACTGGTCGTTTAGAAGTGCTCGGCGGTGTTTTTGGTCATACCTCGATCCCTGAGTTACAACGAAAAATTGGTTGGGTCAGCACGGCCTTACAGGATGCGCTGCACGTTGGCGATCGGGTAGAAAAAATTGTCTTATCGGGCAAATTTGCCAGTATTGGTGTTTACGAAAAATATACGCAAGCGGATGTTGAACAAGCCAAGCAGATTCTACGGCAAATGGGTGGCGCTGAGCTGATCGGCAAACGATATCAGGTGCTATCGCAAGGTGAGCGGCAGACGGTGTTGATTGCACGGGCATTAATGGCGCGACCGCAACTATTGATCCTTGATGAACCATGTAATGGGTTAGATCTTTTTGCTCGTGAGCGGTTATTACAGCGCGTGGCTAAGCTAGCTGAAGCACCGGATAGCCCGGCGTTGTTGTTTGTTTCACACTACACCGAAGAGCTATTACCTTGTTTTCAAAATGTGATGTTATTGCGCGATGGACAAGTAATTCGCCAAGGCAAGCGGACTGACTTATTGACTGAAGCTGTTTTGTCCGATTTTTATCCGGCGCCGATCCAGACGGCAGCCTTAAGTGAACAACGATTGGCGGTTTACCCACGTTGACGAAAAAACGCGCAACCCGTTTACGGTGCGCGTTTTACTTATTTGCTGGCAATGTATTCGATCTCGATCAGTGCACCGGCAGGTAATTTAGCAACTTCAACTGTTGAACGTGCTGGTAAAGTAGCGGCATCCGTGAAAGCGGCAGCGTACAAGTCGTTGACTTGGGCAAAAGTGGTGACATCATCAAGGAAGATCGTTGTTTTAACAATATCGGCAAAAGTCATGTCGGCAGCAGCTAAAACTTGGCTGATATTCGCCAAAACTTGTTTGGTTTGGGCTTCAATGCCCGCACCAACTAATTTACCGCTGGCAGGATCAATACCAACTTGGCCGGAACCATATAGTGTGCTGTCAACGAGGACAGCTTGTGAATAAGGTCCTAATGCTGCCGGTGCCTTGGTTGTTGCAATTACTTTTTTCATAAAAACTTCACCTCAATAAGAAATTAGCCGGTAGTGTAAATCGAACTAACAAAGCCGATCTGCGCACTCGCTACTTTTATCATACGTGAGATTAAGCTTAAAGTAAATGTAATTATGATACTTAAATTGCCGACTTTAATTATGAATTTCAGAAACAAGGTTGACAAAGTGACGGTAGGTTACTACACTTAATATTAAAATTAAATAATAAAAATAATCGTTTTGTAATTTTAAGGGGGAAACATCATGTCAGTTAAAGCAAGTGAAGTTGATTTTGATAATTTAGGGTTCGATTATATGGACCTGCCATTCCGTTTCCGCGCGTATTATCGTGACGGCCAGTGGCAAGAAGCAGGTTTAACTGATGACCCCAACATCCATATCAGTGAAGGTTCAACGATTCTCCATTATGGTCAAGGTTCGTTTGAAGGCTTAAAAGCTTACCGGACTAAAGACGGTAGCATCAATTTATTCCGACCTGACGAAAACGCCAAACGGATGGCTAAATCCTGTGAACGTCTACTGATGCCGACTTTCCCAGAAGATAAATTTGTTGACGCGGTTAAGCAAGTCGTTAAAGCGAATAAAGATTTCGTACCTGCTTACGGTAACGGTGGGACTTTATATTTGCGGCCTTACATGGTTGGTGTCGGCGGTAACATTGGTGTTCATCCCGCTAAAGAATATATTTTCTCGATCTTCGCCATGCCAGTTGGTAACTACTTCAAGGGTGGCTTAACTCCAACAGCATTTATTACTTCCGAATATGATCGTGCCGCGCACAAAGGGACTGGTGCTAACAAAGTCGGCGGTAACTATGCAGCTAGCTTGTTCCCCGGCCAATATGCGCATGAAAATGGCTATAGTGACTGTATCTACCTTGATCCAGTTTCTCATCGTAAAGTTGAAGAAGTCGGTTCTGCTAACTTCTTCGGCATTACTAAAGACAACGTGTTCGTGACACCAAAATCACCATCGATCTTGCCATCGATCACTAAATTCTCCTTATTGTATTTAGCTAAGGAACGTTTAGGCTTAGGTACTGAACAAGGCGACGTTTACGTTGACCAATTCGATCGTTTCAAGGAAGCTGGTGCCTGCGGGACCGCTGCCGTTATTTCACCAATCGGCAGTGTGACTCATGAAGGTAACAAACATGTCTTCTACTCTGAAACTGAAGTTGGTCCTGTAACTAAAGAATTGTATGATACATTGACTGGTATCCAATTCGGTGATGTTGAAGCGCCAGAAGGCTGGATCCAAAAAGTTGACGTTGACTAATATGAAGTCGAAAAAAGAACACAGCATATTGTGTTCTTTTTTGTTATTCAGCTAAATACTGCTGCAATCCAGCAATAATCAAATCCAAGCCCTTTTCAAACTGTTGTTTAGCGGACAATTGGTTGCGCATTTTAATTGAGGCTTGCATGTGTTCTAAATGATGACTTTGCGCTTGTGCATGAATTTTTTTGACGTGTTCGGCTAAGCCTGGATCTTGTTGAGTTGTGATCTGCTGGCGGAAGCGATTTTCAATCGATAAGTCGATCATTAAGCCGGTTAGTAAGAAATCAATCGAAGTGACGGCGATGTTGGCGGTTTGCTCGTTGATGCCAGCGGTGGTGATGATTCCGATCGTGTGGTCGATCAAGTGTAGTCGTACTAGTGCAGACGGTATCGTTTCAACCATTAGAACGGCTGCCAATGGGTAACGTTCATAAACGTCAAAGATGTTACTGAATAATTGTTTGAGCTGCACAGTCCATTCTAGCTGCGTATCGGGAAGCTCAACGTGTTCGATCACCGCTTCAGCCATAGCCTGTAAAATATCTTGTTTGTTTTTAAAATGCCAGTAAAGCGTTGAAACATCAACGTGTAGATCGGCAGCCACTTTGCGCAGCGAAAAGTCGGTGAAGGAATGTGTATTACCCAAAGTCTTCAAGGCTTGTGCAATGATCTGCTCCCGATCAATTTTACGATTTGCCATTGATTTCAAGCCTCCATTTTTATTTGAATAGCTTCTCAAATTTTAAAAAATAATATTGTTTTATCCATTAACTTTTGATACAATTAAAACCGTTTTGTTTTGCAAAGCGATTTTTTTATTTTGGTATCCAACAGTGTTGGAGCACTAATTTATTATAACCGAAATTATGACAAATTGTACATGGGGGGATACTTATATGATGATCAAGGCAATTGGCAAGTACAAAGCGCTGGTCATTGCAGCATTGTTGACCATGCTTTTGCAAGTCGGTGCGGCATTATGGCAGCCAAGTTATATGAAACGCATATTAAGTGTAATGGCCGATACAACGCTGACAACGGCGGGGAAGGTCGATAAGATCAGTAATTACGGGATCGCATTGATCGTGATCGCTGTGATCGGCTTAGTTGGCTCGATTTTAAATACGATCACTGCGGCTAAGTTGGCGCAAGTTGTGTCAGCCGATTTGCGGGAAATGACTTTTCGTAAGATCCAAACATTCGCGTACGCGGATATTGAGAAATTCAATTCAGCTAATTTAGTTGTGCGCATGACCAACGATATCAACCAGATCCAAACGTTGATGATGATGATTTTCCAAGTATTGATTCGCGTACCGCTATTATTCATTGGTGCATTTATTCTATCGATCATTACCTTACCACAACTGTGGTGGATCATTATTGTGATGGTCGTTTTGATCGTGGTCGTCACTGGGCTGTCGATGCGCTCAATGGGTCCACATTTTGGGGCTTTTCAGAAGTTGATGGACCGAATCAATGCGATCGCTCGTGATAATTTGCGTGGTGCTCGAGTGGTGAAATCCTTCGTCCAAGAAAAGAATCAGGCTAAAAAATTCGATAAAGAATCTGATGATCTGTTGGGACATAATTTGGCAGTTGGCTATACGTTCTCGACGATGATTCCGGCGTTTATGATTATTTCGCAATTAGCAATTTTTGCTGCAATTATGTTGGTATCAACTTTTATCACTAAATCGCCATCAGTTGCTCAGGATCAATTAGGCGGTATTATGTCATTTATTCAGTACATGATGCAAATTATGTTCGCCATTATTATGGGTGGGATGATGTCGATGTTTGCTTCTCGGGGCTTTGTTTCAATGGGCCGGATCCGCGAAGTTTTGGATGCGGAAACGTCGATGCACTTTACAACAACTACCGATGAGGAGCTTGACGGTACTGTTGAGTTTGACCAAGTGACCTTTGCTTATCCTAACGATGAAAAACCAACGTTGAAGGATATCAGTTTTAAAATCGAACCAGGCCAGATGGTTGGTATTGTCGGCGCAACTGGGGCCGGCAAATCAACCTTAGCCCAATTGATTCCCCGCTTGTTTGATCCGACTGAAGGCACAGTCAAAGTCGGCGGTAAGGATATTCGTCAAGTATCGCAGGGAACATTGAAAAAGACGATCTCAATCGTCTTGCAAAAAGCGATCCTCTTTTCCGGGACGATCGCTGGTAATTTGAAGCAAGGGAAACAGGATGCGGATACGACTGATATGGATCGTGCCGCTAAAATCGCCCAAGCAGCTGAATTTATTGATCGTTTACCGGAGCGGTATAACGCTGAGGTTGAAGAACGGGGTAATAACTTCTCCGGTGGCCAAAAGCAACGCTTGTCGATCACCCGTGGCATCATTAAGCAGCCGAAGGTTTTGATTTTAGATGATTCAACGTCCGCGTTAGATGCGCGTTCAGAAAAACTAGTTCAGGACGCCTTTAACCGCGAACTTAGTGGTACCACGATGATCATTATTGCGCAAAAGATCTCATCAGTGGTCCACGCGGATAAAATTTTGGTACTGGATGAAGGTCGTTTAGTAGCTGTCGGTAACCATAAGGAACTAGTAGCAAACTCGGAAGTTTATCGACAAATCTACGCGACCCAGAAGGCAAAGGAGGACTAGAAATATGAATGATACAATGCGAGCAATAAAATTCTTTTACCTCTATCTTAAAAAATATAAGCTACAATTCTTGATCATTGCGGTATTTATTGTTGTGGCAACTTATCTCCAAGTTGCAGCACCAGTCGTGATGGGCGATGCGATCACCCATTTAACGACATATGTGACCGACTTCTTCACCCACCAGCATGCGGATGATGCAATCAAAGCGTTGAAGAAAATTGCTGCTGGCGCTAGTCAATCGCGGGAGGCGTTACGCAATATTGCTGCGCAAATGAGTCAAGCAACGGGGCATAATATTGATTGGACAACGTTGACTAATAGCAATGTGCCGCAACAAGTTTTATCGTCATTACCGAAGGGTACTACCATTGATAGCTTGCAAAAATTAGCCGACATGCCGACTAACTGGAAGCAACTCACCGATGCTAACGTGCCTGCAAGTATTTTGTCGTCATTGCCAAAAGGGACGACGATTCATAGCTTGCACCAAGTGGCCTTGTCGGCGCCAGCTAGTAAAGCTGATTTCTTTGCAATAATGTGGAAGTTATTGGCCTTTTATGTCATGACTGGCGTGGCTCAGTTGATCTATACGCTGCTGTTTGCGCGAATCGTGGCTCACTCGACTAACCGGATGCGTAAAGGCTTGTTCGGTAAACTAGAACGAATGACGATCGCTTATTTTGATCGCCACGAAGACGGCGATATCTTAGCTCGTTTTACTTCCGATCTTGATAATATTCAAAATACCTTGAACCAAGCGGCAGTCAACGTGACAACCAATATTGCGCTCTTTGTTGGGGTATTGGTCATGATCTTCCGCCAAAACGTCAGCATGGCTTGGGTCACAGTTTCAACCACGCCGGTGGCAGTATTGTGTGCCATTATCATCATTATCCAAGCTAAGCGTAATACTGATCGCCAACAAGCGGAGATCGGGGTGTTGAATGCCTACATGGATGAAAAAATCTCTGGTCAAAAGGCGATCATCGTTGAAGGCCAGCAACAAGACGCCATCGATGGTTTTGTTGAACGCAACGCCAAAGTGCAGAAATCTGTTTTTGGCGCCCAAGTTTGGTCAGGAATGATCTTACCATTGATGAATGGTTTCTCCTTGTTGACCACCGCGTTAGTCATTTTCTTGGGTACTAAGATCGCGTTGAATGATAAATCACTTGGTGCCGCTGCAGCACTAGGTTTAGTCGTCACTTTTATTCAGTACGCACAACAATATTACAATCCAATCATGCAGATCTCGTCGTCATTTGGTCAGTTACAGTTGGCCGTAACCGGTGCAACGCGCTTGAACGTCATGTTTGATGAACCAGATGAAGTACGGCCGGAAAACGGGAAGCAGTTTGACCATATGGATGAAGGCATTCAAATCGAACACGTTGATTTTGGCTATTTACCAGAAACGCCTATTTTGAAAGACGTGAATATCAACGTGAATAAAGGCCAAATGGTTGCTTTGGTGGGGCCAACTGGTTCGGGGAAAACGACGGTCATGAACTTGATGAATCGTTTTTATGATGTTGATCGTGGTGTGATCAAGTATGACGGCACTGATATTCGTGATTTTGATCTGGATAGCTTACGCGCCAATGTGGGGATCGTGCTCCAGGAGTCAGTGCTATTTGCCGGCACGATCGCCGATAATATCCGCTTTGGTAAGCCAGACGTCACAATGGATGAAGTGATCACCGTAGCTAAAACTACGCATATTCATGAATTCATCGATAGTCTACCAGATAAATACGAAACGCAAGTGGATGACACCAATTCGGTTTTCTCAGTTGGTCAAAAGCAACAAATTTCGATTGCGCGGACGATCTTGACTAATCCGAAGATTTTGATCTTGGATGAAGCAACATCTAACGTTGATACGGTTACAGAACAACAGATCCAGTGGGCTATGGAAGCAGCCATTGCCGGCCGGACATCGTTTGTGATCGCCCATCGTTTGAAGACTATTTTGAACGCCGACAAGATCGTCGTGCTTAAGGATGGTCAAGTCATCGAAGAAGGCACACATCATGAGTTAGTTGAACAAGGCGGTTTCTACGCCGAACTTTACCACAACCAGTTTGTGTTTGAATAGAAAATAAAATACGCAGCGAGCGTGTACGTGCCAATTTTGGTGGCGTTGCGCTCGCTGCGTTTTTATTAAGTGTAAGAGTGAAACAATGACTGCTTCAGTGACTGGCGCGGTATAATGAAGTCAGTTGAATTAAGGGAGGTGCAGTGGATGAAGTTAAGTCGCTTACAAGCTTTTAGCGACGGGGTTTTCGCGATTTTGATCACGATCTTAGTTTTAGATTTTAAGGTGCCCAATTATCAAACGGGGCATTTACTGACGGCGGTGCTACAGCAATGGCCAGTGCTAGCGGCTTATATTTTATCATTTATGTATATCGGGATCTTATGGCTATTTCATCACGACCTATTCAGTGTTTTCGCGCAGATCGACCGTAACGTGAATTTGCTGAATTTATTGATGTTGTTTGCCATTACGTTGATCAATTACCCAACGGCACTGTTATCACATACGTTGATGCAACATGAACGCGCTGATCTACAGGTGGCATTTATTAGTTACGCCGCTATTGCACTATTTATTTCGTTGACTTTTTTGTTACTATACAGTTATTTATCGCAGCATCCGGAACTAAAATCTAAGCGCGTTAGTCCTGAATTATTTGCGACGATCAGTTATGATCCGTTACGCAGTATGGTCATTTATTTTTTGTCGATCGTAGCCACATTCTTCTCAGTTGAGTTAGGTGCATTATTGCTAGTCGGTGGGATTATTTTTCACTTTTATGCGTATTTGCATTTAAGTCGCCGAATTATTATTTAAACATTTTTGAACAAAGTAGGCAAAAATGCTAAGATGAAGCTGTACAAATGAAACGTTTTCAAATTCAGTCTGATCCCTGTTTTTATCGCGGCTATTATTTGCCACAGTAAAGGCTGGGGGACAAATTATCTCTATTGTGGAGTAGGAGGAATCTTTATGGCAGAATTACAAAATGATCTAGCACAATTGATTCGGGCGCAAGGTGAACAAGGCCCATTTGTCTCCATTTTCATGAAAGTCTCACCTTATGAGCGTGATATTGCTGAAGATAAGGCAACGTTCCGTAATTTGGTGCAACAGGCGAAAAAAACGTTTGTCACTCGTTTTACTGAAAAAGAATGGGCGGCGTATCAGGATAAATTAGCACAAGTATTGCAGCAGCGGGCACTAGGCAATAACGGCGCCACTAGTATTGTTGTCGTCGTTGGCCAGAATGATACCTTTATCTATCCGTTAGCACAGGAAGTGGCTAATAGTGCGCATGTCGGTGATACGGTCTATGCTTTACCGCTGATCGCCAATGATCAATTTAGCTGGGACTATCATTTGTTGAAAGTTAGCCAAGATAGTATGGCCTTGTGGGATGTTACTGAAGGAGTCGCCACCCCAGTTGATTTGCCAGCAGCGGCACCCTTGACGCGGGAACAAGCGTTGGGTACCGAACTGACAACCGGGAAAACACGGACTACACGGACTGGCTTAGGTGCTAGTCAAGCTTCGCACGGTAATGATCCTAAAGAAGCAAGCCAGGCTAGCGATACGCAGAATTATTTTAAACAAGTTGATGACTATATTCTGACCAATTACTCCAAATCAACGCATAAACCGCTTGTTTTATTAGCGGTCAGTGAAAATCAGGCTATTTTCCGTAAATTAAGTAAGAATAAATATTTGCTGCAAAATACGCAGATCAGTAAAGTGCCAGCAAAACTAGACCGTCAGGCAATTGCGCAAATCGTTGCGCAGGTCAATCAACAGCTGGCAACTGAGGTATTGGCTGTATTACAAAGCCAAGTTGATCGTGCTCGTTCAGCAAAAAAGTATATTAGTGACCTCGGTGCGATCACGCAGCGGGCAGCTGAAGGCAATGTAGCGACCTTGTTTGTCGCTCAGGGCGCATATGTTGCGGGTCGGTTAGTCGGTGAAGAACTCGATACTAGTAGTCCAGCGGCCAAAGCGACTAACTTGCTGAACGAACTTAGTGTCCAGGTTTTACAATTAGGCGGGCAAGTTTACGTGCTACCGGCTGATGAATTGCATACAGATGCCACTGCGATCTTGCGGCGGACGGTTGAAGAATAAGAATAAATAAAAAAGTAGGCACTACCCCAGCAGCTAATCTGAGGTGGTGCCTACTTTTTTACTAATGAAATTATAGTTTTTAACTGAAAAAGTAGCGTAATAATAGCTAAAACGCGCGTAATAAATTTGAGACTAAATTAGTTGATTTACAATTTACAGTGCCTAATATTCATCAGGCAAACGCATCAATTGGCGATTGGCTTGGCGTTGAATGACAACTTCATCAGGTAAAACTAAGGCATTGTCAATGAGTTCAAGTGTCAAGTGTTCAGCGGGGTCAAATTGTTCACAGTAAATGTCACAGTGCCGTCCACGCTTCGTAATGATAAAAGCTACATTGTAAGGGAAACGTGTATCTTGGACGCGTAATGAATCATAAAAGTTCCAAAGATAATTTGTGAAATAACGGGGTAATTCTTCCTGGACGCCATCAGATAGTTGCCGTAAAAGGGGCCGTTTTCCAAAAATAATATCACATCCCTAAAATAAATCGCTTATTGTTGTTTCCTATTTTAGGGGACTTTTCAATAAAAAACCAGTCAAAAGGCGCAATGTCATCAAAATGATATATTATTTTAATATTATTGGGATAATTGTTACTTATTCCGATTAGCGTGGCGCATTTCTGGTAGGGTATGCGCCAAATGTACCTGTAGCCACGCGTAATAATGGCGATGTAACCAAAGTGCAATGTGTAGCCATAAGTAGCCAAGTAATAGCGCAGCGATCGTGTCACTCGGATAATGGGCACCTAAGTAAACGCGTGAAGCGACGACGAGTCCTAGCCACAAGCCGATAGCAATCAAGCTAGCTAAACGTTGCCATAATCGGGGTAATGGTCGGGCAAAAATAAAATACACCAAGCTTAAGATCATAACGGCGCTAAATACATGACCGCTGGGGAAACTATAACCGTTTTCCGGCAGTAGGACATGGGACGTTGGCCGCGGTCGGGCAACGATAAATTTAAGTAGCCAAGAAATGACGCCCCCAATACCGAAACTGACTAAAACCCAAATTGCGGCGGCGCGCCGCTGGAAATACCAGAGCGCGCCGCTTAATACCACTGCGTATAGAACCGCCATTGCCGGTTTAGCGATCACGCTGATCAAACGCATGAGAAAAGTTTTAGTTGGCGTTACGATTGCTTGAAGCGGTGTGGTCAAGGCTTGATCAATAAAGGTCAGCGGTGCCGCTTGAAAATGTGCTAGCAGCGCTAATATCATTAAAATTATTAAAACGACCAACAAGGCTGGTGGCCGCTTTTTTAATCGTAGATTCACTCATATAACTTCCTTTTTAAATAGTTAGTATAGCAAACTTTTTCAGTTCCAATTTAGCATTGTTAATGTTAAATCACCCAAGTTTTAGCTTATCGTAAAATTCTAAATTTTAGCTAAAGTTTTCGCAATTTTTCCATAAACAAAGAGCGTCGCAATCGTCAGAGGGTGCTCCCTGCGTTTGTGGCGCTCTTTGCTTCATTTTAGAGGATTTAATTGCAATAAGCTAGTCTAAATTTTTTAATAGTGTTTCTAATTCGTTTAAACGTTGCTCAAAGACTTTAAATGCTTGTTCCAAGTAAGCTGGCTGTGTCATATCAACGCCAGCCTTTTGCATGATTGCGATTGGGTAAGCAGAACTGCCAGACTTCAAATAATCAATGTAGGCATTGCGGTCAGCGCGCTCACCATTAATGATTTTATCGGCTAGCGTTGTGGCGGCCGCGAAACCAGTTGCGTACTGATAAACGTAGTAATTGAAGTAGAAATGAGGGATCCGTGACCACTCCAAAGCGATCTCGGGATCATTTTCGACCGCTGGACCGTAATACTTCTGGTTCAATTTACTGTAGTAATCAGATAAATGTTCTGCAGTCAACGGTACGCCCTTAGCATCTTCGGTATGAATGAAGTGCTCAAATTCAGCGAATTGGGTTTGCCGGAAAATTGTGCCTTTGAAGCCATCTAAATAATAATTCAGAATGTAGGCCCGCGTCCGTGGATCAGTTTGTTGCTTTAATAGGTAATCAGTTAACAAATTTTCGTTGGTTGTTGAAGCAATCTCGGCGACAAAAATAGCGTAGTCACCATACACGTATGGCTGATTATGGTGCGTATAATGGCTGTGGACTGAATGCCCCATTTCATGAACTAACGTGTACAGATTGTTTAAATTATTCTGCCAGTTTAATAAAATGTAGGGATTAGTGTCGTACATGCCGGATGAATAGGCACCACTTGTTTTGCCTTTATTCTCAACGACATCGATCCACCGGGTATCAAAAGCTTCTTGTACGATACTGGTGTATTCACGACCCAGCACTTTGGTGGCCTTCAATACTTCAGCTTTAGCTTCGTCGTAAGTGTAAGATAGGCTAGGTTCACCAGTCAAAGGCGTATACATATCGTACATGTGGAGTTGATCGACCTCAAGGATCTTTTTGCGCAAAGCCACATAGCGATGTAGTAACGGTAGATTTTTTTCGACCTCAGCGACTAGCGTATCATAAACGCTTTCGGGAATATGATTGGCAGAAAGGGCGGCTTGGCGGGCAGAATCATAGTGATGAACTCGCGCTTGGTAGTTGTGCATCTTAATGTGTGAGGACAAAGTTGAAGCCAGTGTATTACGGAACTGGCGGTAAACTTTATAGAGTTGTTGGAACGCCTGCTTACGTACGTCACGATTGGTTGATTCGATCAAAGTTCCATAAACACCTTGTGACAATTCAACATCATTGCCCTGAGCATCTTTAACGGTTGGAAATGGTAGGTCAACATCGTTCAAGACATTAAACGTTGCGGCAGAAGCATCAAAAACATCGCTAGCACCAGCCAATAATTCTTCGGCTTCAGCGGAAAGCACATGTTTACGCGTTGCCGTAACTTGTTCTAAGTAATGTTGGTAAACCTGCAAATTAGTGCTGCTATCAATATAATTTTTCAGTTCATCAGCCGGAATCGCTAAAATTTCTGGTTCTAAAAAGGAAACCTGAGCAGATACTTGTGCTACTAATGCACCAGCTCGTTGATCCATACCTTGATAAGTGGGGTTATCGTTATCTTGGTTATGTTTCAAACTAGCATAAACGTATAATTTTTCTAGTTTACGATAAAGATCAAAAATCTGATCCAAACCGTCGCTTAGATCGCGTGCGCTATCGCCAAGGGTACCTTTAAGTTTAGCGGCATCCTGCCCCAGCGTTGTGATTTCTTTAAAAGCGTTCTCCCAATCTGTATCACTGGGGTAAACCGTGGTCAGATCCCAAGTTAGTTCTGTGGGCACCTGCTCACGCGTAGGTAATGTTTTCGTTGACATATAAAAACCTCCTATATACATAATTAGCTAAAAGCCGTCAAACCGAACAGCGCCATCTGGGGCTTACTGTTCGCGCTTAACGCAGATGTTATCGCTTTAATCATAGCATATAACCGACGGGAAAGGCAGTCCTGCTGTTCGTTCAGCCTAAAAAGTGCATAAAAAAAACGCCCGCAAATGCGGACGTTTTGAAATTTCGAATTTATGTGTTGGCTTAGTACCAACCGTTTGATTGCCAGAAAGATTGAGCATTAACCCATGAACCGTAACGTGAAGTTACGTAGTTGTTAGCAACTGCTTCCTGGTTGGCAGCTGAGTAATCACCATTTAAGTATGAAGAACTTAATTGATACTTACCATAGTATTGGCCATTTGTTGCTGTATATGAACCGCCAGATTCTTTGTTAGCGATCCAAGCCTTAGCAGCTTCTTCTGAACTTGAACCAGTAGAAGTTGAAGTTGTACTAGTTGTAGCTGAAGCAGCTTGTTGTGTTTGTGCGGCTTGTTGTGCTTGAGCTGCACTAGCTTGTTGTTGTGCTTGAGCTGCTTGTGTAGCTTGAGCAGATTGTGCTGCAGTTTGTTGTGTAGTCGCAGCCTGTGTAGTTGTTGTATCTGTGCCGTCAGGAATTTCGTAATTCTGACCAGCAAAGATCAAATGAGTAGTAGCGTCAATATCGTTAGCTTTTTCAATGCTATCAATAGAAACACCGTATTTATCAGCAAGCTCGGAAACTGTATCACCAGATTGTGCTGTTACAGTTGCGGCCTGTGCTTGTTGTGCACCGACTAGGAATAAACCTGCGGCACCGGCTGTGGTGAACATTAACATTTTAACGCGTTTGCTTAATAAAATAATAATCACTCCTAAAGGATTTATGCTTTAATTTCTATATAAATTTCTGACTATCGACTGACGTTGCTTAGTTACTATCGATTCAACAGTGATAATTATAGTGGTGTACTGTAACAAACCAATACCAACGATATTACAAAACTGGCCGAAATTGAAATATCGTTACATGTTTGTAACATAACGTAATTGAAAAATCATGAAAGCCTAAGCCTTTGGTCTTAGAACTTGTTTAAATATGTGTAAATGTCACATAAAAAGCGAATTTTTTTTGAATTATTTTTAGATATTTGCTTAAAATTGCACAAGTCTTAACATAAAATCGAAAAATGACCTGATTTTTGACTGAATTTAACAGAAATATGACGGACAACATTTGCTTGCAATGTTCTTGGAGACGCAGTTTAATTTCGTGGTCACAACGTTATCATGAAAATTGTGCGCAATTTAATTGTTATCAGATATTTAGCGGTGTTAATGAATGTATGAACTTGTTAATTTATTTTCTGTGATTCTTTATGCATAAGTGTTTTTAATAGATGATTTAACAGTATTCTTGTTACGTGCCGACGAAAGAGAAACTAGCCAGCTTGCCTAAATTACAGCAACAAGTCTACGACCTGGTTTTAAGAACGACGTTAGCGATGTTTGCTGATCCGTACGAGTACGAGGAAACCACCATTATTACCCAAGTTGGTGACGCCAATTTTAAAGCAACCGGTAAGGTCCCAACTAAGCAAGGTTGGCAAGCTTTATTTGATGATCACAAAGCCGAACAGCAAGAAGCAGCAACTTTACCGCTCGTTCACCAAGGTGATCAAGTCCAAGCAAATCTGCAAACACCGCAAAAAGAAACGACACCACCGGTACCCTTTACCGAAGGTACCCTAATTACGGCAATGAAGACCGCCGGCAAAACGCTTGATGATGAGGAAGCCCAGGCGATTCTTAAAGACGTGCAAGGCATTGGGACAAGTGCGACCCGGGCCAATGTGCTAGAAGTGTTAAAGAAACGTGGCTATTTAGTTACTGAAAAGAACAATCTCCACGTCAGTGAAGCCGGAATTACTTTATGTAAAGCGGTTGAACTCGAACCCTTGCTCACTAGCCCAGAAATGACGGCTAAATGGGAGCAAGCATTACAGCAAATCAGTACCGAAGAACGCACCCCGGATAACTTTTTGAACCAAATCAAAAAGTTCGTGGAAAAATTGATTGCTGATGTTCCCACGCAATTGACTGGCAGTGCAGCCATTAAGCAACAAATCGATCACCAACAGCAAGCGCAAAAAGCCGCCGAAGTATTCTTAGAAACACCGCAAGCGACCGTTTTAAATAAACAGAAGTTTTACATTGTAAAGCCTAAGCAAGGCGAAGACTTTACCCTGCCCAAGAAATGGAGCAGTAAGACGCTTGGTAAGACCGCAATTAAAGCGCTGGTCACCAAGGGGGAAACCAGCAAATTAAAGGGTTTCAAGAGCAAAAAAGGAAAGTCGTTTGCTGCCAAGTTAAAGCTTGACGGCCATAAATTAAGTTTTGATTTTGATTAGAACCTGCCTACCGCCCTACACTACGTTCCGGTTGGTTAACCCGTCATTTAGGTTCACTTTTACAATCCTAAAAGTAAACCTGAACAACGGGTGAGATTAACAAAGCAAAGGAGATCATAAAATGAACAACGAATTAGCAGTTTTAGCCAGTGAATTACCCGTTTTGCAGACTAAAGGAACCTACAAATATTTAAAAGAAATTACCGCGCGTTTTATAATCAAGTTAGCCAATTAGATCCGGCTAATTGAAAAAATAAAAAACACCAAGACAAATCTCTGTTATCATTGATGTTCCAACACAAAAATGAAAGAGGTTATTGTCTTGATGCAAGAACAGAATACCACAGTCCGAGAAAAAGGTCACCACCTAACTTCATTTGAGCGCGGCAGAATCGCCACGCTACACAGCCAAGGATACTCTAACCGCGCAATTGCTAGAGTTATCGGCGTTTGTCATCAAACAATCAGTAATGAGCTACGCCGTGGTGAGATCGACCAAGTTAAAAAAGTGAACGGTCAACGGCAATATCACCGCGAGTACTCGCCAGAAGCGGCACAGGCCAAATACGAAGCTAACCGAATGTCCTGTCATCGACCTTTGAAACTCGCTGGTGTCGCTGACTTTATCCACTACTTTACGGCCCATTTGCACCAAGACGGTTGGTCGCCTGATGCCGCGGTGGGCCGTGCTAAACTTGAAGGCTTATATCAACCTGAGGAGATGGTTTCGACCAAGACGTTATACCACTATATCGATGCGCAACTACTTGAAGTCCGTAATCTTGATCTGCTCGAAAAAAACCGGCGCCGCACCAAACACCACCATTCACCCAAGCATAAGCGTCTGGCCGGACGAAGTATCGAAGAGCGACCTAAAAGTATTGATCAGCGCCAAGAGTTCGGTCACTTTGAGTTGGATACCGTAGTCGGTAAACGTAATGGCCAAGAAAGTGTCATTCTAACGCTGATCGAGCGCCAATCTCGCTGTCAGATCCTGCGTTTGATTGATGGCCGTGACGCCGATTCAGTCAACTACGAACTGGCTAAGATCTGCCAAGAATATGGACACATCATGAAGTCCGTTACCGCTGACAACGGGGCAGAATTCGCAGCGGCGGGGACGGTGCTTGACGGGGTTGCCGACCTTTATTATGCCCACCCTTACCGCTCTTCAGAACGAGGCACAAATGAGGCGCATAATCGAATGATCCGTCGTGATGTGCCTAAGGGCCTGTCCATGGATACTTTGGGCCCTAGTGATATCCAAGCAGTGGAAGCCAAGCTAAACAACTTACCACGCCGGCAGTCAGGTTACCAAACCCCAAAAGAGCTTTTCTCCGCTGCCGCTGGCTAAAGATTGAATCTTTAAAATATGAATATCAATGAAAATACTGTCTTACCGGGATTTATTGCGTGGCTAATTTGTTCTTGCAATTTGGGGTTTAAAGAAAGCACGATATTAATCATAATTTTTATAAATATCCGGTGCCAAGAGTCAATGAATTTTGATGACCGCCACCGGATATTTTATACTGAAAATTTTAGTTAATTCCTAATCATTAGGTAATTTGTTTCCTGTAGGTAACAAATTATCGCAGTGAAAAACATTCGATTGTGAGTTGGTTTGATGTCCCAAGAGGAAGAGACCAAAGCGGTCGTTGCTTTAATCAAAGCAAACCGCGACCAAGCACAAGTAGGCATTGACACCTTGATCAATAAAAACGCCGTTGCAATCCTTTATCCCTATGTTCGGGCCTTAGTATCAGGGATAACTAATGCGTCTAATGAATATCCAGCATTAATTTTACCAACTATCAATGTTTCACAGATACTAGGTGACAGTACCGACTTAGAAACTTCTGACTAACGATCAGGCCCGTTAAACCAGGGAAGTCGACCATTGCTATCATTGAATAGGCTTAAAAGGTGATTGACACCCGTAAATAAAAGCGCTAACATTAACACATAAATTAATGACGAATAATTCATTGGGATTGTTATAGCAAAGTTTCAGTGCTACACAAAACCCACTTAGTCGAGGGGCTAAGTGGGCTTTTTTTATTAAAAAAACGTCATTTAAGGGGGAGTGATGTGATGAAAATCAAAAAGATCCTGAACAATAATGCATTTATCACGCACACTGATGATCACCAAGAACTTATCGTTATTGGCAAGGCCGTGGCTTACGGTAAACACGTCAATGAGGAGGTTGATGAAAGTAAGATTTATAAAACGTTTGCTCCGGTTAGCCGTGGGGACCGAAAACTAATTTTAGATATGATCAACGATATCCCAATCCAGTTTTTCCAAATTGCCAAACGCATCGTTGATAAGGCCCAAGCAGATGATCAGATCGACCTGACCGACAGCGTCTACATCGCCTTAACGGACCACATTGCGTCCGCTGTCGACCGAGCCAAGGAACACTTATTTTTAACCAACCAATTTATTTGGGAGATTCGCAGCTTTTATCCCAAAGAATTTTCGATTGGTCTCTGGGCATTACAGCTGATCGAACAACAGTGCGGGGTACCACTACCAGAAGACGAGGCGGGGTTCATGGCAATTCATATTATTAGCGGGGAACTCGGGAACCGGTTAGATGACTTTCAAGCTGTCGTCAACTTTATTAAGAAACTCACCAGCATCGTCACGTACCAACTGGCAATAGATATTGATCGGGAATCACTCGATTATAACCGGTTTGTCACGCACTTAAAATTTTTCTGGCAATACATGATGTACAACAATGAAAAACAATCCATTGGTGACCTCAGTAACGACATGCTTGCAATTATTAAAGGTAAAAAGGTCGCCGCGTACGAATGCGCGTTAAAGATTAAAACGTTTATTCACCAAACTTATAATTATGATCTTAGCAATGAGGACCTACTCTACATGACGATTCACATTGCACGGATCACCGAAAATACGGGGAGGCAACATGATGAAGTATGAAGCAATGAATCAAGCCATTATTAAGGGCGTCGGGGGACCGGGCAACGTCAAATCGGTCGTGCACTGTGCGACCCGCTTACGCTTTGTTTTGAATGATGAAAGCAAGGCGGACGATGATGCCGTCAAAAATATTCCAGGAATCCTACAACTCGTCAAAAAAGCTGGTCAATACCAATTAGTGATCGGCAATAACGTTGAAGATGTCTATAACGAGCTCGCTGATATGCTCGACTTAGATAACCAGGCCACGACCGCCGATTCGGGGAAAGACAATCGCAACTTATTTGATAAAGTGATCGGGACCATTACCGGTTCGATCGCCCCTGTAATTCCGCTCTTAGCTGGTGCCGGGATGGGGAAGGTGCTCCTTCTTATCTTAACGCTTACCGGGGCACTCTCCGACAAGAGCCAAACGTATCAAATGCTAAATTTGATTTTTGATACCGGCTACTTCTTCATGCCCGCGTTTATCGGGTTTTCCGCCGCCAAAATTTTTAAAACTAACCAATACTTAGGAGCCTTCATGGGCCTGGTTACGGTCAATCCGAACTGGACGGCCTTAGTTGCGGCTGCCAAACCCGTTAGTTTTATCGGGATTCCAGTTCAGCTGGTCTCTTATTCGTCAACCTTGATCACGGCGATCTTAGCCGTTTGGATCATGTCGTATATTGAAAAATTTGTTAAAAAGATTACGCCAGGAATGATTAAAGTGTTTGCTGAGCCAATGCTAATCATGTTAATCACAGCGCCTTTAACATTTATCGTTCTTGGACCGATTGCCAACTTGATTTCTATGGGAATTGCCGCTGTAAGTATGTTCTTGTATGAACATGCTGGTTTCATTGCCATTCCATTGTTAGCAGCAGCTTATCCATGGTTGGTCTCGATTGGTATTCACAAGGCATTGAGCCCAATCAGTATTCAACTAGTTGCAACGCAAGGATTCGATCCAATCATCCGAGTGGTCGCACTTTGCTCGAACATGTCCCAAGCTGCAGCTTCATTAGCAGTTGGATTAAAAACTAAAAATAAGCAATTACGCGCTTTAGCACTTTCTTCGACAGTTACGGCTTATTTAGGTGGTATTACTGAGCCTGCAATGTTTGGTGTTAACTTGAAGTTAAAGAAGCCGATGTATGGTGCGATGATTGGTGGTGCCATTGCTGGATTATTTGCTGGATTTATGAAAATGAAGGCTTTTATTTATGTTACCCCCGGATTGTTAAGTCTACCGATGTGGGTCTCGAAGACGGAAAATTTTGTTGTGTTAGCCATTGCCACCATTGTTATTGCAAGTATCGCAACCTTTGTTGCCACTTGGCTCATTGGATTTGATGATCCAGTGAGTGATGAGACGACAAAAAAAGAACAAGCTGAGGCTGATAAAGTCGTAACGACTAAACACACAATCAACAGTCCAGTTGTCGGTGAAACACGGAAATTAAGTGAAGTGAACGACGAGACATTTGCGAGTGGTGTTATGGGAAACGGTATCGCGGTGATTCCGAGTGAAGGCCTGGTCGTTGCACCGGCCGATGGTATTGCATCCGCAGTATTTGACACTAGCCATGCAATTGGAATTCATTTGGATAATGATGCTGATTTGTTGATTCATGTCGGGATTGATACGGTTGAATTGCACGGCAAGTATTTTGAAACCTTAGTCAAGAAAGGTGAACGCTTTCATGAAGGACAGCCACTGTTGAAGTTTGATTTGGAGAAAATCAAGGCTGCCGGGTATGATCCTACCGTGATGATTATTGTATTAAATACAAAGGATTTCTTAGAAGTCTTGCCCGTACCGGAATCGAATCAATCTGTAAAAGTTGGTAATAACTTGTTAATGCTGGCATAGTTGGAGGAATTACAATGGATTATTTCAAGACGGCACCGAATTTTATGTGGGGAGTTGCCACTGCCGCGAATCAAGTGGAAGGTGGTTGGGATGAAGACGGAAAAGGAATGTCAATTGCTGACTGCATGCGCTATCGACCAAAAATAGATACAAATGATTATCAAGCTGTTAATCAAATGGACAGCCATGAAATTGAACTTGCATTGACTGATCATTCAACAAAAGGTTGGGCAAAGCGGCATGGCGTTGATTTTTATCATCGTTACCGGGAGGATATTAAATTATTAGCAGCAACGGGTATCAACACGTACCGCTTCTCAATCAGTTGGGCCCGAATTTTTCCCAACGGGGATGACGCCCAGCCAAATCAAGCCGGTCTTGACTACTACTTAGCGGTCGTCCAAGAACTTAAAAAGTACAACATTACGCCGATCGTGACGTTGTCTCATTATGAAATGCCCCTAAACCTCGTCTTAAACTACGACGCCTGGTTCGATCCACAAGTCATCGGCTACTTTAACAAGTTTGCCCAAACGGTGATCGATTACTTGCACGATGATGTGAAGTACTGGATTCCAATCAACGAGATCGATAGCATTATTCGCCACCCATTTTCATCTGCCGGGCTAGTTGCCGATCGATTTCAGGGCCAGAACTTTGAAGCAGTGATTTATCAAGCAATGCACCACCAATTCTTAGCCGCCGCCAAAGTCGTTCAATACTGTCACCAACGTTACGCGGATTTGCAAGTGGGGTCCATGATTACACGAACCATGGTTTATCCGTATAATAGTGATCCACAAAACGTCCTGGCCGCGACTGAAACGATGCGTGACGTCTACGCCTTTAGTGATATTCAGGTTCGGGGGCGCTACCCCCAGTACTTACTGACGACACTTAAGCGGAAGGGGATCCCGTTAACGATTTCCGCCGAAGACCGCGCGTTGTTACAACAAAACACGGCAGACTTCGTTGCGTTTAGTTACTACTCGTCGATCTGCACGGCAGCCGATCCAACTGGTCTCAAAGTGACCAAGGCGAACCGGACGGCCGGGGTTTACAACCGCTACCTTCCAGAAAGTGAATGGGGCTGGCAGATCGACCCCGTTGGGTTACGGTTATCCCTGATCGACTTGTACGACCGGTACCAGAAACCACTCTTCATCGTCGAAAATGGGTTGGGGGCCACGGACACTTTAACGGCGGACCATCACGTTCACGACCAGTACCGGATCGACTATTTACGCCAACACATTCAGCAGCTATTGATCTCCATGGCCGAGGACGGCATCGAGCTAATGGGCTACTGCATGTGGGGCCCCACCGATATGATCTCGGCATCGTCCAACCAAATGTCCAAACGGTACGGGCTCGTCTACGTCGACTTAGACGATGCGGGCAACGGGACTTATAGCCGTTACCGTAAAGACAGCTACTACTGGTATCAGCAACTACTGAGTTATGGCCATCAAATTCCCGTTGAATTTCTGGCCACCCCGGTTCCAGCGGTTTCTGAATAGGGCGTTTCAATTAGCAGGGGAGCCCCTAACTTAAAAAAGCACGATTTAGTGGCATTTTTATGCCGGTAAATCGTGCTTTTTTGCTTCCGTCCACCTACAATAACGGATTAGGTTAATTGCAGTCGCACAAACACGGTAAACATCTGGAGGCGAATTAAATGAGTACCGAGTATTAGAAAAGATAAAACGATTGCACCGGTTAAAACTGCCAATAATGAAGTGTTGGTTAACTTTCTGGATTCTCCCGGGGCATCAAAAGCTAAAAAAGAAGCTGATACGGGGAAAATAACAACTATCGGCTCGTTAATGGATTTTGACAATTGGATTGATAAATTGGTAGATTGCAAATTTAATCCGAATTTTTGGACAAATTTGTCAGCATAACCTGATACGGTGTTTGCCAGTCGAGTATTTTAAGCGGTCGCTGGTTAATTTGGAGTAACGTCGTCGTTAAATCTTGAGCACTAATGTGCTCAAAACGAGTCCCTTTAGGATAAAAATAACGTAAATTCCGATTAAAGCGTTCATTACTACCACGTTCAGCTGGCGTATAAGCATGGCAGTAATAGGTCTTAATACCATATTGTGATTCAAGTGATACTAGCCCACTAAACTCAGTGCCACGGTCCACAGTAAAGCTGTGCACCGGACCATTAAAAGTGGTTAGGAACTTAGTTAGTGCTTCATTAACAGTCGCTGTCGTCCGATCTTTTAACCGGTATGCCCAAAGGAACCGTGATTTGCGATCGATTAAAGTTAATAAAACTGCCTTACTATGCCCACGAGGACCAACGACTGTATCTAGTTCAAAATCGCCGATGCGATTACGTTGATTAATCATCATGGGACGCTATTCAATTGATCGCCCCAAAGATTGGTTATATTTGGATCGTTGGTCAACGTTACGCCGTTGGCGTACGCCATGTTCGGGTAGATCATTCAAGGAGAAACCAA
The DNA here is from genome assembly GCF_002706425.1 of Loigolactobacillus coryniformis subsp. coryniformis KCTC 3167 = DSM 20001. Lineage (NCBI taxonomy): Bacteria > Bacillati > Bacillota > Bacilli > Lactobacillales > Lactobacillaceae > Loigolactobacillus > Loigolactobacillus coryniformis. The sequence goes on along the minus strand of NZ_CP017713.1, from coordinate 2,782,050 downwards.
TTCTCCCCTGATTTAGCCAATTATAAATAGATTTAGTAGCTAGTTTAAATTCGTGAGCAATCATTCCTGGTGACCAGCTTAGACGTAAATGGTTGAGAATTTTTTGCTTTAACTCATCGCTTAGCTTAGTTTTCCGACCACATCGTGATCGCTTGTATTCGGCATCTGTTTGTGCTAATTCAGCCTGATAAGGTTGACATCGAGATAATTCATAAGAAATTGTTGACGGTGATCGGTTCAGCCGAACGCCCATTTGGATATTGGACAGCCCTAGTTCACAAAAGGTTTCGATTTTAATTCGTTCGGAATAGGTTATACTAGACAAAAGATCAGCTCCTAAAAGATGGGTTTGTGGTAAACACCATTTTAAAGGAAGCTGATCTTTTTTGTCCGAACAGCGTTCGGATTAATTTTACAATCTACCATTCGCCCCAATATTTAGACATTGTTTGTTTACCAACGCCAGGGTTGAAACTATTAGTTGGATCATTTTTCTTATAGTGCTTGATTAAGGCCGGTGCTGCCAAATATAGATGCCCAACATTGTGTTCGGCTGGATAAACAGCGTGACGCTCATCCAAAATTTTAAGCATTTCTTTTTTAAGTTCATGCGCATCGACGCCAGGTTTTAGAATATAATCCTGGTGCATAACGTGATCAAGTAAGTGACCATAATAAATTTTGTGTTCTATTTTGTCTTCAATCTCTTTAGGCAAATGCTCGAACCACTTATAATCATTACTTGCCAACGCGATATCTAGTGGCAAAATGTCAATACTATCCTGTTTTAATTCTTGATATCGAATCGCAACCCCAGCTGTTACATAGCGGTGAGTTGCCGCTTTACTGGTCTCATTGGCATCGGCTTCAAAGTAGTCGCCACTGGCTTTGTCAAAATAAGATTTGAGATACTCTCGCGCTTCTTCAATACCATTACCAGCCATTTTCAATTGTAGGTAATGGTCGTACTTTTCGTAATAATCATCTAACCGCTTTGGCATTTGATTAGGAAATAAATTACTTAATGTTTGAAGCAAACGATCTGGGAAATAAGGTTTGAAAAACGGAATGTGCTTCAAAAAGCGTTCGCCCCATGCTTTTAGCGCAAACATTTGGGGCAAATGACCCGTACCAATTTTTTCAATCACAATTAGTGAGTCTTTACCATATTTCTTGGCCAATTTATAAGCATTTTTATGCATATATTCACCAGAAACAGGCAATTCTTTGAATGTCGTCATAATATGGCGACGAATATCTTCCAACTCATCGGGATTATTCGTTCCAATGTAAAACATTTGTGTTTTTTTATCCATTGGGAATGTATCTAAGCGGACAGCCAATGCCGCAACGTGACCGGACGATCCAGATACTTCATACAATTCTTTAGGATTTGCATTGTATCGAATAGGCTTATCAGATTCAACGTCACGCACAACCTGTTCATGATGGAACATTGAACCATGATGTTCAGTAGCTGGTACTTGATTCAAATCAAAATTGCGGTTCTGCAAATTAGTAATAATCTCTTCGGGCGTTTTGCCCAAATCAATGCCTAAATGGTTAACTAAGTGCATTTCGTCATGTTCATCAATCCAAACATACAATGATAGCTCTGTATAAGCTGGACCTCTTCTGATCAAAGCACCACCAGAATTGTTGTTAATACCACCAATGACCGATGCACCCAAATTAGATGAGCCAATGACTGAATGTGGTTCACGTTTAAGTGGTCGCAATTCATTTTCTAAGTGAAACAGTGTCGTACCGGGGAATGCTAGTACTTGTTCCCCATTATTGATTAACTGTAAATCTTTAATTTTCATGCCGTTCACAACAACTGCAGAACGGTCATAACCTGGGGCTGGTACGGATCCCTCAGTCAAACTAGTGTTGGCTGCTTGCATAATAATGATAATATTGTTATCATGCAAAACATTAAGCACACGCCACATTGCCATTAAAGTGGTTGGAAATACGACTGCAACTGCATCGCCCTTACCTGAGCGGTACCCTTTCCTAAAACGTAAAGATTTTGCTTTGTTAGTAATAACATTTTTTTTACCAACAACATTGACTAGTTCTTCGACTAAGTCCATATTAACTTCTCCCCTCTATAACATTTGTAAAAAACGTTTTAATCATTACGCTTTCAATGATACGCTTTCAATGATACGCTTTCAATGATACGCTTTTTTTGATGCGTATCTGGATTGAAGTCAATATTTGAGACAGATTTTAAGAGACATTCAGAACCGCGTTTACCTTCCACAGCTCAAATAAATCATTAATCGCGATTAATAACTTATTTGAACCCTGGAAAGCATTAAATCAGGCGGCCATTTGGCTCGTAAGTGTTACAATTTCAACTTGTAAGGGGGTCTGGTAGCCCAGTGAACTATGAATGCTCTTCCTATTGTAGAAAGCATGCACCTATTCAAAAAGGACGGCAGCGGCAGTTTCATAATCTTCAAAGACCGGCACTGGATAAACACATTCCTTTTTGAGGGAAGCGTGAAAGGATTCCATTGGCGCATTATCATACGGACAACCCTTACGGCTGTATGAGTGGCGGATATGTAGCTCAGTTAAACGTTGATTGTAATCATCGCTGGTATACTGTGATCCTAAATCCGTATGGATAATCAGGTCCCCAGTAATGGTTCGATTTTTAACCGCGCTTTCAAGGGTCTTTAAGACTAAATCAGTAGCCATCTTTTTTGAGAACGAATAGCCGATAATCCGTCGTGAGTGCAGGTCCATGATGGTTGATAAGTAACACCAGCCATTACGCTTCGTTTGAATATAGGTCATATCAGCGGTCCATTTTTGATTTAAACCAGTGGTCGAGAAATCCTGCTTAAGCAAGTTGGGACGCTGTTCAACCTTGGTTTTGGAAGCCGAAGCCGCTTTCCACTTATTGACGGTAACGGAGTGGATATCCAGTTCCTTCATGAGCCGGGAAATCCGTCGTGGACTGCACCGAAGCTGCAGTGGTTGAAGTTCCAGATTCAATTCATGGTGGATCTTCATAACACCGTATCGCTGCTTAAATTCCGCAAAGATCCGCAGAATCCGTTGTTTCAAGCCCGCATCTTCGGCCCGGCGTTTTGAAGGTTTGGGGGATCGATAACGATAATACTGAGCTCTGGAAACACCGAGGATTCGGCACATCTTGGTTACCTGGTGGTGATGGCTTTCTTGGTGAATGTAATCAAAGATATTGGTTACTTCTGCGCAAGGAAGCCCAGGGCTTTTTTTAGGATTTCGTTCTCCTCAGACAGCGAAGCCAGTCGCTTTTCCATCGCTTTGATTTCGTCTGGCGATTTACCGGATTGAGTTTTGGCCTGGCCCTGGATCCACTTATGAACTGTTGAATAGCCAATGCCATATTCTCTGGCCAGTTGGGCAGCTGATTCGCCTTGCTTATATAGGTTTTTGTTTGAATTCTTTGTCGTAACGAGTTGGCATGTAAAAATTCCTTCCTTTCGAAAGACGATTTATTCATTATACCCTCTCTTAAAAGTTGTCTCAGGAATCAGCTTACATCCATTTCTCGGAGTGAGTTCTTGAACTCCTTTTCACCCTCAACACCAATCTTTAAACCAAAATTGTCTGCCATTTAATCACCACCTTTCAAATTTTGTGTATGAAAAAAGCACTTAGCGTGTTTTGCTAAATGTGAAGTGCAACATAAAAGTTAGACAAAAATAAATAGTTTTACGCAGCTAAGGTATGTTCTCGGTATTCACAAGGGGACATACCTTTTGTTTTCGTAGAAATTCGATGATGATTAAACCAATCAATATAGTCTTTTGAAATATGACTTAGTTCCTCAAGATCTTGGCATGGTGGAAGTCCACTCAAACATTCTGTCTTGTAAATGTGGAAGAAGCTTTCAACGGGCGCATTGTCATGACAATTGCCCTTCCTAGACATACTTTGAATAAAGTCATTATCTGAAAGCCTTTGCGTATAATAATTGAGCTGATATTGCCAACCTTGGTCCGAATGAACAATTGGTTTAACATTTTTAGGGAGTTTAATGATTAGTTCAGCACTTTACAGCTTTTTAAAAAAATTTGGATATAAAAAGGCACGAATGCCTATTCTTTGCTAAAATGAGTTCGTCTAAAAACCACTCAGAAAGAAGGATTCGTGTTGAACTCATTTTATCAAAAATCATCACTTTTAACCACCCTCCACGCCTATTTTTTTGATTTAAAAGCGGCTGGCTTGTCTAAGCCAATGGGCCTTAACTATTTTTGGTTGTGTCTAGCGTTGTTAGTGATCGGTGACCGCCACTCGATCCGCCACTTATTTGAACAATTTCTGGGCCGGGTGACGAAGCATTCTTTGAACACGTTTTATCGGGCTTTGGCAGTGATCGGTGACCACTTGCCACAGTTAGAAGTGCGCAACTTGACGTATTTACTGACCTTGATTCCCACTACTTGTCAGGACTTGCCCTTATTATTGGTTCTGGATGACACGGTCCAACCCAAGTTCGGCCACAAATTTACCGGCGTCAAATATCTATTCGATCACGCCGCACATACGGGTAAGCGGCTCGTCAATGCCCATGATTTCGTTACTTTAGGTCTGATGATCCCAACACAGCGGGACCAAGATGACCAGCCAGTTTATACGTTCTTGCCGTTAGCCACGCACCTTTATCAGGCGGAACAGGCGACCAAATACCAGCAAGCGGCGCAAATGATCAAGACGACTTTGAAATCGATCGCCAGCGACCAACAAGTGTTCCTACTGTGTGACAGTTGGTATCCCAAAGCTGAGATCAACCAACTGGTCATGACGCAACCTAATCTAGCTATGATCGCCAATGTGCGTAAAGATACCGCCATGTTTGGCTTACCCAAACGCACCGGTAAGCGCGGTCGGCCGCGGAAATATGGTGACCAGATCCATTTGGGAAATATTGCATTAAATCTTTGTTCGGCCGGAGATCAGATCGGTATAGTGCGGTGTCTGACACGCTTGATGCCCCAGCCAGTTTACATGATCCGCGTACAACGCAAGACGACTTGTCGTCTGTTCATGGCGACGAGCGCGCCCGAAGAATTAGCGGCGATCACAACCGAAACCCTAGCCGTTGATCCGACCCAGCTCACCTATCGGACGCCGGAGACCAGCGCCCCTGCGCCAGCGCTACGAGCGTTGGCCTACTATCAAAAACGTTGGGCGATCGAGACCTATTTTTATGAAATGAAAACATTCTGGCACTTCGGTGATTACGCCGTGCGTTCAGTAGCCAAGATCGAAGCCGATCATCATTTATTGAATACGGCGTACACCTTGATGATCGTTTTACCATTGACCCAGCCTAGACTAGCTTTTTTGGCAACCAAAAGTTTGCGCGAACGCAAACTCTGGTTAAGTCGGCAAATTCAAGCGGCGCTGTTTTTGGCTAGTTTAGCGCGGCAAGTGCAAAGGCGGTTAAAAACAACACCGGCCAAAGTGGTGATTCAGTGGTTGGCTTCTTGTTGGTCGGGGGTCAGTGAAAAGCTGTAAAGTGCTGTGATTAGTTCATTAAGGGTACTCATAATTAATTGCCGATTTGGACTATCGTTAATTTGAAATGCGAGAACTTCTTTACTTGCTTCATCGGTGATAACCGAGATGTAAGCCCATTTATTATTTCCTAAACGAACTTGAGTCACGTCGGTATGAAGCGCCTCATAGGGTTTAGTTTTACTGAAATCCTGGTTTAAAATATTAGCTGCAATTTTGCCAACAGTCCCTTTGTAGGATGAATATTTTCCGTTCTTATGTCGGTTATATAGGCGCACTTGAACGTTTAATTCACTCATTAAATGGCGAACAACGGTATCTGCTAAATGGATGTTTAATTTGATCAGTTCGGTCTGAACCCGGCGATAGCCATAAGTTAAACGTCCCCGATATTTCCCATTATTTGTGATTTCAATAATTTTCTCTTTCACACGCGCATATTTGTCGTTACGATTACTAATTCGTTTACGCTCATCATGATAAGTCGCTTTCTTAAGGCCAATGGCCTTAAGGATATCTCCGATTTTATAACGTTCAGGCTTCGGAAGCTTAGCTTGGTCAGCTCTGATCTGATCAACTATTTGTGTTTTACGTCGTCCTTTGAAGGTCCGAACAGAGCCATTGATTTTTTTAGAATATCATTCTCTAACCTTGTTTCGTATAACGCTTTATTTTTTTGCATGAGCTCTGCACGCAGTCGTTCAACTTCGCTTTGTTTTTCTGGAGATGATGTTAGCTTCTTCTTCCGTTTCATTTTGGCAGGCCTACCTTTTTGATGAGACCGTAAAGCTTCAATGCCATCACGATTAAATCCAGTTCGCCAAACACTAATTTGGCAGGCTAAAATATCATACTTTGTGGCGACAGCAGCTAAAGACTCATCATGAGTTTGGTAGTAGTCTATCACACTTAGTTTGAAATCAGTAGAAAACTTTCGCTTATTGGCCTTTCGCTTTAGCGTTTCGATGCCGCCTAAGCGATACCGCTGAATCCAATACCAAATCTGACGTTTAGATACACGGTACTTCTGAGCAAGTTCAACAACGCTCATCTTGTCATTAAGAAATTGACCAACGACTTGTGCTTTTAACTCGGGATTATATTTGACCATACAAAAAGTGCCTCACAATCATTAGACTGTTTGTCTAACAATTATGAAGCACTTCAAATGCTTTAACATCGTTGATTTCTTTTTTAGGCTTTTTGAATAAAGTCGATTACTTTCAATTTCATACCTTTGGTAATCGGATATTTTTTTACCTTTTCAATCATATCTTCCTTTGTATTTGTTTTGAGTTGTTCCTTGATAACCATTGTAGTAATTTTTTCATAGCCGAACTCTGTAATCTTATCAGCAGAAAGTCCAATCAAAAGCAACAATCCAGCACCACCAAGCATACCAAAAGGCCCTAAAGCAGCCAATGCAGCTGTAAATGCGGCGGCTCCAGCAAGTCCTGTAGCACTCATTGCCACAAGTAGAATTATGGCAGGTATACCAAAGCCTGCAAGTTTTTTTACCAGTTCATCCATCGACTATTCCTCCATTGATTCCTGCTCATCGTTATAGTGAGCATAATTCTTGGTTCCGCAATATTTACACTGGATGTATGATTCAATTCCATTCTCATCGTCCTTAGGGTGGAACGTTGCTCCCAACAAAGGCTTCCCACAATTGCTACAAACACCAACATTATCGATTTTAACTGTTTCTTTTTTCTTTCTATTTTTCCATTTGTAAGCAATAACTCCGCCAACTGTCGTCAGAGCTAGGACTACACTACCTATGATAATAGCTTCCTTACCACTAATACCTTTGGCAGAACTTGAGGCTGATCTTGTCATATTGTTTGAACCATTATACGATGATTTAGCTGAAGTTTCAGACAAAGTTTTATGAATTTTTTCGACAACTGGTTCAACATCGTAAGAATAACTTCCTTGTTGATACCCACCATTTGTATACTGATTTCCAAAGAAAGGATGTCCCTCTGGTGCTCCCATAATCTTTACCTCCAAATTATTTCGGTACTGTCAAACGTACCCGATTTTGTCTAGTTTTAATTATTGTTTCTAATGGTTTTGTATTATCTAAGTGAAATTAAAAAACACCCGGACCAATTCTTCTGTTATCCTTGGTGTGCAACCAACAAGAATTCCAAGAAAGAAGGAGATCCGAGTGCTTACACCATTATTAACTTATTTAGTCCAAATAATCAAGTTCCAACGTGCATTGATCATCTTTTTGTTGGCCCAGCTGATTGATATTTTTGACCATTCGCGCTTGCCCAGCACCGATAAACCAACCTATAAACGCTTTAATCAATTTCAAGTTGACGATAAATTACCAATTTTAGCAGCCGATATTGGTCCAGAATCACTTAATTATGAGCAACTGATCATTGACTACATGACCAAAACCGGCAAAGATCTAAAACCAATTCGGCGCCGACAAGGCACCGTGATCACGTTCCAGAACCAACGTTGCCCACGCTGTAATGCCCCAAGCGACTATCTATACGCTAATAACGGTAAAGGTAATCAGCTTAAGTGTAAGATCTGCGCTTTTAGCTTCCAAAATGGTGATGCGCAGAAGAAGAAAGCGGTGGTACTTCGTTGCCCATACTGCCAACATCGATTGGAAGCTCATCACCACCGTAGTAACTTCGATGTGTTACGTTGTCCTAATGACCAATGTTCATTTCGTTTAAAACAAATCAAGCAGTTATCCGTAGCTGAAGCCAAACAATTCAAGGAACAGCCATCTAGCTTCAAAGTACGCTACACTTTCCGTAACTTTAAATTCGATCTCAAAGGCTTAGCGGCTAGTTCGCCAGTTCAAGCCAAGGTCGATTTGAGTAAGATCCAAGCCAGCCCTGAGGTTTTAGGGCTTGTCCTGACCTATCACATTAACTATGGCCTGTCGGCCCGTCGTACCGCAGCCATCATGTACGACGTTCACGGCGTTAAGATCTCCCACCAAACCATTCACAACTACGAAGAGGCGGTAGCGACCGTTATTCGACCATTCTGGGCTAACTATCCTTACGAACTTTCCAACCAATTAGTTGGTGATGAGACTTACGTCAAGGTCAAAGGTAAGTGGAACTATATCTTTTACTTTTACGACGCGGTTAAAAAGCTAATTCTAGCCGACTATATAACGCCCAACCGCACAACTGAATCAGCGGTCGTTGCCATCAATCAAGTCCTACAGAAGATGTCCGAACGTCCAGCCGACCTACAGTTCGTAGTCGACGCCAATCCCATTTATCAAGTAGCACAACTTTATTTTGCTCAACAAGGGATCAATTTTAAAATCAAGCAAGTAGTAGGGTTGACCAACAAAGATCCAATCAGTAAAGAGTATCGTTTCTTGAAACAAACAATTGAGCGTTTAAACCGTAGTTTTAAGGGCAATTATCGGTCGGCCACTGGTTTTAACTCACCAACCGGTTCAGCCAGTTATACCGCCTTATATTCAGCGGCTTATAACTTTTTACGCCCGCACGAAGCGCTAGATTATAAGGTGCCGGTACACCTACCAGAGCTGGACAATAAACCGCGCATGTACGATAAATGGTTGGCCTTGATTGATCTAGCACAAAGCCAATTACCAACTGCATAAGCAAGCATTAGTTTAGGACTAGAATCAAACTTGTCTAAGCTGACTTTGTGTTGCCTCGAAACGGGCGATTGGCCGGATTAATACTGTGCGCGTACAGAACTAACCAACTAGACCACTCAATCCTTAAGTCGATTTCTACAGTTGCATCTACACCACCTTCTGAACCACGGTTTTCATAGAACTTTTGACGTTACCATTATTTCAATAATTTTTTCCAGTTAAGCGCCGACATAGCACCTAAAATAGTACCAGCAAGAGGAACTAACGCTGCAAACACAGAAACTAGAGCAGCACCGGATACTCCACCTACAGCCGAAGCAGCAACTTGTTCAACAGATTTTTGGACTTCTCCGTACGTATCATCATCAAGTTCATCATTACTATCCAAAAGAATTGCAATTACTTTAGTGGCTGTTTAATTAGGCCACCATATCTTCAACCTTCGTAGTAAATTTATAGCGAATTTGATAGGTTACTCCTTCTGATTCTGCCAAAACAAAAATTGGTATAGCAAAAACCCGCATCAGGGCCAACACATTGCTCAGGACGATTGCCTCATCGATCTTTACGGCCAACGATTCAGCGGTTCGAGTGTTCACCAAATCAAGCCCCAGTGAACCCTTCATAAAGGCAAACCGGCGCTCTATGGCACCTCGTCGATTCTCGGCGTCAGTATCTTTTCGGCGTTGTTCAGTGTTAACGTGTTTCGGATGACGCCCCAATTTGGGACCACAGATGCGGATACCTAAGTCTTTGCATAGCTTCAGGTTCTCTCGATTACGATATAATGTGTCCGCTAGTACTTCATCAGGATAATGTCCGTGCAAGTCAAAGTAGTGGTCCAAGGTCTCCTTAAAGTCTTTGCCTTCAGAGAAGGCATTAAAGTCTAAGCGTTCGATATCGATTACGCCTTCGCTTAGAGAACAATCAATCTTCGCGCCGAATTCTACTTTGGCATTTGCTTTGCCACGCTGAATCGGGCGGATGTATGGCTGTTGGAGACTGACAATACGATTTTCGACGCGATGCGTCTTATGGGTATACATGTACCACTGTTGGTCAAACAAGATCCGAATAACTCCCAGGCGGATTGCCTGCTTTTCTGGCAAAGTTGCCCCAAGGTCTAAGAACTCGTTGATGTAGCGCAGATCGCGACGAACGTATTGCAATTGTGCTTTGACCTGCTTATGAAAGCCGCCGCGTTGTTGCTTTGGATGGCGCGAAAACGCCGTCCAACAGTGTTTGGCTTCACGTTTATACATGCGTGGGTTCGGCACACCCAATTGGTGTGCCATATCGATTGCCATCGCTTCAAGATTGAGCAACACAGTATCTTGCGGATACTTGATTTTAACGGGTACCGCTGTTGCATCAGTGATGACTGTGTCTACCTTGAACGGGACCAACGCTTCAATCTTAGCCCGGACAGTGTCGTTGATGATATTGGTAATCAGCTCAGAAATGTCGGCAATCCGCTTGCGAAAGTGAGCCAAGCTGGAGTAGCTGAATGGCGCCACTGCTTTGTACTCAGACAAACCAATGAAGTATTGAAGCGCCGGTGTATCCCGAATCGCCGCAACTACACCACGATCTGTTAGCCCCATTCGTTGTTGAATCAAACCAGCACCATAAAGCATGCGAAAAGGCTTCGCAGCGCGGCCAAGATTCTTGGTAAACTCCAATTGGTATGCGTCATCGAGCGCCTTCCATGGCATAACCTCCGCCAATTGAACCCATTCGTTATCTGGGCTAAGAGGTGTGCTTAGACCAGCGCCAAAAGATTCAAATGATAGTTGAAGCGGGCTGTGACGATATGCCATGAAATAACCTCCAAGGATATTCTGGAAAAATGCACGAGAAATGTGCGAAATCGGTAATTTTCTATGGATTTATTATAACGCAATAATGAGCTTATGGGTTGAAATGCTTGAACGTTATAGTTTTTAAACGGCCACTATACTAGACAAAAGATCAGCTCCTAAAAGATGGGTTTGTGGTAAACACCATTTTAAAGGAAGCTGATCTTTTTTGTCCGAACAGCGTTCGGATTAATTTTACAATCTACCTTAACATTAAATTTCTTTCGATACCTTATAAAGGTTGTCCGTTTAATTCCTGTATTACGGGCAACATCGACATCACTCATGCCTGCCTGATAAAGTTTAAAAGCATGTTGCAAGCGGGGATCGTCTTGGGTGTATTGGGGTTTGCGCCCATGATATTTACCCTGCTGCTTAGCTAAGGCAATCCCTTGCTGCTGGCGCTCAATGATTCGCTTACGTTCACTTTCGGCCTGATACTTATAGAGTTCAATAATCAAGTTGGTCATCAGTTGACGTAAATTTGGGTCAGCAATCCCTGTCATGGACGGTAAATTCAACACATCTAGGGTGGCACCCTTATTTTGAATGGAGTTCATGATCTTAGTCAAATCATGGTTGTTTCTGCCTAAGCGATCTAATTCAGTGACCATTACAATATCACCCTCACGAATATAGGTCAGCATTTTTTGCAGTTCTGGCCGATTAGTGTTAGCCCCACTTAATTTATCCGTAAATAATTTATCAACGTCTTTTAAAGCCGCTAACTGTCGATCTAAATGTTGCTCCTTGGAACTCACACGCGCATAACCGATTTTAGCCATTTCCAGTTCTCCTTTTGGACAGTTCTAATGAACATTTGTAATTCCTAGTATAGCACAGAATCAAAAACGGCCACTAGGGTATACCCTAGTGGCCGTAAGCTTAATCCATCTAATGAATCTTGCTGTAGCAATTTAGATTTAATAATACTTTGAAATTTCATGTGCAATATGTGATGGATCTGGATAAATGAAGCTTTCTGTAATCCCCATACTTTCTAGCTCTGTTCTTATTGACTCTTTTTTTTCATGTGGGATCACAAACGTCACTGGTTGTTGATTTTCAGGACTAGAAAGAAGCCTTAGAATATTTATTCTGGTTTGAGTACGCTCTTTAACATCATCAGAGCCAATAAATGTCGATTGTCCATTTTCGCTAACACCATAATTATCAACAAAAGGGACAAACATAAATAACCCCTGTTGATTCTTAATACGTTGATCAATAATTCTTGGGGTAACTATCTTGGGTACAAATAATTCTAGAGGATTTATTAGATCCTCAAAGTCTCCAATATCTTTCCTTATTTCATGATACAGTCGTTTAGTTGACGAAAACTTATTGAACTTTTTATATGAATTTAAAAGCCCCCCTTTATCACGCTTATTTTCCAAACTATTTACTATATCAGCATATAGGTTGGACCAATATGCTGAACCATTGGTGTCAACCTTACTTAGATCTCTGTAAAACTGGCTAAGTTGACTCAACACATTGTTATCCAAAAATAAAGTCCTTGAGCAGTTGATAAAGCAAAGCAATTTCGTAGTCCTGCACCTTGATATTGAATTTTTGCTCAACTGGCTGAAAAATGCCGCTGGAAAGGGAGAAGAATTCTTGCTCAGGGGGGGTTAAGGTTGCGCGATCAATTGAAGTAGTGCTGCGTTTGCTGGTCATCATGCGTTCAATCATTAAGGACAAGTGCATGAAGAGATTGAGCTTTAGTCTGGATCCGAATTTGACGTTGTAGAAATCTTCGTAGTGGGAGACAATGCGTTGACTTTCTTGAATGACAATATCGGGATTCAGGATCTGCAGGCGGCCGCGGATACCTTCTATCGACAAGAAGCGAACCAATCGATCAATGAGTTCATTAATGGACTGGGGGCTTTCACCACAATTGCGTAGGACAGTTTGCATTTTTTGTGAGGAAGCCTTATCGAAAACATTATAGACATTCACGATATCGATGCCGATATCGGCTCCGATATCGCCAGCAACATCGGTGGTGGTTAAGATTAACTGGGTATTGGAGAAAAATTTTCGATCATGATTGGTGAGCAGGGTATGGAGTTCTTTGTAGTCAACAGCAATGACTTCAAGTGCTGGCGAAAGGGTCGCATCAATTAGCTTTTTGACTTCTTCAGACAGACCGACGCCAGACATGCAAGAGACGATAATGTTCTTCTTGTTTGATAAGCCTTCGTAATATTGGGCTTCAGTTGTTGCACCATATTGCTCGCTGGCTTCAGCGATGGACTGGAAGGCATCATTACGCTGAACGCGCAGGCCAATATCGAGCGCCATAGCAGTAGTTACGTTGTTGACCACAATCAGTTCTTGATCAGATACCTTTTTAATTTCTCTGAACATCTGGCGCAAAGAACCCATATCGAATAAGACAATATTACCCTTAGCAGATGGACTTTGATCGGTTAGGTATTCCTGAACGTAACCGTTGATTTGATCAAGTGTCACATCAATGGGCATATCAAATGCCTCAAAAAAGTAATTACCGCAAAGCGAATTCACCACTTGCTGGATGCTCGATGCGGTGTGTTCGCCGTGAGCAAGCAGGATGGCATTGTATTGCACTGATTCGATTTTACTTTCGCAATGAATCATCATCATGAAGAATGGCAAATAATAGTAAGGGCTTTGAACATACTGCGCTTTTAACTTAGTCAAAAAGTGCTTGAAAAGGTAGTAACTTCGAGGATAACGGTGCTTGATTGCTTTCTGAATTTTCAGTGCTGATTGTGTGTCTGGCAAGTTGTCGCGACAAAGACCCGCGAATGCGAAGGCAAGTGCCACATTTTGCCAGAAAATATTGTCGCTTGGAAACGTTACACCATATACATGCGTGATATACGTTTTAGCGTCTTTTTGAATGGCTTGCGCAAATACAGATAGAAGTTTTTCACTAGCAATGGTATCGACTTGATTGAGCACTTTCGCCAGAAGAAAATTCTGTTCAGTGATGGACTCGCCATTGTTTAGCGAGTCAGAAAGTTTCTTAAAAAGCGCATCAGTTGTTGGGCCAAGCTGCAACGCGCTGGTGATCAAAGATGTGATTCTTGCTTGCAAGGTCTGTTGTTTAGGCGTTACCAGAATCGCACTTGTATCGGTTTGACCAAGCCGTAGCTGCGTGTGGTCAGGCGCTTTGGCATAGGCGCCAGCGCAAAGCAACTGAACACGGTTATTCAATGCCGTGATGTTATTGACGTGATCAAAATTTGCCAGTTTGATCAACTCGTTTGGTGCGATCAAGATCTCTTTATTGATTTGATCAGCCTGTTGTTGAAGGTACATCGCCGCAAACGTAATGCGCTCGTTTAAAGGTCGATCGCTAAAAGCGCTTAGTTTAATCTGAACCGCTGCACTTTTGAACCAGACGCGCGCTGCTTTGAAAATTTCAGTTGTTCCTGAATAGATGTAACGAAAAGCAGTGGTTTGTTGCTGGTTGGTGTGCGTGAAAAGATAGTGTTGATCTGATGAGCCTAGCATCTGCACATTTTTAATATACAAGTAGCCACTTTCGGCGGTGCCATCTGCCGTCGTTGCATTGTTCTCACTTTGCAACTTCTTTTTGAGTGTCCCTGGATGATCCTTATAGTTGGCACAATCAATGATTTTAAACACAGCTGTTTTCTTAAGCACTTCACGACGAATGGCTTCGTGATAAATTGCCTGAGCAAATGGCAACTTGCCACTACCGGCTGGACCAGTGATGAAGATCGGCAATCCATGTGTTGGATAGACGATTGCTTCGATTGCCAGCTGAATGTTAGTGCTTAAACTACCGTGGACACCGATTAAGTCGTCAAAAGCGGAATGGTCCCGCTTGACTTGCCAGTAAACTGGTCTACTGCCGGTCTTGAGCAGTTTGCCTTGCTTTTCGAGCTTAGATAAATAACTACTGGTCACGCCGCGTGTTAGCCCCACTGCATCGGCAGCCTGATTAGTTGTGATTCGTTCAGTTGGAAAGTGTTGCACAATTGTCGCATAAAGTTTTTCTACTGCGTTCAAAGAAACCACCCCTTAAGCACTATTCCCGCAAATTAAGCACAACATCTTCGTGACTTTTATTAGTAATGTGCTTAACATAATCATTGTAAGCGTTAATCTTGTTGACGTCCAGATATAGAGAGAAAACGACTTACATAACGATTGCAGAAGGGAGGGCGTTCCTCGCGGGGACAACCGCAATACTGTCCGAACAATAATGGATCACTTTCAGTTGTACTTCGGTTGATTGTCGCCTTTTGCGGTAAATCCATATTTTCATAGTCTTGATAAAGGGATGATTTAGATGAAATATTTGCTTCTTGTCAGTCACGGTGATTTCTCCAGTGGCTTAAAGCAAACCTTGGGTATGTTTGCGGGCGATGATGCGATTGGTTCTGTCATTGCGGTTGGTTTAAAACCCGATGAAGCAGCTTCAACATTTGGAACACGGTTTGAGGCATTGCTAAAGACCCTGCCAGAGGATGCAAGCTTTGTTGTTCTGGCAGATATTGTCGGCGGTAGTCCACTCACAACGGTTTGCAACATTTTGAACGACCATGGCAAGCTGCAAGATACGCTTGTTCTTGGCGGGATGAACTTCCCAATGGCGTTAAACACATTGATGTCGAAAGACAGTTTAGATAACTCAGCGTTAAAAGAAAAAGCATTTTCAGAAGCAACCGCGGCCATCAAAGAATTTCAGACGACCTCATCAGAAGCTTCTGACGATGACGATATTTAAGGAGTGAGCAAAATGGCAATTTCATTTGTACGTATTGATGATCGCATGATTCATGGCTTGATCACGGTTCGTTGGGGCAAGGAATACCCGATGGATGGGATTATTGCGGTAAACGACAAAGCGGCAAACAATCCGATTTTGAAGGAAGCCTATATGGCAGCGTCTGACAAGAAGACCTTCGTTTGGACGTTAGATCATTTTGACAAGGTTAAGGATAAGGTGTTGAACTCAGCAACCAAGTATTTTCTCATCACCAAGAGTCCTCAAGATATGAAAAAGATCTTGGTCGATATGAACTTCAAGCCGGGCGACATTAAAACAGTTGTTGTCGGTCCAGGTAATGATCGCGACAACGCGGTCAAACTCGGAGACAATCAGTCCTTTACCCAAGAGGAAGGCGATGCCTTTGAAGCGATTGAGAAGGCTGGTTATAAAGTTGAGTTTGCGCTGTTGCCAGATCAGCGGATTGGTAGTTGGGACAAATTCAAGTCACGCTTTGGGTATTAATGGTTGAACAATAACGCGCTCACAAAAAGGTAACGTCAAAAGTTCTATGAAAACCGTGGTTCAGAAGGTGGTGTAGATGCAACTGTAGAAATCGACTTAAGGATTGAGTGGTCTAGTTGGTTAGTTCTGTACGCGCACAGTATTAATCCGGCCAATCGCCCGTTTCGAGGCAACACAAAGTCAGCTTAGACAAGTTTGATTCTAGTCCTAAACTAATGCTTGCTTATGCAGTTGGTAATTGGCTTTGTGCTAGATCAATCAAGGCCAACCATTTATCGTACATGCGCGGTTTATTGTCCAGCTCTGGTAGGTGTACCGGCACCTTATAATCTAGCGCTTCGTGCGGGCGTAAAAAGTTATAAGCCGCTGAATATAAGGCGGTATAACTGGCTGAACCGGTTGGTGAGTTAAAACCAGTGGCCGACCGATAATTGCCCTTAAAACTACGGTTTAAACGCTCAATTGTTTGTTTCAAGAAACGATACTCTTTACTGATTGGATCTTTGTTGGTCAACCCTACTACTTGCTTGATTTTAAAATTGATCCCTTGTTGAGCAAAATAAAGTTGTGCTACTTGATAAATGGGATTGGCGTCGACTACGAACTGTAGGTCGGCTGGACGTTCGGACATCTTCTGTAGGACTTGATTGATGGCAACGACCGCTGATTCAGTTGTGCGGTTGGGCGTTATATAGTCGGCTAGAATTAGCTTTTTAACCGCGTCGTAAAAGTAAAAGATATAGTTCCACTTACCTTTGACCTTGACGTAAGTCTCATCACCAACTAATTGGTTGGAAAGTTCGTAAGGATAGTTAGCCCAGAATGGTCGAATAACGGTCGCTACCGCCTCTTCGTAGTTGTGAATGGTTTGGTGGGAGATCTTAACGCCGTGAACGTCGTACATGATGGCTGCGGTACGACGGGCCGACAGGCCATAGTTAATGTGATAGGTCAGGACAAGCCCTAAAACCTCAGGGCTGGCTTGGATCTTACTCAAATCGACCTTGGCTTGAACTGGCGAACTAGCCGCTAAGCCTTTGAGATCGAATTTAAAGTTACGGAAAGTGTAGCGTACTTTGAAGCTAGATGGCTGTTCCTTGAATTGTTTGGCTTCAGCTACGGATAACTGCTTGATTTGTTTTAAACGAAATGAACATTGGTCATTAGGACAACGTAACACATCGAAGTTACTACGGTGGTGATGAGCTTCCAATCGATGTTGGCAGTATGGGCAACGAAGTACCACCGCTTTCTTCTTCTGCGCATCACCATTTTGGAAGCTAAAAGCGCAGATCTTACACTTAAGCTGATTACCTTTACCGTTATTAGCGTATAGATAGTCGCTTGGGGCATTACAGCGTGGGCAACGTTGGTTCTGGAACGTGATCACGGTGCCTTGTCGGCGCCGAATTGGTTTTAGATCTTTGCCGGTTTTGGTCATGTAGTCAATGATCAGTTGCTCATAATTAAGTGATTCTGGACCAATATCGGCTGCTAAAATTGGTAATTTATCGTCAACTTGAAATTGATTAAAGCGTTTATAGGTTGGTTTATCGGTGCTGGGCAAGCGCGAATGGTCAAAAATATCAATCAGCTGGGCCAACAAAAAGATGATCAATGCACGTTGGAACTTGATTATTTGGACTAAATAAGTTAATAATGGTGTAAGCACTCGGATCTCCTTCTTTCTTGGAATTCTTGTTGGTTGCACACCAAGGATAACAGAAGAATTGGTCCGGGTGTTTTTTAATTTCACTTAGATAATACAAAACCATTAGAAACAATAATTAAAACTAGACAAAATCGGGTACGTTTGACAGTACCCACAAAAAAGGAAGGTAATAAAAATGACAATTAGTTGGTTTCAAGCAGCTATTTTAGGTGTTTTCGCTTGCTTATGTTCCAACTCATGTATGGCTGGTCAAGCGGTTGGTAATTATACCATTGGCCGTCCATTGGTTGGGGGTCTTGTCTGTGGCATTATTCTAGGTAATCTTCAGTTAGGGATTGCCTGCGGGGTTGCGATGCAGTTGGTTTATATCGCATTGGTTACCCCAGGTGGTACTGTTTCTGCCGATGTTCGTGCTATTTCTTATATTGGGATCCCTCTAGCAATGGTTGCGATTTCTTCGCAAGGATTGAATCCGCTGGGTGGCGGTGCTGCTAACTTGGCTAAGTCAGTTGGGACATTAGTCGGAACTGTCGGGACGGTTTTGTACTACGCTGTTGCAACAATGAACCTAGTTTGGCAGTCCTTTGGTTGGAAAGACGTTCATAATGGCAAGCTTGATAAATTAACAGCTGTTAACTTTGGCTGGCCTTGGATCTCACATGCATTGTTCTCATTTTTACCAACAATGTTACTCACATACTACGGTGCTACGGCGGTTACAGCTTTGCGTAGTGCCTTACCAATGGACGGCATTGCCATGAAGACACTGTTCACGGTCGGCGGCATGCTGCCATGTGTCGGGATTGCGATTCTGCTTCGGCAAATTGTTGGTAAAGCAGCTGATTTCATTCCGTTCTTAGTTGGGTTCACACTTGCTGCTTCACTACATTTGAACTTAGTCTCAGTCACAGTTGTATCGTTACTGTTTGCGGTTATTATTTATGAAATTGAGATGTCTAGTTCTAACAACACACCTTCAAAGGGTAGTGCAGCACCAGCAGATGGACCAAGTGACGATGATGATGAGGAGGATATTTGATTATGGAAACGACAAATGACATGAAAAAGCTTGATCACAAAACACTGACAAAATCTTTTCATCGTTGGTTCTGGGGTGCGTTGACCTGCTTCTCACAAGAACATATGCAGACTTTTGGGTATATGGCATCAATGCTGCCAATTCTCAGAAAACTGTATCCGAAACATGATGACCAGGTCAAAGCCATTCACGCATACACCGCGTTCTTCAACACCAATCCAATGCTTGGGACGGTGATTGTCGGAATTACGGCCAGCATGGAACAGGCGCGTGCGAACGGTAAAGAAATTGACGGCGAGACCATTAACGATATGCGTGCTGGCCTGATGGGCCCAATCGCTGGTATTGGTGATTCATTGATTGATGGGACATTGATTCCCATTCTCTTAGGGATTTCCCTTGGTATGTCGACTGGCGGCTCACCAGTCGGGGCGATTTTCTACATTGTTGCCTGGGTATTGATGGCATACTTTGGCCAACGTTTCCTTTATTTCCGTGGTTATCGCTTCGGTGATCAAGCGGTTAGTTTCTTAGTTGGTAAACAAGGCGCGGCTGTTCGTCACGCTATCGGGATTGTCGGCAGTATGGTTGTTGGTGGTGTTCTGGCATCATGGGTTAACGTCACAACATCACTCAAATTACGCGGTGCTGATGGCAAAGTCTTCCTGAATCTGCAAGACAAGCTGAACAGCATCTATCCGGGCTTGCTGACAGTACTTGTAACATTATTCTGCTGGTGGTTGATGACGAAGAAGCATGTTTCAGCTATCTGGACCATGCTGCTACTCGTTGTTGTTTCGCTCGTCGGTGTTCTAGTTGGTTTCTTCAACCCTGGCCTGTCTTACTAAACTACGAACGTGTATGGAAGAAGGAAAATCAAAATGACAATTGACGAAATGACTAAGGGATACGAAAAAGAAGTTGCGTATCAGAAGCATATGTTGAAAAACCTAGGCTACTGGTTTCAACTTTGCACCATTCTCAGTGGCGTTGGCATTGTTCTGATCTACTTCTTCCATGGCAAGACCTTGTGGTTAAACATCGTTGGCATTGTGCTCCTAGTCCTGGGTGCACTGGGCATGTTGATGTTCGGGTATTCAGGTTGGAAAGGGCAGCAGAATGTTCGCGCAGTTGTTGACGACTATGACAAGAAAATCAAATATTTTCAAAAGAAGGTTCGTCAGCAGACTGGCATTACGCCCAAAGTCAAATAGCTCCTGTTACGGGTGACTTTAATTGCAGGTGCTTCATTTATCAGTGATAAGTACAACTATGGCAGGACTGAGAAGTCGGTGAGATTCAGTTCTCACAAATTTTTTTGGTGTAGCTCAATGTGGTGGAAGAACAAATAGTGGTGACTAACAGTCATGTGAATGAGCTGTTAAAAAACAGGAGGGTAATTAGGTTGAAAATTAATGAAAAGCAGCACTACAAGATGTATAAAAGCAAGGGCATGTGGGTATTTGCCTGCTTATCAACATGTCTTACCGTTTCATTTTTTAATGGCGGGAAAAATGTAAGCTCTGCCTGGATGACCAAATACTTTTTGCGACCCGAGCCCCGACCATGAAATTCCTCACGAGTACCGAACACCTGAATGTTTGTGTCTGTAATTCCCAGTAATTTAAGTGTATTATCTAGTTGAGACATCTATTCCTACCCCGCTTATCTTGAGTTTCGTCGCTTAAAGCATAGCACTAGGGAGGCTTAGATGCCTTTTTTGTTATCAAAAAGGCCCTAGTACTTTTGGAATGGAAATACTTTCCAACACCAAAAATTCTAGACCCTTATTTTAGCGTTGCTAACGTACATCGACAAAAGGAACAAATAAAAAAGCCGCCCTGCGTAACTTTGGCCAGTTACAGGGTAGCTTAATGCTGTCTTATTAACTTCGCCACCGCCTTTGAAGCGGCTTGCATGGGAAGTCCTGTCTTCAGCAGGGCTTCCTTTTTCTATTACATTATAGCATGGCCTTTAAAAACTGGCTAACGTTTTAAACTTTGATCAAGTTTGGATTTGGGTTGTTTGATTTCCGGATTCTGTTCAGCAAATGCTTTCAGTTGTTTTTGAGTTCGATCACTAATTTCTTGGTGCACATCGTTTAACTGGTTTTTAAATTGCGCTTTCTGTTGTGGACTAGTTGCCTGTTGAATTTGTTGTTGCAAGCCTTGATAGGACTTATTAAGATCCTGGGCTGATAGCTTTTTTTGGTCATGGTCGGGCTCTTGTTGTACTTCTTGTAAGCCTAATTGTTTGGTTAACCCGTCACTAAGCTCAATCACTTTGTTGCTAACTTGCTGGATTTCACTTAAAGCACTATGGATCACAGCTGTATCTTTAGCCCAGGTAGCCACATAACCGAGTGAATAGTTACTGGTATCAACGCCAATATTTTGCATGGCAACATACGCAACCGCTTCGGCCTGGGTTTCCTGATAGGCTCGTGGCCGATCTTTAAAGGCTGATTTTAAGCCGTGTAGCTGGCTATGCGCATATTCGTGGTATAACGTCTTTAGTTTCAAAGCATTGTCGGGCTCATCGCCACCAATGACGATTTCATTAGTGCTGGGTTGAAAATACCCCTTAGCCCCATTTAGCGTCGCTAAAGGCACTTCACTGACTTTAAGGTCGGTTTGCTGGTTTAAATAATCTTTGAACGCGTTATATAAGCTTGTCACATTCTGATGATCGGCCAAATTTTCTTTGACAAAGTCTTTAGCACTTAACACTGGTTCACCGCTAGTTTGTGCCACATCAAAGACGGGTAGATAGCGATAACCGACAATGGCGCGCTCATCGGTGGTATCAAGATGCTTCTGCTCGGCTGGTGTTAGCTTCTTAATGATCGGAGCCGCAATCCGAATCGCTTTTGCGCCCCGGTTGACGGTGCGGTTAAAAGCCTTCTGCCATTGCTTAAAACCGGCGACTTGAGTGGCTTGAGGATTTTGCGCATAAATCAAATCGATGTTTTTGGTGCTATAATGATGAAATTTAGCCAGAGTATTGAGGTACTTTTTAAATTGGTCACTATCGGTTAATTTTAGGATTTGTTGTTCAGCCTGGGCAACTAATTGTGCTTTCCAGACTTTAACGTCTGCTTTACTTGGCATTGTTTACCCCTCCTCATCTTCAAAAATGTCGTTCAGAGTTAGTACAGATCTTATTTGAATCGGGGTCGTGCCATAGAGGGCGACATAGCCATCGGCTAATTTTTGCCAAGCCACTTGATAATAAGCCCCATTTCCAGTAATTTCTTTTACCCAAATTGCAAGAACAAATTAGCCACGCAATAAATCCCGGTAAGACAGTATTTTCATTGATATTCATATTTTAAAGATTCAATCTTTAGCCAGCGGCAGCGGAGAAAAGCTCTTTTGGGGTTTGGTAACCTGACTGCCGGCGTGGTAAGTTGTTTAGCTTGGCTTCCACTGCTTGGATATCACTAGGGCCCAAAGTATCCATGGACAGGCCCTTAGGCACATCACGACGGATCATTCGATTATGCGCCTCATTTGTGCCTCGTTCTGAAGAGCGGTAAGGGTGGGCATAATAAAGGTCGGCAACCCCGTCAAGCACCGTCCCCGCCGCTGCGAATTCTGCCCCGTTGTCAGCGGTAACGGACTTCATGATGTGTCCATATTCTTGGCAGATCTTAGCCAGTTCGTAGTTGACTGAATCGGCGTCACGGCCATCAATCAAACGCAGGATCTGACAGCGAGATTGGCGCTCGATCAGCGTTAGAATGACACTTTCTTGGCCATTACGTTTACCGACTACGGTATCCAACTCAAAGTGACCGAACTCTTGGCGCTGATCAATACTTTTAGGTCGCTCTTCGATACTTCGTCCGGCCAGACGCTTATGCTTGGGTGAATGGTGGTGTTTGGTGCGGCGCCGGTTTTTTTCGAGCAGATCAAGATTACGGACTTCAAGTAGTTGCGCATCGATATAGTGGTATAACGTCTTGGTCGAAACCATCTCCTCAGGTTGATATAAGCCTTCAAGTTTAGCACGGCCCACCGCGGCATCAGGCGACCAACCGTCTTGGTGCAAATGGGCCGTAAAGTAGTGGATAAAGTCAGCGACACCAGCGAGTTTCAAAGGTCGATGACAGGACATTCGGTTAGCTTCGTATTTGGCCTGTGCCGCTTCTGGCGAGTACTCGCGGTGATATTGCCGTTGACCGTTCACTTTTTTAACTTGGTCGATCTCACCACGGCGTAGCTCATTACTGATTGTTTGATGACAAACGCCGATAACTCTAGCAATTGCGCGGTTAGAGTATCCTTGGCTGTGTAGCGTGGCGATTCTGCCGCGCTCAAATGAAGTTAGGTGGTGACCTTTTTCTCGGACTGTGGTATTCTGTTCTTGCATCAAGACAATAACCTCTTTCATTTTTGTGTTGGAACATCAATGATAACAGAGATTTGTCTTGGTGTTTTTTATTTTTTCAATTAGCCGGATCTAATTGGCTAACTTGATTATAAAACGCGCGACCGATAAGCACTTTACTTAACGATACATAAAAATCGTGATACGATTCAGTTGTAGTTTTAAAGGATATTATGGTCACTAAGTTACACATATAAATTTTTATGGAGGTGTTGTAATATGGCAAATTTCTACGGAAATGATCCTTTTTTCAACAATGATATGGATGATGTTTTCAATCAATTATTTCGGCGCATGGATAATCAAAATTCGGAGCGTGCACGGTATTTAGTTAATGGACAATCGCTGACACCGGATGAGTTTGCTCAATACCGAGCAACTGGTAAGCTACCCCAAAATAATAAAACAATAGAAGTATCTAAAGATGGTAAACAGGCTGTTAAAAAAGGGGGGATTTTAGAAAAGTTAGGGACTAATTTGACGGAACAGGCTCGTGATGGATTACTAGATCCAGTGATTGGACGTGAGAATGAGATTCAAGAAACTGCAGAAATTTTGAGTCGTAGGACGAAAAATAATCCAATCTTAGTTGGTGATGCCGGTGTAGGTAAAACTGCAGTCGTCGAAGGTCTGGCACAAGCAATTGTGGCTGGTAAAGTTCCAGAAACGATTCAAGATAAAGAAATCTATTCGATTGATTTATCGTCTTTGGAAGCAGGAACTCAATATCGCGGTTCTTTTGAAGAAAATATTAAACAGCTAGTAAAGGAAGTTAAAGCAGCTGGTAATATTATTCTATTCTTCGATGAAATTCATCAGATTATCGGCACGGGCGCCACTGGTGGTGAAGATGGTGGCAAAGGATTGGCTGATATCATTAAACCTGCTTTGTCACGTGGCGAGCTGACTGTAATCGGGGCTACGACTCAAGATGAATATCGCAATACTATTTTGAAAAATGCGGCTTTGGCACGGCGATTCAATGATGTTGTGATTAATGAACCGACGGCCGCTGACACTTTACGTATATTACAAGGTGTTAAAAAGCTGTACGAAAAGCATCATCATGTTGTATTACCAGATGATGTTTTGAAGGCGGCTGTGGATTATTCAATCCAATATATACCACAACGCACTTTGCCAGATAAAGCTATCGATTTGATCGACATGACTGCGGCTCATTTAGCGGCTAAAAATTCGCAAACTGATGTTGAGACATTGGATCAACGCGTTAAAAAATTAGAGGCAGCTAAGGAGGCCGCCGTTAAATCGGAGGACTTTAAAAAAGCCGCTGATATCAAGAAGTCGATCGAGGAAACCAAGCAAAAAATTAAAGAAACGGATCAAAAAGAAAAAATCACTGCCACGATTGATGATGTGGCACAATCGGTTGAACGTTTAACTGGTATACCAGTTTCTGATATGGGCGCTAATGATATTGAGCATTTGAAAAATCTTGATAAGCGTCTGAAAAGTAAGGTAATCGGTCAAGATGAAGCGGTTGAAATGGTAGCGAAGGCAATTCGGCGTAACCGTGCGGGCTTTTCAGAGGGTGATCAGCCGATTGGAAGTTTTCTGTTTGTGGGCCCAACTGGCGTAGGAAAGACTGAATTAGCTAAGCAATTAGCCTTAGATATGTTTGGAAATAAAAATGCGATTATTCGGCTAGATATGAGTGAATATGCTGATCGTACAGCTGTGTCGAAATTAATTGGTACCTCGGCTGGATACGTAGGCTATGAAGATAATGCTAATACTCTAACTGAACGGGTTCGGCGTAATCCATATTCCATTGTATTATTAGATGAAATTGAAAAGGCTGATCCACAAGTATTAACGTTACTATTACAAGTGATGGATGATGGGCGCTTAACGGATGGACAAGGCAATGTCATTAGTTTCAAAAATACGATTATTATTGCTACTTCTAATGCTGGCTTTGGTAATGAAGCATTAAGTGGTGACAAGCAACGAGATCAGTCATTAATGGATAAGTTAGCACCATTTTTCCGCCCAGAATTTCTGAACCGTTTTAATGGAATCGTGGAATTTTCACATCTGACTAAGCAAGACTTAAGTCAAATTGTCGATTTGATGTTGGCGGATGTACAAAAAACGTTAGCCAAAAAATCCATCAAACTTGAGGTAACTAAAGCGGCCAAAGATTGGCTGATGGAACAAGGCTATGATGAAGCAATGGGTGCGCGGCCATTACGGCGAGTAATTGAACAACAAATTCGTGATAAGGTAACGGATTTCTACCTTGACCACTTAGATGTCAAAAACTTGAAGGCTGATTTAGTGGATGGTGAGATTGTGATATCGGCAGCTTAGCTTAAATCAGTGTTCATAAATAACTTTATGTAAGAGGAGATTTATTGGGCAGGAGATCGCTTGATAGATCTCCTTTTTTCGTTGATTTTCACCATTTGATATTAATCTATTGAGTAAATATGGATATCGTCAAGAATCTTGTGTAAATGAAATACCTCCGTACATATAATATGTAGTTAATTTAAATAAAGGATGATTCCAGGGTGTCCTGAAGTCCGTTGAATCTGCGATGGATTCGCTTCATGGACTTCTCGTTGTAGACGTTAAACTGAGAAACCAGGAATCGATTCAGTGAATCTTCCGTTGGAAATTGTTCTTTGTGGTTGGGGTTGCGTTTGAGATGCTTGTTAAAGTTCGCAATCAAGTTGGTTGAATACAATGAACCGCTTCTTTTTGGACGGTGTCCCGCTTTAAAGGCAGGTAATTGGCATCTAAGAAGATGGCCGCATATTGCGAAGGCAGTCGCCGTTGCTGGAAAGCTTGAACTTGTTCATCAACGACTTTGGTCATGTTGGAAACCGTGGCTTTGGAGTAATGAGCACCGTACATTTTCTCAATGAGTTAGGCGATTTCGGTGGTGGTAATTCCCTTGGTGTATAGCTGAATAACCGTTGTTTCCAAGCTGTCACTGTGCCGACCGTAGGCTGGCAAGATGTGGTTGTGGAAAATACCATTGCGATCCCGCGGAATGGTTAAGTTGAGTTGACCATACTTCGTATCAAACGAGCGTTCATAACTGCCATTGCGGTTATTTCTAGTGTTAATTCCAGCATACGAGTGGCGCTCATAGCCTAAAAAAGCTGCCAGTTCGGTTTGAAGCAGCTGGTTAATCGCAATTTCGAGGTGGTGCCGAAAAACTTCGTCTAAATCTTGTTTTTGGACTAGCGTAGCGATAATTTCTGTGGTAAGTTCATTCCCTAGTTATATACAATTTAGAAATCTTTTTATGCGTTTACACAAGTTATTTTACGCTCTCTAAAATATAGTTAACTTTCTATTTATTCAGATCTTTATGCCAATTGCATATCAAAAAGCACTACTCATTAATTTGGGTGGTGTTTTTTTATTGTCTAATAAAATTTTGATTTTATAACGTGATATAAACGCATTCTGCTTAATTTAAACGAAAGTATACATCTAAAAGGTGAACGTGTTGTCTGAGAGCGCGTAATTATTTACTTTTTTCTTTGTTAGCATCGCTGGATTCCAAAGCCTGCATTTGAGTCGTAAGCGTATTTTGTTCAGGTTAAATTAAAATTGCAAGTTACTTATTACAAGATACAAGTTACAGATTACAAGTTACTTGTAATCTGTAACTGGGTGACTCTTTTTATAGCTTCGAAGCCCACGCTTTATTATGTCATCTAAAATCTCAACCATTTTTGTATTTTCTTCGAAGGCAATTTTTCGAATATCATTGTAAAATGATTCTCTAACTCGTAATGGTTTTGTTTTTTCTTTTCGTTTAAAAGGAGAGTCGCCATCTTTTAATTGACTCTCTGCATCAATCTGATCTAAAAGACTTTTCTTTTCCGGCATATTCTACTCCTCCAACAGATTAATTCGTGATAGAGCTTCATCTAATACTACTTGATACATATATAAAGCCCTTTTGTCCCACATATCCTCATCTTTAATTCCACTTTTTCCGAAACGTTTAACACGTTCTCTTTGAAATACGTTCCCATGAAATAGGGCTTTTCCAAAGGCTTGATTAGCGGCTTTCAACACTTCATGATCGACAGGTCCGTCTTTTTTAACCAGATAGGCAATAATGCCAAGCAAATCAAATGATTTGTCATAGTCTTTTCTAAGCCCTTGAAGATAGCTTACAAATTTTAAAGAACTTGAGTAAGATTGCTCTTGAGTCTGCATAACCATAATTACGTAATCTGAGGCTAAAACGGCATTATTTGTATATGCTGATAGCGTTGGCGGAACGTCTATTAAAATATAATCATAATCATTTCTAATTTTTGTTACGCAAATTGCAATAGTAAGTTAGCCAGTACCGATAAAGCACACAGACGAAAGGGCTCATGGAAGTTCCAGGTGGATCAGGATCAGGCGGCGCGGCCTTTGCGCGCACGTGCTAATTCCTTTCGAAATACTTCAGCTGGTGTACAGAACTTAAGTAAGCGGCGCGGGAGATGGTTGAGCCGAGATTCAGCTTGACGGACCAGACTGGGTGTAGCTAGATCGAGTGATTGCCCCTTAGGAAAGTAACGTCTGAGTATACGATTGTGGACCTCATTAGTGGCGCGTTCGGCCGAGCTATAAGGGTGGGCATAATAAGTCTCGGCAATACCCTCAAGCGCAGCCGTTAGCGTGGTGAACTCTGTTCCGTTATCCGCCGTAACTGTCCGCATAACGTCACCGAATTCAGCCGTAATATTTTGCATGGCATAAGCCACAGATTCAGCGTCTTTACCCTCGATCAAGCGGACAATCTCATAGCGCGTTTTACGTTCGGTAAACGTTAATAGGACACTCTCGCTACCAGCACGTTTGCCAATGACAGTATCGATCTTAAAATGACCAAACTCGTGGCGCGTTTCTACTCGCTTTGGCCGTTCTTCAATACTACGACCGAGTAGGCGCTGATGTTGGTGCGAGTGGTGCTGGGTCGTCCGGCGTTTTGTTTTTTCCAGCAGATCAAGGTTATGGATCTCCAATAGTTGCGCATCGATATAGTTGTACAAAGTCTTCGTACAGACCATTTTGGCCGGCTTAAATAACCGGTGCTTACGGGCATAACCAACAGCAGCGTCCGGCGACCAGCCCTCATGGCAGAACTTATCATCAAAGTAGGCTAAGAAGGCCGTCACTTGGCTAAATTTTAATGGACGTCCACAGTTTTGCCGCTTTATTTCATAGCGATTCTGAGCGGCTTCAGGGCTGTAAATTTCAAAGTAGTGTTTCTGATTATTAACGCGTTTAACTTGCGTGACTCGACCACGCTTGAGCTCATTATTGACGGTCTGGTGGCAGACGCCTAATCGAATCGCTATTTGCCGTGCTGAGCATCCTTCAATGTGCCAAGCGGCGATTTGACCGCGTTCGATTTCCGATAAATGGTGACCTTTTGGGCGTGGTGTGATAGACTGTTCTTGCATCAAGACGAAAACTTCTTTCATTGTTTGTTGTAGGAACTTCAATGATACCTGAATTTTTCGTCTTGGTGTCTTTTTTTTACCATTTTGGCTGGGTGGCTAACTTAATTATAAAACGCGCGTTTTGATTTGGCTTCATTATAATGGTAAATAACCGTTTGCTATCAGCATTCGACCCGCTAGCCGTCACTTGGGCTGGCAGTATTGAATTGACCCTGGCTGATTAAGCGCGCTGGAACATGATTAGATTGCAAAAAAGCTGCAGTAATTCGATGCAGCACAATTACAGATTGTGATCAAGGCTTTGGACGGTTTGGCGGCAAATCAAAGTGTTAACGCATAGCCAGCTGCAGTGATCCCCGTGTCATCAACGTATTTTGGCGTATAAGTGAAGCCAGTCAGCGAACCGTTAGCAGTAATAAAGGCGCTCCGCTCGGTTAATTCGTTGAAAACCTCGGCGAAGTAGGCCCAGGCAAATTCATCATCCTCGTCGTCGATATCGATACCACTACGCCGGTGTTCATCAGTAAAGCCGCCTAAATTAGCTAACGGCAAACTAAATAAGTCCTGTGGCGCAATGTCTTTACTTGGTTGAATCACATCGATACGATCAAAAATCGCCGTTTGAATAATCCCGCTAAACTTGATCGGGGTGATACTTGCTTGCAATCGTTGAGCCGAACGAAGCGCGAAGGCATCTGCTGCAGTTAACAGAATCACCTGATCAGCTAAGGCCAAGCCATCAGCGGTGGTTGCGTCAAGAAAAATATAATCGTAACTAGCCTGTAATTGGGTGACCTGTTGTTGAAAAGTAGTGATGGTCGTTGTCAATAAGTCGATCCCCGTTGCTGTATCCAGCGCGGGGATTTTCTTTTGTAAAAGTCTGGTCGCCGTTTGGTCGGCCATTGTGTCAACGACTAAGGTTTTTTGTTGTGCAAATTTATATGCTGCGATCGCCGTCATCACGGTCAGCAATGTTTTGCCGGTTCCCCGTGCTTTTGAAGTGAAGTAAATTATTTTTGCCATTCGATCCGCCTCCGAATTTAATCAAAAAAGTCAGCCACAATGGGTGACTGACTTGAGTAGTAGGCTGAATGCTGCTACAAACTATGGTGCTAAAGGAGAAAAAATATCACAAGTTCATCATAGCACGCTGCGGTAAAAAATCAATAAAGCGATTACATTGTTAGGGATAACCCTTAGTCGGTTCCAATAATTGGCGTACACTTCAAAATATGGTATAAACAAAATAACAAAAAATGAGGTGGAGCGGCATGCACAAGGTGAAGTGGTATGGTGTCAGTGTGGTGCTATTATTATTGAGTAATACTACGCCGGTGTGGGCACGTTTTGGCGGCGGTCATGGTGGAGGTGCCAGTGGGGTAAGTGGCTATAGCCGTGGTGCTCCCAATTGGTTGGCTTGGCTTGGTCTTTTGATTTTGATTGGAGTTATTCTTAAGGCGCCGTGGCACTTGCCTCACCGTTATCAGCGGGTAACGGTCGCGGAACGCCAAGCTATCACGCAATTGTTTCAGCGGTACCAGGCGGCTTGGGCCAGTGGCGATATCGGTGCGTTACGTCCGGAAATGGCGGCGTTAGTGTACACTAAAAACGAAGCGCGCTTGGCTAAATTGACTGCGCGCGGCAAGCGTGAGATCATTAAAAACATTCGGGTCCGTCGCGTGGTGGTGCAGCGTGATCAGCAGAACGCACGTGTTCGTACGTATCGAATTAGTGGTACAATGGTCGACGTGGTGGTGGATACGACCGCATATGCGCATGCACGCACTAGGTGGCATCGTGCTACTTATTTTAAGGACGAGTGGACGATCGATTTTGGTTTTGCAAATGAACTGCGGGTCATGGCGATCAAACCGCTTTTAACCATCTAAAAAGGTCTGGCATGCCAGACCTTTTTTTGCGGCCGTGGTGACGACCAATAAAGCATTGTGAAACGATTACGGGTATTCAAGAGCTGAGCGAGCATTTAAAGTCATCGCTGGTCCAAGTCAGTGACCGTAGCTAAATTGAAATGCTAGGGTAGCATCAGACTGGGATAAAAGTTTCATTAATGACCTTGGGTAAAAGCAAAATGGTGCGTTTATGAAAACTTAAGCAAACTAGAAGCGTAAAAAAACCAATATTTTTATTAGTTATTAATAGCTGGTAGACGGATTAATGAATTAGTTAGGTGGAGCGCTTATTATGACCCATTATTGGTATATACCAATAATAAAAAGCGATTTTTAGACCAATTTCCATCTTGATGCAACCGCTTTATCAAGATGCTAACCTTGTGATAATGCTTATACAAGGAGGGCATTAGGATGAAATCTTATATGCAGAGGTTAGGGCGTTCGTTGCAACTGCCAGTGGCAGTTTTACCTGCAGCAGCGTTATTAGTAGGTATCGCAAATTACTGGCTATCATTTGGAACTAATTCAATTGCAAATTTTTGCACTTCCGATAGTTAAAAACGTGTGCTCTAAGGCAGTTTTTTCTGCTTAGCGACGCGCGGTAAATAAGCCACTATGTGAATTATTGGCCGCGCTAGACGAATGCTCAAAGCGATGTTGTTTACGGCAAGTTTTTTTTTGCCACAAAAGAATGGCCAACGTCCAGAAAATCAGCTGCTACTGTGGCGTAGTAGCTGTGGGCGCCTCAGGTCGCACGCTCTTTTTAAATTGTTACGCGCCGTAACTACTTTTGCAGGCTAAATCACCCTACAGAATTTGGTTGCGATGAAATAGCCTGCGTTAGTTGTTTTTCCGGATAAAAGTGGATTAGGATCAGTAATAGAATATAGAGCACTAGCGGTAGCCACACGTAATTTAAGGTGATCATTTGCAGGGTGGCGCTATTTTGTGAGGCGTTGGCTTGGTAGCCGGAAAGGCTGAATAGGCCAGCGGTGATCAGACCACCTAGGCCCAACCCTAAATTGACACCAAAGTCGCTACTAGAAGCGAGAAAACCTTCTGCTTGCACACCTAACGTGACACCGTAACGGATCGTGTCCGCCAACATAATTGAGACTAAACCAACGATCAAGCCTTGACCGATACTATTGAGTAATGTTGCGGCAAAAATCACCGACAGAGCATGGGAATAGACGCCTAGCGCGAGTAATAACTGGCCACTTAAGGCGACGATGATCCCACTACGCATGGTCAGTCGATGTCCGTAACGACTAGATAAACGTGGAATCAGGAGGACACCGATCAGAGAAGAAAAGGTAAACCCGTTAGCTAGCGCAACTAATTGTTCATTATGCCAACTATATTTAAAGAAATAGATCGTCGTTTGATTTTTGATTGCCGTTACGAGCCAGAATAAAAAGATGATGGCTGATAAAATTAACCATGGTCGATTTTTGCCAGCTGCTTGGAGGGTTTTACGTAAGGATGCATGAGCGATCGCCTTAAGCGAAAACCGTTCCCTAATATGAAAAAAAGTATTCAAAATCAAGCCCAATGAAATAACCGCAAAGCCAATCATGGTGTAAAGGAAGCCGCGCCGCTGATCGCCTTGGCCTAGCCAAGCGACTAATGGTAGCGTAAATACGGCCACGATGATTTGAACCGCGCTACCGCAAAATTGCCGAATAACCCCCAGTAAAGTAAGTTCCTGGGGATTTTGTGTCATAGTCGGCAGTACGGATGTGATCGGCAAGTTAACTGTTGAGTATAAAAAACCAAGACCTAAATAAGTGACGTAGGACCAGATCAATTTACCGGTGTAACCAAAATCAGGGGTAATAAAAACTAAAACTGCAAATATTGCGTATGGCAAGGCAAACCATAGGAAAAATGGCCGGCTTTTACCAAAGCGTGACTGGGTATGATCGATCATCAAACCAACAATTGGACTTTCGATGACATCCGCGATCCGCGCGATCAAGAATAAAATAGCGGCGTCACCAGGACGCAAGCCAAAAATGTCGGTGTAAAAAAACAATAAATAAGTTGTCATCACTTGAAAAACTAAATTATCGGCCGCATCGCTTAAGCCATAGCTAAGCCGTTCGGGCCATTTAGTTTGCCATTTAGGATTATTTTTGTTCATGCTGGCCCCAGCGAATAAGTAATTGATCGATGGTTAATTGATTGACCCAGTTCCAAACCATGTGCCCCGCAGCCTCTGATACGTGTTCAGGCATAGGTTGATCCTTGGCAGTAGGCACGATGCCTAAGGCGGGCATGGCTAATAGATGCGCACCAGCCCAGGTTGCTAAGCCATAAGCTGCACCATTGCCTAATTTAGTGAACGGTAAGTAATGACCGGTAACACTGTACAATGCCCCAATACCAGACGAAAAGCCAAAATGCAACATCAAGCTCACCCATGGCACGTCATGCCCGTTATAGCGATAAGTTTTATGTGTCTGGGCGTAACTCAGACCGTGCTGCTGGAGAAAAGTTTGCGGCGGATTGGTAGCGTCACGTTCAGGTGTGCGGGGTGGGAGTAAGGCTTCCCAACCTAACTTAACTAATCCTGATACTAATCCAGCAGTTGCACCGGCTGCAACTAATGTTGATAATGCTACTTTTTTTGTCATTTTCATCACCTCAGCCTCATTCTACTGCATTTAAATCAGTAAGCAAACTGAAAGTACTTCTAGCATTAGTGGATAAACGAGTTGTGACATAGTAAGTTATGTCCGACTCCTTCGCCACTTCTAATAGTTAAACCGTGGGCCCTAAGGCAGTTTTTTCCGCTTAGCGACGCGCGGTAAATAAGTATTATTTGCCGCGCTAGGTTGATGCTCAAAGCCTAGCGCGGCAAGGCTTTTACCACAAGAATGGTCAACGCCCAGAATAGCAAAGATTTTCAGGATGAAAATTTTTGCTACTGTGGCGTAGTAGCTGGGTGCCTTAGGTCACACGCTTTTAGGCCAGCTTACTGATGTTTTCGGTGGTAATTCTCGTCGAAATAGTGACCGTTGCGAATATCCGTTGGCATACCGGCGTATGGTGCTTCGCTGATCACGTCGTTATTATTTTGCCCAGCGGCACCCATGTAAGTAATGTTGGCAAATTCAGGCACGACCAATTTCGGATAAGTTGCGTACTTTTCACGGGCTGCTTCCATTACATCGATGTGCTCGTTTTGATAAGTGACGGTGATCTCGGGATGTTCTTCGACCCATTTAGGGAAGAAAATCGTGCCGTGCAGCTTCTTATCATTGGGCATGAAGTCTAGCGCCACATCAGTACCAGTTGGTTCCGTCCACGTAATCTTATAAACGCCAGGTACTAGCATATTGATGTCAGCTTCTTGATCAGTGACCCAGCGGCCAGCGACCATACCGCTGTGAATGCGGTAATCAACGGTATGGTCGTTTTTAGCGTACCATTCGTATTCCCAACCGTTATCGTAGGTGTAAATAAAGTGTGTGCCTAAGAAATCAGCGAGTGTTTTAAATTCTTTGTTCATTAAAATAGCCTCCAATTAAGTAATTATAATCATGTATATATTTACATGTTTTGAAGTATGTGATTATGATATACTCGCTTTAAATAAATGTCAAGGAGTTCGTCATGGCGCAAAAAAATAAATTAAAATACATTATTCTCGGCTTGCTTGGTGAACGTGCTTTAACTGGTTACGATATCGCTAAGGCGTTCACCGCTGATATCGGCGAGTTTTGGAGTGCCAATCACAGTCAGATCTATCCCTTATTAAAACGCTTAGAAACTGCAGGCTTGATCACGCATCAATTACAAGTCAGCGGCGAAAAGCTGGAGAAAAAAGTTTATTCGTTGACCGCTGCGGGTCAGGCGCAATTACAAGACTGGCTCCATGAACCGACCAGCGAATTAACCGCTAGTAAGGATGAATTTATTCTGAAATTGTATTTTGTGCAAAATGCCAATGACCCATTACTGCCACCGATGTTAACGGAACAATTAAATTTACATCAAGCTAAGTTGGCTCACTTGAAGCAACAAATGGCGCGTAAATTTAGTGATCAAGCCAGTCAAATCGCCAATTATGGCCATTTTTTAATTTTACAACATGCGATCGAACGTGAGCAGGGCTATGCGGATTGGTTAGCGCGGACGTTGGCACAAAAAAACGAGCATTAACTTGAGTTACTGCTCGTTTGACGGGTTCAAGCGTGGTGGTCGTTCATTTTATTGGTTAATAATAATGCGGGTAGAATAATGGCTAAGGCAGCAATTGCAGTGAATAGGAACCCGTATTGAAAGGCGTGTAATTTGATCGTCGCTAAATGTTGCTGCGCAAAAGTTGCTCGTTGTGTTGCTGGAATATGAAAGCGACCATTTGCCAGCTGTTGCTGAAATGATTTAACATACGTGTTGGTATAGGCGGTAACCAATGTTGCAATCAAGGCAGAGCCTAGGGCGCTACCGATATTTTGGATGATCCGTGAGCCAATTGAAGCTGCTGGAACTTGTTGCGGTTTCATGCCGGTGTAAGCATCGGCCATAAGGGGCATCAAAATACCGCCAGCACCGATACCGCGGACGATTAAAACACAAGCGATCAGCCAATAAGCGGTGTGGGCATCGAACCAATAAA
Organism: Loigolactobacillus coryniformis subsp. coryniformis KCTC 3167 = DSM 20001; assembly: GCF_002706425.1. Lineage (NCBI taxonomy): Bacteria > Bacillati > Bacillota > Bacilli > Lactobacillales > Lactobacillaceae > Loigolactobacillus > Loigolactobacillus coryniformis. Next base: position 2,746,681 of record NZ_CP017713.1, on the reverse strand, counting down.
AAGGTAATGTGCCAATAAAGGTGATCACTAGGCTGACTAACACTACATATTTAGCGCCGAGACTATCGGTCAGTCGGCCGGTCAAAGTGCGTGCGACTAACATACCTGCGCCTTGCGGAATTAAAGCTAAGCCGGCTTGCATAACGGTCATACCGCGCACGTCTTGGAAGAAAAGCGGTAGCAACAACATTGCGCCGTTGAGGACGGTCCCTGCCAGTAATAAGCCAAGTCCAGCACCATTAAAAGACGCATGTGTAAACAAATTTAGTGGTAGTACTGCCTTTTCCTTGCGTAAGGCAGCCCAAATGAGGTAACCAATTAAAAGTAATAATCCACTACCTAAGAAAGTCAGTGTGGTTTGATTAGTAAAGTTAGCTAATTTGGAAGCTTTGACTATCCCATAAATGATACTTGTGGTGGCGCCAGCTAAGAGAATGATGCCACCGAAATCCATTTTAGCGGCCTTATTTTGTGCTGGATAGTCAGGCATTTTCCATAGAATTAGGCTAATTGAAATAATACCGACCGGAACATTGACCCAAAAAATCCAATGCCACGAAAGGGATTTAATAATGATGCCGCCAAGTACAGGGCCAAATAAGGGCCCCAGGATCATAGGTAAGCCTACTGTGGCCATCATCTGGCCCATAGCAGCGGCACCGGCTGTTTGTACCAACAAGGTTGTTAATAATGGCATGATCAGGCCACCAGCGAACCCTTGGATCACTCGCGCACTGATCAACCATTGGATATTCGGCGCAAGCGCAGATAAAATAGAGCCGAGTGCAAACAAGACTTCACCGGCTAAGAAAACATGTTTACCATTAAATTTGTTGAGTAGCCAGCTAGAAAATGGCACCGCGATCCCTGTAGCCAGCAGGTAACCAGTGATCGTCCACTGTACGGTGGTGACGGAGCTGTTTAGATCATGGACTAAATTATGGATCGCAATATTGATCATAGTGGAATCAAGTAGCGGCGCCATTGCTCCGAAAACAAGAATCCAGGCAATCGTCATAACCGAACGTGGTATTTGGGGTGTTTTGGTGGACATTGTCATTCTCCTTTCTATTAAGATACTTTTTGTATCTTATTGGTATAATCTGTATAATACACGGTGAACGATAAAAGTCAATAAGAAACTTTTTGTATCTTAAATACGAAATGCTGAAACGACTGTTGTCACAATATTTAGGTCGATAAAATTTTTTAAACTGGAGGGATCGCTATGGGTAAGACTCGGCGACGTGGTGTTGTGTTAGAAGCAGCCATCTATCAAGCTGTTCGGGAAATCATTGATCAAGACGGTATAGAAGCGGTAACTTTTCAAAAAGTAGCGGCAGCTGCCGGTACCAGTAAACCGGTGATTTATCGTCGGTGGGATACACCGTTTGAATTGGCGATCGCTGCGATCCAAGATAAAATTCGGCAGGATAACCAAGGGCGAACGGATGAATTGGTTTTGACCGGTACTAATTTACGTGAAGACCTCTTGCAGGTGTTGCAACGTTTTTTGATCAGTGTGAATACATTTGGACGCCATTATTTACAAAGCTTATTGGCTGAGATCAGCCACCATGAAAATGCTTCCTTGCGCAAAATGATCGATTATGGAGCACAGATCGATATTCATGCGCTTGAGCGAGTTATTCAGCGAGCACATGCACGTGGTGAGTCAGTACGTACTGACTTAACGACTGATCTCAAGTTATTGCCTTTTGATTGGATTCGTTACAATATTTTGATACAGGCAGATGTTGATACGGCACGTTTGACGCAGTTGATCGATGATATTTTATTACCAGTCTATTTAAGGTCATAAAGCCTAAAAGGGATGCCACACTTTATTGTGCGACATCCCCTTTTAGGCTTTAATTATTTTGTTTGGCGTCGGCTTTAACTTCTTCAGCCGTCACCGCAGCAAAATGCGCGGCGGCCTTTGCGTTATCAGCCGGTTTTAAGTTGCGCAAGACTTTGACCACGATCACGATCAAAATGATCACACCGGCGGTGAAGACAAGGTCAGGTACGATCCGTGCCCACAAAATTTCGAAGACTGGGCTGCTTTGATAAAACGATAATAAGCGTGCGTGCCAGTAACCATGTTCTAGCGCATCCTTTAGCTGTAAGTAGCCAGCTGGTAACAAAGTGATGAATACCATACCGGCTAGACCAATATTCATTAACCAGGCAGACCAATTGACCAACTTGTCCATTTTCGGGGTCCAAATTTTTTGTTGTGAAATATTGCGTAGAGCGTAAAGCATGATCGCGATTGAGAACATGCCATAAACGCCGGCCATTGAACCATGGGCGTGGGCGGAAGTCCACTGCGTACCGTGTTCAAAGTAATTGATCGCTGGTGCATTGATAATAAAGCCGAGTGCACCAGCACCGATCGCGTTCCAAACGCCAGTCCACATCAAGAAAACGAAGGTACCTTTGTACGGAAAGGCAATCGCGCTGTCTTTGAAGACGCGGTAATGGGTGTACGCTTCCCACAATAATAAACATAATGGCACGACTTCCAAGGCGGAGAAACAAGCGCCTAGAGCTAACCAGATCGAATGATCGCCTTCCCAGAAATAATGGTGTCCCATGCCGACGACACCGGAACCAAGCAATAAGGTCAGCTGGAAGTATAGCGCGCGAACCGTTGAACGGGTAGTGGTCAATTTGAGATCGACCATCAAATAACCGATCAAGATCACGGCAAAAGATTCAAAGATCCCTTCGACCCACAAATGAACGATCCACCAACGCCAATAATCGGCGAAGGTCACATGGGAATTTGGCAGAATAAATAGTGAGGCCAAGTAGAACGCAGGAATGGCGATCGCACCACAAAAAAGTAGGGTGATCAGCCGTTTGCGATCGTAATTATCCGGTCGTTTCATCGCTGGAATAAAGCCGCGCATCAAAATGATGACCCACAATGCCATACCGATAATGAAGAGGATCTGCCAGAATTTTCCTAATTCAATATATTCCCAACCAAACTGACCAAATAACCACCAATTATGGTTCAGTAGTCCTAATGTCGAGGCCCATTCACCGAGCATACTGCCGACGACGACAATGATCAGTGCCCAAAATAATAGATCGACCAATAAGCCTTGACGCTTGGGCTCGCGGCGTAATACCCGCGGAACGATATAGATCCCGGTCGCCAACCAAGTAGTCGCCACCCAGAAGATGACTAACTGTAAATGCCATGCTTTGGCTAAATTAAATGGCCAAATATTTTGTAGCGGAATGCCGAAGAACTCATTTTCCACGTAATAATGGGCCATTAATTCACCAAGTAGGATCTGCACCAAGAAGAGGCCAACGACGACTAGGAAGAACTTCGCAATTTTGCGTTGACTTTGCGTGATCGCAAAATCAGTGTCTAAAGCCGGCATTTCCGCTGCGCTGGCGTAGGTCGCCTCCATATCAAAGGCGTAACGACGCTGGTAGTAGATAATAACACCGACGCCGGCCACCAATAAAGCGACGCTAATTGCCGTCCAGATCAGGGACTCGGATGACATTGTATTGCCCGCATCTAAATCGTAGGGCCAATTGTTGGTATAGGAGTAATTCTGCCCGGGGCGATTAGTCGAAGACATCCAAGCACCCCAGAAAAAGAAACTAGCTAAGTGGTTGACCTTGTTGCCTTTGTACATAAAGGCGTCCGTCTTTTTTGTGTTGATCATATTTTCAGGCAGGCCGGCTTGGCGCGGATTATTGATGAATTCATGCCGGTAGTACTTGGTCAGATGTTGATAGCCCGCCGTTTGTGCCGCGGTCAGCGTCAGTGTTTTTTTAGCTGCTGAATAACGATTGATCTTGATTTCATGACGCACCTTATCCTTGATCGCATCACGTTTGTAGGTACTTAACGATTTGAATGAATGCTGATAAAACTTGTGTGCATAGTAATTATCCATCCCTTGTAAATAAATGTGTAAACTTTGTGCGGTGTAATCAGGGCCTAAATACGATCCATTGCCGAGATAAGTACCGTAATCGGCTAAGCCGTATTTTTCATAAACGGCTTGCCCGCTAAGTAATTCGTTGCGGGTGACCAATGTTTCCCCTGCTGTGGTCACGATTTTTGCCGGCCGTGGGGCTTCGTTTTTGAAGATTAACAAGCCCCCAGCGATCAGAATTGAGAAAACGGTTACTAAAGTGCCCACTAAAACCTTAGTTAGCCGCTTGTATGTATAGTTGTTTTTGACCATAGTGATCAGCTCCTTTATGAAGCAAATATAACATATTTTATATATTTAGACTATAATATATTTAAAATATGTTTAATTTTCGCTGAAATAATGGATAATCAGTAGAATTGCTACTAAAGTTAATGAACTAGTGCGGGTAGCGTTTGGACTAAAAGGATAAAAATCGTTATTTAGCAGGAATTACAGCGTTTATTACTAACCAAATACAGGCAACGATTTAACCTGCATATTAGTTAAAAATTAAAATTATAAATAACTTTTTTTATAATAAAAAAAGAACTGAATAATAGGAAAGTAGTGGACAAAATATAAAAAATTTTATATAGTAGTTAATGTAAACGATTACAATAAATCGATTTAAATTTGACTATATAAATGTAAACTAACGACGCAAATTTTTACTGCGCCGGACGTATTGGCGTTCGTTTATATTTTAGAAAGTGTGATTACGATGACCTATTCACGAGTAACAGAAAAAGATGTCGCTGCACTGACTGATATAGTGACCGCAGAACGGGTGATCTACCCGGCTACAGTCCACTACGATCATGACCAATTTAAGCAAGTCCGTAGTTTGCCGGATGTGGCGGTGCAGCCGCAGACTAACGAAGAGGTTGCAGCGATTTTACGTTATGCGAATGAGCACTTGATTCCGGTAACGGTTCGGGGCAACGCCACCGGCTTAATGGGAGCTAACGTACCGATTGAGCATGGGATCGATATTGATATGATCAAAATGAATAAAGTGTTGGATTATGATCCGGATGATTTGACATTAACGGTGCAAAATGGGTTCCGAATTCGTGATATCAATGAATTCCTGGCCGACAAGCCTTTTACTTATATTCCGGCACCGGCAATGAAGTGGGCGACGATCGGTGGGAACGCCAGTACTAACGCCGGCGGGATGCGCGCGGTCAAATACGGGACAACGCGGGAACATATTCGCGGTATTACCGCAGTAATGGTCGATGGCACGATTCAGCATTTTGGTAGCAAAACGGTTAAGAACAGCTCGGGTTACGATTTAAAGGACGTCATTATCGGTAGTGAGGGGACTTTGGCGGTGATTACTGAACTGATTTTACGTTTGATTCCGCGGCCGACGATTAATTTAGACGTGTTGGTACCATTTGTTGATGTCAAAAAAGCGATCAGCGTAGTGCCGAAGATTTTGCGTGCTGGCTTGGTACCAACAGGGTTAGAATTTTTCAGTCGCGAAACGGTGGAGTATTGGGAAAGCTATGCTCATCAGCCATTTATGGATCACACCGGTGGCGGCTATTTGCTGATCACGTTTGACGGTCATGATGGTACTGTCGTCCAACGTGACCTAGATCGGGCAATGCAGATCGCTCGCGATAACGGGGCGTTGGCACCGGTTTTAATGGGTGATGAAGCCCATCGAGTCGCGGTTTGGGAAACACGTAATCAGTTATTAACGGCGATCCAACAAACGACGACTGCCATTGATGAAGTTGATATTGTGGTGCCAATCAGTCAGATTCCTAAGGTGCTGGATAAAGTTGCGGAATTACAAGCAAAAGAAAAAGTCAGCATGCCGAACTTTGGCCACGCTGGCGATGGTAATCTGCACATTTACATGCGTAAAGATGATTATTCTGATGAAGAATTTGCCGCTAAGGTCGATCGGATCATTCGCCAGTTATACGCAACAGCTAAAGCGCTGGGTGGCGAAATGTCCGGCGAACACGGGATCGGCTTTGCCCGTGAGCCTTATTTTGAAGCTTATTATGGTAAAGATAAGGTACGTATTTTACAATTGGTCAAGGATGCCTTTGATCCGAACCATATTTTGAATCCACACAAGATCTTTCCGTCCGTTGGCGCTAATAAACAAGAAAATCGGCCGCTGACGTTAGACTAATGAAATACAAAAGGAGTTAGACATAAATAGTTTGTCTAACTCCTTTTTTGTACTTCCGAACAATATTGTTAAAACGTGTGATTACACGCTCTTTGTGCGTATATTGCTTATAACGGTAAGCGACCATATTTGACCATTGCTTTAACCCCCGCTTGTTTCAGTAATGAACGATCATCGATGACCCGTTTCATAGCTGCGGCAGCGTAACCGCGTAATTTGTGGTCGCCAAAGACTTTAGCCACACCGTCTTTACTGCCAAGCGCGAGCACGGTTCCCAGATCATTAAAAACAAAATCTTGCCGTGGTTCGCCGTTAAGGTCAGCTGCGATGTTAGTTGCGGCTGCATCGGCCATTTGAAAGGCGATTTGGCCGGTAGCCGGAAATGGATAGGGTTTGCCGGGTTGGCGAACAGCGGCGACATCACCCAGTAAGAAGACATTAGGGTCATCGTCTAAGCTGAGCTGATCGCTGACCATGACCCGGTTGCGCCGTGCTTCGAAGTCAGAATCACCGATCACGTGGCTGCCGCGGACACCAGTCGTCCAAACTAAAGTGCTGGCAGTATAAGTTTGGTCAGCGGTAATGACTTTGTTGACTTGGACTTCTTTGATCGGCGTGCCAGTGCGCAAAATAACGTTGTGATCGGCTAGCCATTTTTTAACATAGTTGGTTAGATCGTCATCAAACATGGGTAAGATCATATCTTTGGCTTCAATGCATTGGATCTCGATCTTGTCCAATGGTACACGGTAGTGTTCCGCTAAGCGGGGTAACCGATTGACCAAAGCACCCATAAATTCAAATGACGAGAACCAAGCCCCACAGACGATCACGCGTAGATCGTCTGGATCTTGGCTGGTTTGATAATTTTGAAAATTAGTTTCCAATTGTTTTTTAACAGCTAAGGCGCTTTTAACATCAACGATCGGCAGTGCGTTTTCTGCTGCGCCGGGAATATCGTAGTCTTCAGATTCTAGGCCGAGCGCAACGACTAAATAATCATAAGTCAGCGGTTGACCGTCAGCCAATTCGACTTGTTTGTTGGTCCGATCGATCTTGATAACGGTGGCTTGGATAAAATTGACTTGTGCTGGTAAATTTTCCGGTAGCGGTAATAAAATACTTTGTGCACGCCGGGTTCCGGCAGCAACTTCGGGTAGGGATGTTGTTTCGTAGTGATAACGATTGCGATCGACTAAGGTGATCGCGGCATCAAGCTTTTTCTGCGCCAGTACTTTAGCTGCTCGTAAGCCAGCGTAGCCCGCGCCTAAAATTAAAATATTGGTCAAAATTTGGCCACCTCCATAATGTGAACGCTTTATTCAAGACAACGTTATAACAATATTGATAAAATGTAAAGTAACTGATTATATAAAATCACGCTAACTTGATCGTGATCAAGTTTAATTGGTTCCGCTTCCCTTAAAATCGGGATATAAATAAGTTAATTGAATTTTTTAGTAATAAAACGTTTACAATTCAAAAAAAACTATTATACTTAATTTATAAATTAAAAAATAACTTATTTGTTTTAGGAGGAAATATTGATGGCTGAAGCAGTAAAGACGATCAAAGCAGCAGACGCAGCATTGAAAGTAATCGAAGATTGGGGCGTTGACCATATTTTCGGTTATCCAGGTGGTTCATTTGACGATGTAATGAATGCGCTTTATGATCGCAAGGATACCATGAAATTTGTTCAAGTACGGCATGAAGAAGCAGGGGCCTTGGCTGCCGCTGCTGAATCAAAATTAACGGGTAAATTGGCGGTTACAATGGGTTCCGCTGGTCCTGGTGCCGTGCATTTATTAAACGGGTTATACGATGCTAAACATGACCATACACCAGTTTTGGCGTTGGTTGCTCAAGTCCCACAGGCACGGATGAACATTGACTTCTTCCAAGCAATCGATGAAGGCCCAATTTTTGATGATGTAGCGGTTTTCAATCGCACTGCAACTACCGCTGAAGGCTTACCACGGTTGATTGATACAGCGATTCGCCAAGCGTACAAGTATAATGGGGTTTCCGTTGTGATCATCCCTAAAAATTTAGGTTGGACAGAGATCAAAGACAACTTCATCTCCACAGCGAAGAATCATTTGGCCCCACTTTACCCACAACCAGATCCAGTGGCGATCGATAAAGCCGTTGAATTGATCAAGGCAGCTAAAAAGCCGATCGTTTACTTCGGTGTTGGGGCGAAAAAAGCCGGTGCTGAATTAAAAGCGGTTTCCGAGAAATTCAAATTACCATTAGTTTCAACCGTGATCGCTAAAGGGATCGTTGAAGATACCTACCCAGCTTATATGGGTTCAACTGGGCGGCCTGCTGGTAAATCCGGTACTGAATTAGGGTTCAATACTGACTTGATTTTGTGGGTCGGTAACGATTCACCATTTAGTATCTTCCTATTCAACCCACGGGCAAAAGTCATTCAAATTGATACCGACAATGAAAAATTGGGTAAACGGCACAATATCGACTTGCCAATTTTGGCCGATGCTAAAACGGCTTTAGCCGCTTTAGTAGCCAAAGGCGATGAATTGGAACCAACACCGTTCTACCGGGCAGCTTTAGCTAACCATAAGGACGAACGGGCTTGGCAAGCTAGCTTTGAAAATGATAAATCAGAACCATTACGGCCAGAACCTGTTTTTGCGGCGATCAATAAATACGCTGACGATGATGCGGTCTTTGGTATCGATGTTGGGAACGTCAATATTAACGTCATGCGGTTGCTCGACTTAAAGACCACCCAAAAATGGACGACTTCAGGCCAGTACGCTACCATGGGTTATGGCTTACCAGCTGCGGTTGGGGCTAAGGTGGCTTTCCCTGATCGCCAAGTCTTCAGTTTAAGTGGTGATGGTGGCTTTGCCATGATGTCACAAGAATTATTGACGGCGGCTAAGTACAATTTGAAGACGATCAACATTGTGTTCAGTAACGAAACGTTAGGTTTCATTGAAGCTGAACAGCGCGATGATACACATCAACCATTATCTGGGGTTGATTTACCAGATAATGATTGGGCTAAAGTCGCTGAAGGGATGAACGTTAAAGGATATACGATCCGGACATTTGATGATATCGACAAAGTCTTTAAGGCGGCTGTTGCAGCGGATGGCCCAGTGTTGATCGACGTTAAATTGACCCACGAGATGCCAATGACAACGCAACATATGTTCATCGATCCAGCTTGGCAAGATGCGGACAAGATCAAAGAATTTGTCACGAAATACCAAGCAGAAGACTTGAAACCATTTAGTGCTTATCTAAAAGACGCTGAAGCAGGCAAGCTCTAAGCTAACTGTATTTAAGGTAAAAGGGTTTGGACAAATCAGGTTCCAAACCCTTTTGTTTTCGGGTGGATGTCAAGCAAGGGAGCCACAATTATGGAACAAGCATCACGAGAAATTCATTTGATGGGCACGATCATCAGATTACAAATTACCGCCGCCACCCCGGAGCCGTTGTTAGACGAAATGGTGCGCCGCCTCAAATTATATGAACATCGTTTTAGCGCTAATGCGGATACCTCAGAATTGATGGCAGTGACCCATCAAGCGGGAATCAAGCCAGTGGCGGTAGCGCCAGAGTTATATGACTTGATCAAAATCGGCTATCACTATAGTGTAGCCACTGACAGCAAGCTGAATATTGCGATCGGGCCTTTGGTGCAAACTTGGCGGATCGGCTTTACCGACGCCAAACTACCTAGCCCGGTGGAGATCAAACAGGCGTTAGCTAAAATTGATCCACATAAAATTTTGCTAGATGATGCTGCCCATACGGTGTTTTTACAAGAAAAAGGGATGGCGCTCGATCTCGGTGCGCTGGCTAAGGGTTATATCGCTGATTTGCTGATCACCTATTTGAAGCAGCAAGGCGTCACCTCAGCGCTGGTCAATTTAGGTGGCAATGTGGTCACATTAGGGCCAATGTTACAGCATACTGATCACCAGTGGCGGATCGGTATCCAAGATCCGCAGCGGCCCCGGGGCTACTACAAGACAGTGGTCCGTGTGCAAAATAAATCGGTCGTCACTTCCGGTATTTATGAGCGGAGCTTGACCGTTGGCCAGCACACCTACCACCATATCCTTGATCCGCAAACCGGCTATCCGTTGGCCACTGATTTAGCTAGTTTGACGATCATTTCAGATAGATCATTGACTGGTGAGCTGTGGACGACGCGCTTATTCGGCCAACCACGGCAAAAGATCATGGCTAAATTAGCTGAATTACCAGAGATCGAAGGCATCGTGATCACTAAAACGGGGGAAGTTTATTCCTCAATGACACACGAATTGTAAATTTAGAAGGGAGTATTTAAAAATGAGTGAAACGGAAAAAAATAACCAAACGGGTGCGGCAGCTGAAGATCTAACGGCCTCAGGTAAAGGTAGGGCGACCATCGAAGGCGTTGATATGAACGCTGACGATTGGGTTGAACAAGCGGCGGCTAAAACGCATGCGGCCGAAGGCGATGATTACGTTAAATTGGATCGTGGTGTTTTGACGGTCAATCAGTTAAACTATTTCTTGAATTCGATGCCAATGGAATTGACCTACGCTGATGAAAATAATCAGTTCTTGTATTACAACAATATGGCACCGCATGATGAAATGTTAGCACCGCGCTATCCAAAGCAAGCTGGTGATCCATTGTCGGCCGTCCATCCTGATCGGGCCGTTGAACATGTTAAAGAAGTGATCAACTTGTTGCGGACTGGAAAAACGGATATTGTGAAAATGCGCGTACCATTTACTGGCCCCGATGTCTTTTTAATGCATTACTATAAAGCCATGCACGATGAAAACGGCGATTATGCTGGGGTCAATGAATTTGTGCTTGATTTAATGCCAACGATCAAATGGTACTTAGCAAAAACGGGCCAAAAATTAGTCGATGATCCGGACGCCATGTCGGGGGCTTCCTTACGGGACAAACCAACTGTTGATGGTGCCTCCAGTGCATCCGTTAACGCAAAACCAGAAGACAAAGTCGATGAAACTTCTGGCGCCTCGATCGATGATGAACCAAAGGTTGAAGAAAAACCGGCGGCACAACCATCAGTTGATGAAACGTCTGGTGCCTCGATCAACGATTAAACTAAGCAAATAGAAGTCCTGCCGTCATTAGTTTGACGGCAGGACTTCTTTGTATTTCTGAAAAATATAAGCCTAGGTTAGCGCGTCGGGTAAGCTCCCAGACTACTCACTGGTAGTTGCTCAGCTTGATCAAGATTGTTCAACCAAGCTAAAATAACCGTTTCGCCAAAAATAGGTTGCGGTACCTCACTACTGGTTAGCTGGATGCGCTGATCGGTGTGTATCCTGGGAACAGTGATCGTCGCCCGATACCACTGCCCGGCAAATTTAAGTCGAGCGTTATATTGGCCAGCAATGGGTAGTCGACTGGCGGGGTCGACTTGTAGCTCACTGGCCACATGGCTGCCCGGCAAAACGGTGGCCGTTGTGGTATAAACGTAGCCAAGCAACTGATTAGCTTGCTGTAGATCACCGTGTTCGAATAAAGTGCGAATCCGACTGGAACTGATTTTTAAGGCGGCATCTGTTTCCCGTGAAACAATCAATGTCTGAAACCGATTGTGTGCGTAAGTCGCTAAGTCGATAACGTGCGCCGGTTGATTGCCAAAAGTGTAGTCAAAACCAGCGACCACGGTTTGTGCGTTCAGACCGACAATGTATTGTTCCACAAAGGTTGCTGGCGTTAAGCTGGCAAATGCGCTGGTAAAGTCGATCACGTACAGAATGGCGACTCCTAATTGTTCTAATAGCTGTTCTTTTTGGCTAAGGGTCGATAGATAAGTTGTTTCTGGATATGCTAATTTACGAAAAACCAGGCGGGGATGTTGGTTGAATGTCATCACTGCTAACGGTAAATGTTGTTGCTTGGCCGCAGTGTAACCCCGTTTGATCACAGCTTGATGACCACGATGAACGCCATCAAAAAAACCTAGCGTCAGTACACACGGGGTGGTCGTGAGTTTTTCAGGAATATAGGGATGATGAATATGAACAATTTGCATTAAATTTGCCTCCAAAATAATACGCTTACATTTAACTGTGTTATAATATTTGTATATTTAATATAACGTAATTATACTATATTATATAAAAGGCTGCACCCGCCATTAGTTAACAAAAATGTTTATTTTTGGCGCAGACGGTGGAATTATGCTCACTAAATAGCATATACTATGATAATTATAAAAATTAGGATCGTGATAAAAAATGAACATTGCGTATTTTGTTGAAACCCGTAAAAAAATGGGTTTATCGCAAAAAGAATTGTGCGACGGTGTCTGTACTCAAGCCACCCTAAGTCGCTTTGAAAAAAATGGCCAAGTTCCGGCAATCAAAATTTTGATCAAACTGTGTAATCGACTTAACCTCAGTTTAGCCGATCTTTTTCCAAAGGTGGAACAAGCTAGTAGTGCGCTTAATCAGAAAATGGCCGACGCGGAATTTAAACTGATCACCATGGATTACACCAAGGCCCAGCAATTATTGCAGGAGATCGATTTTGCCAATATTGATAACGATGATCAACGGTTGCGTTACCTGTATTTGCAAGGTTATTTGATCACCTTACTGGAAGGCGAGACCACGGATGCGTTATTCGCGTTTAGCCAGATCTTGGCTGCCGACGCTAAAGATTACGCGGTGATCTACAATTTATTGGCACTGACAGGTTCCGGAATGATTTACGCCGGTAAGCAAGAAAATGAAAAGGCTGATTTTTACTTTAATCGCGTACTCAAAGAGATTTATGACTACCAAATTCGCACAACAACGGATGTTTGGCGTGTACTGAATATCGTTTACAATTGCGGCAAGTTTTATTCGGACGTTAAAGAGTATGAGACTAGCGATGCACTACTGAACTACGCTTATGAAATCTGTGCTGAAAACCACGTTACTTATTATTTAGCTCGGGTTGCTTTTCGGTTGGCTCGTAACCAACGTGCGCAAGGAAAAGAATTGCCGGAGATCTGCGATTATCTCAACGACGCTCGCGCCTTTGCCCGCTTGAACCGTAATTTTCATGAACTAAAGGCAATTGAAGCTTACCAGCAAAAAATTAATTTAACCGTCGCAGAAAAATAAACAACAACTTGCTTGCCTTATTATTGTGGATTGTGTAAACTCCTTTTCTGTTCCATATTTTAAAGTTCCGATTTCTTGCGGCCGAGTTTTGGTGCAAGAATGGTGACAGAGAGGGTGACCGTATGCTTTTAGAAACTTTGTTGATATTTGGTGGTAGCATGCTGCTGATCAGCTTGTTAGGAATACCGACACAGCCGCGGCACACAACAGATAAGAAGGACCATCAGCAAGCAAACTAAATTGGCTAGACCATGTAAACAGCGAATCCTCTGCAACTGTGCAGGGGATTTTTTGTAAGCTCCATTTTCAAGAAACCCTTAGTTTGACCGTACTTTTTATCTATGGTAAGGTTATTTAATTGTGAAATAGCTTTCGGCTGTGCGTATGACAGCCGAGCTAGCGTAAACGTGTTTAAAAAGACAACTTTCTGGCTTAGTTACGCTTACCGAACGAGCCACTTGCGTGTCTCTTATTGTCAAGCTAGGCTAATGCTCAAAAGCTGACCATTCTTTTAAAGCACTCTCTAAATTAAGGAAGTGTTGATCGCCATGAGTGTACTGACAGTGGAAGACCTCCGTCAGCAGTTTTTGGATAAAACGTTGTATGACGACACGGGTTTCGCCCTGAATCAGGAAGATCACATGGGTATTATCGGCCAAAATGGGGTCGGTAAGAGTACACTGATCAAAATTATTACGGGGCAGATCTTACCGGACAACGGCAAGATCACCTGGAAGAAGCACACTAAAATTGGTTATTTGGACCAATATGTGAGCTTAACAGCGCAGCAATCGATTTTTGAATTTTTAAAAACAGCTTTCAGTGATCTGTATGAATTGGATGCGGAAAACGCCCAGATCTATGCGGATTATGCTAATAACCCTGACGATGCATTACTGGAAAAAGCCGGTAAAAACCAAGAAATTCTTGAATCGCGTAACTTCTATGAAATTGAAACGACGATCAATCAGGTAGCGACTGGTTTAGGTATCGATGCTTTTGGCCTGGATACCAATGCCAACGAGCTTTCTGGTGGGCAGCGTTCGCGAGTAATTTTGGCCAAGCTTCTATTAGAACAGCCCGATGTGTTGTTGCTGGATGAACCGACTAACTATTTGGATACTAACCATATTACTTGGTTGATCGACTATTTGATCGATTTTCCTAGTGCTTACATTGTGATCTCCCATGATTACGATTTTCTCGGTCAGATCTCCAACTGTATTTGTGATATCGAATTCGGTAAGATCACTAAATACCGTGGCAATCTGCAACAAGCCCTGCGTCAGAAAAAAGATAATAAGGAAGCTTATTTGAAGGCTTATGCGACGCAGCAGAAGAAAATTGAGAAAACTAAGGCGTATATCCGTAAATATAAAGCCGGCAGCCGCTCAACTATGGCTAAAAGTCGGGAAAAGCAGTTGGCGCACATGGATATTTTGACGCCACCAGGCAATTTATTGGAGTCGCATTTTGCCTTTCCGTACCAACCGAGTGCCGTGCGGATGTTGCTGGAAGTTAGTGATCTAAAGGTTGGTTACGAAAAACCGTTATTGGCACCATTTAATTTCTCAATCACGCAACCGGAAAAGGTGGCACTGACTGGGTTTAACGGTATTGGTAAATCAACGCTGATCAAGACGTTGTTGGGCATTATTCCAGCTTTAGGCGGCGATTTTGCTTTTTCAGCGACGACCAAAGTGGGTTATTTCCGTCAAGAATTGATCTGGGATGATCCGAAGCAAACACCGTTACAAATCGTGCAGGCGGCAGCACCAAGCATGACCCAACGCAAAGTGCGCCAAGCATTGTCACGTGCCGGGATCGAAAAAGATAACGTGGAAAAACCGATCAAAATGCTAAGTGGTGGCGAGCAGACTAAGGTCAAACTTTGCCTATTAATGTTGTTCCCAGCTAATTTATTAGTACTGGACGAACCAACCAACCATTTGGACGACGGCACTAAAAAAGCACTGGCCAACGCGGTTCGCGATTTTGAAGGCAGTGTTTTACTAGTGACCCACGAACCCGGCTTCTACGACGGCTGGATCGACCGCGTTATTGATATAGAAAAACTGCAGAGTGTTTAAAAAAGCGCTTAGGTCACGGAGCCTAACCTAGTTTAGCTATAAGAGACACAGAGTGGCTCATTAGCTAAACGTAGTTAGGTGCAGTGACCTGCTTTTTAAACACGTTTCAATCAAGTTAGGTATTGCACACCATAACTAAACTCAATGAAACTAGCCAACGCCACTCAATGCGTTGGTTATTTTTTTGTAATTCTTAGAATTTTACGAGTAAAATTCATGCGCGCTTAATCGATACTCGGTATGATGACTCTAAAGAGATTATTGACTGGAAGGTGGCTGCTTATGACCGCAAATTATAAAAGTGTTTTTGATATTATTGGGCCGGTGATGATCGGCCCTTCCAGCTCGCATACAGCTGGTGCAGTGGCGATCGGCCATGCGGCACGGAAAATTTTTCGGGCACCAGCGACTGGTTTAACGGTGAGCTACTATGAATCCTTTGCGGAAACACATCGCGGCCACGGGACTGATTATGCGTTGGTGGCAGGCATTTTAGGCTTAGCGCCAGCTGACGCGCGGGTGCCAAATGCTTTAGCGTTAGCGCACCAGCAAGGACTAACAGTTAAATTCATTGAAATGACTGGGGAAAGCCCAATCGGTCACCCTAACACAGCTATCTTGACCTTGCGCAATGCTAAAAAAACGATCACAGTTGCTGGCTGTTCGATCGGTGGCGGAACGATTGAGATCCGGCGCATTACCGTAGATGGTTTTGAGCTGACACCACGGGGACCGCTGCCGATCTTACTAGTTTGGGGTGCGGCTGATAATGATCAGCTCATTCAGACTAAATTAGCTAAAATGACGAAAATCCTACATCAGCAGCGCTACACACACGCAGCTAAACAGCTGATCGAGTTTGATTTAGAACGCAATCTGCAACAGCATGAAGTCGCCAGTTTGCAGCAAAGTGCTGCTGATTTAGTTTATCTATAGGAAAAAGGGGAAGGTAAAATGCAGCTTTATACAACGATTGCTGAACTGGTGGCGGCCGCAACAACGGCTGGCGTACCACTTTCAGAATTGATGATCGACCAAGAAGTGCGCAATAGCGGTAATAGCCGCGCCGAAGTCTGGGCGGCGATGGAACATAACTTAGCCGCGATGGCTGCGGCGGTTAAACGCGGCAGTACCGGTGCCGGCGCTTTTTCCAAAACTGGTTTAACGGGCGGCGAAGCAATCAAATTGAAAAATTATCGGGCAACTCATCAAAGCTTATCTGGGGATGTTATGTTAGCTGCGGTGCAAAATGCGATCGCCACCAACGAAGTCAATGCAGCAATGGGTGTTGTCTGCGCCACACCAACTGCCGGCTCCTCGGGGACTTTGCCGGGTGTACTGTTTATGCTGCAGGAACGTCTAAATATGTCTCATGAGCAAATGGTTCGTTTCTTATTTACAGCTGGGGCCTTTGGTATGATTATTGCCAATAATGCGATGATTGCTGGTGCGACGGGTGGTTGTCAAGCAGAAGTTGGCAGTGCGTCAGGAATGGCGGCAGCGGCGGCAGTAGAAATTGCTGGCGGCACACCGGAACAATCAGCGGAAGCTCTAGCGATGGCGTTGAGTAATTTGTTAGGCTTAGTCTGCGACCCAATCGCTGGCTTAGTCGAATTGCCCTGCGTCAAGCGTAATGCGATCGGCGCGACCAATGCGTTGGTAGCCGCAGATATGGCATTGGCAGGTTTGACTAATAAAATTCCGGCTGACGAAGTCGTAGGTGCGATGAAGAAGATTGGCGAAGAGATGCCACAATCACTGCGGGAAACGGGCCGCGGTGGTTTGGCCGCAACCCCAACTGGCATCAAAATGAAGATGCGCATTTTTGGGCAAGATCGTGATTTTGAATAGTTTTTGTAAGCGGCGTAGTCTAGCGCTGCTTTTTTCATTCAGTTATATACAACAGTGTTACTGGCAACACTTTGCGTGAATATATATGGAGTAAAGTATAAGTATACAATTCAAAATAGCGTTGCAGGTGCGCGCAAAAATTGGCTAATATTGACACTTAATGGTCAGATTAGTTGGACGGACTAATCAATTGCAAGCACAACAATACACGAAGTGGCAAGCGGCGCAATTGATCAAACAGTTAGTTGCCTAGTAACCGCAAGCTAGCTGTTTGCTTGATTTACCAATACACTAATTTTATTAGTTTTAATAATATAATGCTGTTTAGCGGCAAATGACTAGATTTTGCGGGTTAGGCCAATTTTTAAGTCAAAAAGTAGAGATAATTGCGGCAGGCCTCCGCTTTTGTCTCATTTTCGGGTCATTTATTTAACAATTTAGCAAAATTTGGTGTCTTGAGTTGATGCCACCGGCCGAATGCATTAGAATTAGGCTAAACAGCTTATTTTTGTAAGCGATTGATGTGAACGGCGAACGCTCGCAAAAGTGGGTTTTTCAAGGTGACTTGAATAATAATCATGAGATGGAGATGGAGACAACGAGTAAATCAACAGATACAGCAAGCACGGCCAGCGATGTCACGCTTACGGATATCGTCAACACACGTTCAGCCACTGAAAATCAGTTAGCTGATTTGGAAAGTCAACTCAAAGCTGTTAAAGATGAGTTACGCGACCAACTCTTTACCGAGCGGAAAATGTTGCTGAACCAGATCAATAAGATTGTGCCTCAGATCGAAGCGCTCAAGGAAGACGAGCAGAAGGATCAGCAGTCAGTTGCTGATTTGCAAGGTGATGTTGAGGACGAGACAACGGTCCAGTTTGCCAACACTAAGCGGCAAAAACAGCGGGCACAGGAACAGTTGACCAATGTAGAGCAGCAGCAGGCAGACGTGGCCAAGTCAATTGCCGAATATGAAAAGCAAGCTGACGGTGCTAAGGAAGAATTAGCGGGCTACGAGCAAGAAGAAGCTGACATGGTCGAGAAGATCAAGCAAGAGACTGACTTGGCAACGATGATCTCTTTGGCTGAACAACAAAAGAGTCACGTTCAAGTTTTGAACGCGAAAAAAGACGACATCAAGCGTCAGATCGAAGTTGTTGAAGTTAAGCTGAACAATGCGCAGACGCGGCAGGCTGAATTACCTAAAGAAGTCGACAACATTAAGTCCAAGCAAAATGTTTTGGATGAACAGTTAGATAAGCTACAAAAAGAGATCGATGCTAAGCAAGCGGATCGAGAAAAAGCGCGGCAAGCAGCAGAACGGCGTTTAACTTCGACTCAAAGTGCCTTGGATAACGCTCAGAATCGGCATCAGCAGTACACAACACAATTGGAAAATACGAAGAAAAAGTTGGAGCATTATTTCCAAGTGACTGAAAGTGTAAATGAGGTTGTACTGGATCAGGAAGCCCGTTATTTTGTCTTTGAACGTAATTTGGAACGGACACCTAGCGCTGAACAAAAAGCAGCCTTGCAGGCGACGGCAGCAACCTTTAAGCAGGCACAGGTGGCGCCAACCTATATTACTGTCGATTATAACGACTACTTACAGACAACTTGGCACGATTATCAGCAACAAGGCTTGCTGGCTCCAAATGCCCAATTATTGAATTTGTATCAGTCATTGCAAGACAGTGATCAACCACAAGCGGCAGCGGATAACATTATTCCACAAAATGATGACTGGCAGTACACCAAGGATGAAGCCACACATTCTGAATTAGTGCGCGATCAAAATAACCAACCGGTGATGCAGTTGAAGCGGCGGGATGACGACACCTTGTGGTATGTGCTTTACTATAGTCAAGGTAAAGTCATCAAACGGGACGTCTTTGACCTAGAAGGCCAGCTTTCAGCCACACAATATCTTGACCAAAATAACGCTAACCGGGTTGTCAGTGAGAACTTTTATCGGACTAATGGTAGCTTAGTATTGGTTAAGGAATATAACGAGAACGATAAAGAGACGATTCAACTGCTAAATGAAGCAGGCGTCTTATTAGAAGTCTTTTCAACTGAAAATGAATTGATCATTTGGTGGTTGAAGAATATGGTCTTCACGAATAATCACAGTCAATTGCTGATCAACACGGCCAGCGATTTCTATGATTACTTAGTTGAAAATAAGCCAGAACAAGTTGATTTATTACCAGTGATCGCTGATTTAGAAAAGCAATCGACTTTGGCGAATAATATCCTGACTGGCAAGGCCGGTGTGCGTAATCTCTTCTTATTACAACAAAGTGATTACGAAAAGGTCATTGAGACTAGCCAGATTTCATTGAATGCCAGTGTACTTGGTTCTAAATAGTATTTGAAGCCACCCAATTTACGGGTGGCTTTTGCTTTATTATAGAAGAAGCCAGTACAGGATATGCGTGTAACTTAGCAGTTTTATTGGAGAATCGAGGAAGTAAAATGTTAACAAAGTCATGGTTAGCGCAGTTGCCACTATCTGAAATCAAACGGGTAGCAGCAGTCAGTGGCGGCGATATCAACCAAGCCTATCGGATCGATACAGTACAGCAGCATTATTTTTTAAAGGTGCAGGCCCAGCAGCAATCAGCTTTCTTTGAACATGAGCAGGAAGGCCTCAAACTTTTAGCGCCAGCAGTCCGTGTGCCGCAGATTATTGCTAGCGGAGAAATTGCCGGTGATGCTTATTTACTATTAGAGTGGTTAGATTTAGGCCAAGGGGATGACGCCGATTTAGGTCGTGCAGTTGCGCGAGTACACCAACAGCATGCAGCGCAATTTGGCCTAGCGCATGATTTTATAGCCGGGAAGTTACCTAAGTACAATCACTGGCAAAATAGTTGGGCAGACTTTTATATTGAGCAGCGTTTAATGGTATTAGCCGATTTAGCGCGTCGGAATCATTATTGGAATGATTCCCGCCAACAAAAGCTCCAACAACTGTGTCAGCGGATACGCGCATATTTTGCTACGGTGCCGGTGACGCCTAGTTTATTGCATGGCGATTTATGGGCTGGTAATGTGAACTTTTTACAAGACGGTACTCCAGTGCTACTAGATCCAGATGTATTTTACGGCGATCGGGAAATGGATTTAGCAATGACTCAATTATTTGGTGGTTTTTCGGCTGCTTTCTACCAAGCCTATAATGAAGTGTATCCACTACGTCCAAACTATGAGCAACGGGTGGCGTGGTATCAGACTTATTACTTAATGGCACACCTTAACTTATTTGGCGAAACTTATGGTAGTGCATTGGATCGTACCTTGCGCCAAGCAACTACAGAGTGAATGTTCATGCGAATTGTAAATTTTTATGAATTAATGCTTGACGCTGATTTAAAACCGTAGTATATTATTTAAGTTGTCAAATTTAAGTGTTCAAAGCAATCCATTTAAATGATTTTAAATCATTTAAAAAAAGTTGTTGACAGAAACATTTAAACTTGGTATAGTATAAAAGTTGCGTGTCACACGTTACTGATTCAAAAACTTGAATAAATATTCAAAACTTATTCAAAAAAGTTCTTGACAGATTATATGAGACATGTTAAACTAATTAAGTCGTGTTGAGCGACAAGGTAGACCTTTGAAAACTGAACAAAGTTTCGACAAATCAAATGTGTAGGGTCTTTATTTTTTACCGGCCTTCGGACCGGTTCGAGATAAAGCAAACATTTGCGAAGTCAATTCAATTTGAATTATAACTCGCTAGCAACAAAATCAATTGAGCAATCAATTTTCATTTTATATGAGAGTTTGATCCTGGCTCAGGACGAACGCTGGCGGCGTGCCTAATACATGCAAGTCGAACGCACTGACGTCGACCGAAGCTGCTTGCAGTGGACGTTGATTGACGTGAGTGGCGGACGGGTGAGTAACACGTGGGTAACCTACCCTTAAGTGGGGGATAACATTTGGAAACAGATGCTAATACCGCATAACCATTCAGACCACATGGTCTGAATGTAAAAGACGGCCTTTGGCTGTCACTTTTGGACGGACCCGCGGCGTATTAGTTAGTTGGTAAGGTAACGGCTTACCAAGACAATGATACGTAGCCGACCTGAGAGGGTAATCGGCCACATTGGGACTGAGACACGGCCCAAACTCCTACGGGAGGCAGCAGTAGGGAATCTTCCACAATGGACGAAAGTCTGATGGAGCAACGCCGCGTGAGTGAAGAAGGTTTTAGGATCGTAAAACTCTGTTGTTGGAGAAGAACAGGGACTAGAGTAACTGTTAGTCCTTTGACGGTATCCAACCAGAAAGCCACGGCTAACTACGTGCCAGCAGCCGCGGTAATACGTAGGTGGCAAGCGTTGTCCGGATTTATTGGGCGTAAAGCGAGCGCAGGCGGTTTTTTAAGTCTGATGTGAAAGCCTTCGGCTTAACCGAAGAAGTGCATTAGAAACTGGAAAACTTGAGTGCAGAAGAGGACAGTGGAACTCCATGTGTAGCGGTGAAATGCGTAGATATATGGAAGAACACCAGTGGCGAAGGCGGCTGTCTGGTCTGTAACTGACGCTGAGGCTCGAAAGTATGGGGAGCGAACAGGATTAGATACCCTGGTAGTCCATACCGTAAACGATGAATGCTAAGTGTTGGAGGGTTTCCGCCCTTCAGTGCTGCAGCTAACGCATTAAGCATTCCGCCTGGGGAGTACGACCGCAAGGTTGAAACTCAAAGGAATTGACGGGGGCCCGCACAAGCGGTGGAGCATGTGGTTTAATTCGAAGCAACGCGAAGAACCTTACCAGGTCTTGACATCCTTTGACCACTGTAGAGATACAGCTTTCCCTTCGGGGACAAAGTGACAGGTGGTGCATGGTTGTCGTCAGCTCGTGTCGTGAGATGTTGGGTTAAGTCCCGCAACGAGCGCAACCCTTATGACTAGTTGCCAGCATTTAGTTGGGCACTCTAGTAAGACTGCCGGTGACAAACCGGAGGAAGGTGGGGATGACGTCAAATCAGCATGCCCCTTATGACCTGGGCTACACACGTGCTACAATGGTCGGTACAACGAGTTGCGAACCCGCGAGGGTAAGCTAATCTCTTAAAGCCGATCTCAGTTCGGATTGTAGGCTGCAACTCGCCTACATGAAGCCGGAATCGCTAGTAATCGCGGATCAGCACGCCGCGGTGAATACGTTCCCGGGCCTTGTACACACCGCCCGTCACACCATGAGAGTTTGTAACACCCGAAGTCGGTGGGGTAACCCTTTTAGGGAACTAGCCGCCTAAGGTGGGACAGATGATTGGGGTGAAGTCGTAACAAGGTAGCCGTAGGAGAACCTGCGGCTGGATCACCTCCTTTCTAAGGAATAATTACGGAAACCTACACGATTTGTTTTGAAACTTTGTTTAGTTTTGAGAGGCTTACTCTCAAACGTTGTACTTTGAAAACTGGATATTCAATTTCTTTGTAATATATAAACCGAGAATTAACACTGCGTTTTAAAGAGTTTTTTAAGAAAGTATTTCTTAATCGCTAAACTCTAACCGTGATACCGTTAGGTATCAAATAGGTTAAGTTAAGAAGGGCGCACGGTGGATGCCTTGGCACTAGGAGCCGATGAAGGACGGTACTAACACCGATATGCTTCGGGGAGCTGTACGTAAGCTTTGATCCGGAGATTTCCGAATGGGGGAACCCAGCCAACTTAGTCGTTGGTTACTCATAAGTGAATACATAGCTTATGAGAGGTAAACGTGGGGAACTGAAACATCTCAGTACCTGCAGGAACAGAAAGAAAATTCGATTCCCTAAGTAGCGGCGAGCGAACGGGGAACAGCCCAAACCATGATGCTTGCATTGTGGGGTTGTAGGACTGAACTTTGGAGTTACCAAAGTCGTTGATAACTGAGTCAGTTGGAATGCTGAACAAAACAGGGTGAAAGTCCCGTAGGTCAAATCAACGGCTCTTCGTTCAGGATCCTGAGTACGGCGGAACACGTGAAATTCCGTCGGAATCTGGGAGGACCATCTCCCAAGGCTAAATACTACCTAGTGACCGATAGTGGACCAGTACCGTGAGGGAAAGGTGAAAAGAACCCCGGAAGGGGAGTGAAACAGTTCCTGAAACCGTGTGCCTACAATTAGTTAGAGCCCGTTAATGGGTGATAGCGTGCCTTTTGTAGAATGAACCGGCGAGTTACGTTTGCATGCGAGGTTAAGCTGATAAGGCGGAGCCATAGCGAAAGCGAGTCTGAATAGGGCGTTTAGTATGTAGACGTAGACCCGAAACCAAGTGACCTACCCATGTCCAGGTTGAAGGTGTGGTAAAACACACTGGAGGACCGAACCCGTGTATGTTGAAAAATGCTGGGATGAGGTGTGGGTAGCGGTGAAATTCCAAACGAACTTGGAGATAGCTGGTTCTCTTCGAAATAGCTTTAGGGCTAGCCTCGGAATTGACCATCATGGAGGTAGAGCACTGTTTGGACTAGGGGCCCGTCTTGGGTTACTGAATTCAGATAAACTCCGAATGCCATTGATGAATTATCCGGGAGTCAGACAGTGAGTGATAAGATCCATTGTCGAAAGGGAAACAGCCCAGACCACCAGTTAAGGTCCCCAAATTTATGTTAAGTGGAAAAGGATGTGGGGTTGCATAGACAACTAGGATGTTGGCTCAGAAGCAGCCATCATTTAAAGAGTGCGTAATAGCTCACTAGTCGAGTGACCCTGCGCCGAAAATGTACCGGGGCTAAACATAATACCGAAACTGTGGATGACCACTTATGTGGTCATGGTAGGAGAGCGTTCTAAGGGCGTTGAAGGTTGATCGTGAGGACAACTGGAGCGCTTAGAAGTGAGAATGCCGGTATGAGTAGCGAAAGACAGGTGAGAATCCTGTCCACCGTATGACTAAGGTTTCCTGGGGAAGGCTCGTCCTCC
Source organism: Loigolactobacillus coryniformis subsp. coryniformis KCTC 3167 = DSM 20001 (assembly GCF_002706425.1). Classification (NCBI taxonomy): domain Bacteria; kingdom Bacillati; phylum Bacillota; class Bacilli; order Lactobacillales; family Lactobacillaceae; genus Loigolactobacillus; species Loigolactobacillus coryniformis. The sequence continues at coordinate 2,722,546 of NZ_CP017713.1, read as the reverse complement.
CAGGGTTAGTCGGGACCTAAGCTGAGGCCGCAAGGCGTAAGCGATGGCCAACAGGTTGAGATTCCTGTACTAGTTTATTTTGTTTGAACGATGGAGGGACGCAGGAGGCTAAAGGATCCGCACGATTGGAAATGTGCGGCCAAGCAATCAGTCTTGGTGTGAGTCAAATGCTTGCACCTGTACGGACAAGTTGTGATGGGGAGCGAATTTAAGTAGCGAAGTCCTTGATGTCACACTGCCGAGAAAAGCTTCTAGTGAGAAATAAACTACCCGTACCGCAAACCGACACAGGTAGTCGAGGAGAGTATCCTCAGGTGTGCGAGAGAACTCTCGTTAAGGAACTCGGCAAAATGACCCCGTAACTTCGGAAGAAGGGGTGCTGATCTAACGATCAGCCGCAGTGAATAGGCCCAGGCGACTGTTTATCAAAAACACAGGTCTCTGCTAAATCGTAAGATGACGTATAGGGGCTGACGCCTGCCCGGTGCTGGAAGGTTAAGTGGATGAGTTAGTACTTCGGTACGAAGCCCAGAAATGAAGCCCCAGTAAACGGCGGCCGTAACTATAACGGTCCTAAGGTAGCGAAATTCCTTGTCGGGTAAGTTCCGACCCGCACGAAAGGCGTAACGATCTGGGCACTGTCTCGACGAGAGACTCGGTGAAATTATAATACCCGTGAAGATGCGGGTTACCCGCGACAGGACGGAAAGACCCCATGGAGCTTTACTGTAGCTTGATATTGAGTGTTTGTACCGCTTGTACAGGATAGGTAGGAGCCGTTGAAGCCGGAACGCTAGTTTCGGTGGAGGCATTGGTGGGATACTACCCTTGCTGTATGAACCCTCTAACCCGCGCCACTTAGCGTGGCGGGAGACAGTGTCAGGTGGGCAGTTTGACTGGGGCGGTCGCCTCCTAAAAAGTAACGGAGGCGCCCAAAGGTTCCCTCAGAATGGTTGGAAATCATTCATAGCGTGTAAAGGCATAAGGGAGCTTGACTGCGAGACTTACAGGTCGAGCAGGGACGAAAGTCGGGCTTAGTGATCCGGTGGTTCCGTATGGAAGGGCCATCGCTCAACGGATAAAAGCTACCCTGGGGATAACAGGCTTATCTCCCCCAAGAGTCCACATCGACGGGGAGGTTTGGCACCTCGATGTCGGCTCATCACATCCTGGGGCTGTAGTTGGTCCCAAGGGTTGGGCTGTTCGCCCATTAAAGTGGTACGCGAGCTGGGTTCAGAACGTCGTGAGACAGTTCGGTCCCTATCCGTCGCGGGCGTAGGAAATTTGAGTGGAGCTGTTCCTAGTACGAGAGGACCGGAATGGACATACCGCTGGTGTACCAGTTGTGCCGCCAGGCGCATCGCTGGGTAGCTAAGTATGGCCGGGATAAACGCTGAAAGCATCTAAGTGTGAAGCCCCCCACAAGATGAGATTTCCCATTCCTTTATGGAAGTAAGACCCCTGAGAGATGATCAGGTAGATAGGTTGGAAGTGGACGTGCCGTGAGGCATGGAGCGGACCAATACTAATCGGTCGAGGACTTAACCAAGTAGCATGTACGTAGTGTTAGTTTAAGGGCAAAGAAATGAATATCCAGTTTTGAGAGCGCAACGTTCTCAGAAAGTGGTGTGGTGGCGATAGCAAGAAGGATACACCTGTTCCCATGTCGAACACAGAAGTTAAGCTTCTTAGCGCCGAGAGTAGTTGGGGGAGCACCCCCTGCGAGGGTAGGACGTTGCCACGCACTTTTAAAAAGGCAGTCAAGTCAGTAATGGCTTGGCTGTTTTTTTGTGCCTTGAATTTATACTTTAAGTGCAACAAAAGAGACTCATGATATGAATCCCTGTAAAATGGTGTTTGCGAAGACAACCATCGAAGGGAGCACATAATCATGAGCCCATACAAACATCTTACCATGAGTGAACGCGAAACGATATTCCTGATGCATAATAATCAGGCTTCACTGACTTCAATTGCCCAAACAATTGGTCGAGCAACGTCGACAGTTAGCCGTGAGTTATCGCGAAATAGATCGGCATATTCACCTTCTATTGCTCAAGAGCGCTACGAAGCTCAAAAATCTCATTGTGGACGCCGGTCGCTACTTTCTGATCACCAATTGCTTCAATTAATCCGGCATTTATTCTTGGATCTACAATGGTCACCAGAAGAAATTGCCGCACGCTTAAAATTAGAGACCTCATCATTTCAGATCAGCTATACCACGATTTATCGTGGCATCTACTCCGGTTTATTTGATCAGAAGCTTTCATCACGAGGTGCCAGAGGGGTGATCAGAAAGCTTAGACATCATGGTAAATCGCGCCATAAAAAAGGTTATGAGGAACGTCGCGGGAAGATTCCTATATCGCATACACTCCAAGAACGACCTGAGTCTGCCAATAAGCGGACTCAGATTGGCCACTGGGAGCTCGATACTGTAGCTGGCAAAACTGGCAGATCTTGTGTGGTCACAATGGTTGACCGTTGTTCAAGATACTTAATAATGCATAAAGCAGCTAAGAAAAACTCAGCCAGTGTGACCACTACTATTCGAAGACTACTAAAAGATCTGCCACCAGAACACTTGGGTACGATTACGCCCGACCGTGGCAAGGAATTCGCTAAACATCATCAACTAACTGAAGAATTTGGTATTGAGTTTTACTTTCCAAATCCTCATGCCCCATGGCAACGTGGGTCAAATGAAAATACAAATGGCTTAATCCGCGAGTACCTGCCTAAAAATCAAGATATGGATCCAATTTCGGATACCGTCATTTTAGAATTCGTTGATCGGCTGAATAAAAGGCCACGGAAATGTTTAAATTGGAAAACACCATATGAGATCTATCATAATCAAAAATTGCACTTAATTTGACAATTCAAGGCGCATAAATAAAATAGACCTACGTCCTTTTAATTCATTATTCTGTACTAGTAGCTGCCTGCTGCCTTTTTTTCTACAATACTCATTAAATAACGGCTTAAACTGGTGTCTGTTGGCTTTTTACCGTATGCTTAAATAAAAGCATGTTTGGAGGAAGTCGGATGGCGCCAATTGTTGAGATCGAACACCTGACCAAAAAATTCGGATCGCGTGTAGTGGTAGATGATGTTTCCTTTGTAGTACAACCAGGGACAATTTTAGGATTATTGGGACCAAATGGGGCTGGTAAGTCTACGGTTATCAATATGATTGTGGGTTTGTTACGGAAAACCGCCGGTGAAGTCAGGTTGTTCGGTCAAGTAGCGGAAGGCAACCAGGAATTGCGAAAAAGGATTGGTATGGTCCCGCAAGAATTGGCATTGTATTATGATTTAAGTGCGGAAGAAAATGTTCGCTATTTCGGTGGCTTATATGGCTTGCGCGGTAAAGCTTTGAAAAGTGCTACTGAAGATGCGCTTAAGTTAGTTGGTTTGTGGGAACGTAAAAAGGATAAGCCGGCAACCTTTTCTGGCGGTATGCAGCGCCGCTTGAATATTGCAATGGGAATTGTGCACCAACCGGAGTTTGTGATCATGGATGAACCAACGGTAGGCATTGATCCACAGTCACGTAATTATATTATGGAAACAATTGAGCAAATGCGTCGGGACGGTAAAACTTTGATCTACACCAGTCACTATATGGAAGAAGTGGAACGATTAGCCGATACAATCGTGATCATTGATCAGGGTAAAGTCATTGCGACTGGTACTGAGCCGGAATTAGTTAATTTAGTGACGGCACAAAAAAATATTCTGATCACCGTTGCAAACCCGCAAGCCGTGATACTGGCTGATATTAAGCAGCAGCCTGGGGTGATCAAAGCGAGCTTGACTGCGACGCAGCTGTTGATCACAGTCACAGTGGAAAGTAATGATCTGAATCAATTATTGCTGACCTTGATCCAGCAGAGTGTGGTCGTCAACAGTGTCGATCAGCAACAGATCGACCTAGAAACGGTCTTTTTAAATCTGACTGGCCGCAATTTGCGCGATAAGTAGGTGAAAATATGAATCTACCCATCATCATTCGTACGTTTGTACAGCAATTACGTGATAAAGGCACATACATTTATTTTTTACTTTTCCCACTGACCTTGATGCTGGTTTTAGGGTCGATTTTGCAAGGGGTTTTTGCTGGTTCAGCAGTTGAAGAAAAGGTTGAACCAATTACGGTCCAGTATGTGGTTGAAGATCAAGCGTTAGGAGGACAGTTCAAAATGGCTGTCCGCGAGCTTTCATCAACTAAAATCAAGTTTAATCAAAGCGCGGATCGTGCTAGTGCGGTGCGAGCGCTGCGTGCTGGGAAAGCGGATGCCTATTTTAATATTGGTGATAAGATTGTTGTGCGCACCAACCAACTATCCGATGTACAATTGACGCTGTTGAAAAGTTATTTAGTGGAAATGTTCCAATCGATTCGATTAATGGCTGGCGCGCAACGTTTTAATGTGCCACCGGCGGAATTATTTACATTACCAGCAGAGTTAAATGATGCGTTGAAAGTAGATCAAACGAATCTAAAGAAGCCAGCGACTTCGTATCAATATTATGCGGTCGCGATGATTGCGCTGTTTATTTTATATATGGCAGAAAATGGTCTGGAAATGTTTAGTAAAGGTCGGCGCCGGAAAACGTTGCAGCGCGAATTGATCAGTCCGCTTGGCCGGCAAAAATTGATCAATTCCACTTTTGCTGGTCATGCGCTATTAGGTTTTTGCGTGGTGTTGGTCCAGATGCTGATCACACAAGTGTTGTTTAAAGTTCCGTGGCAGCAGCAGTTCGGTTTTGCCTTTATAAGTTTATCAGCTTTGATGTTGTTATTCCTGACACTGGGGGTTTTCTTAGAGACGATCGGTAAAGGGGTGGGCATGGGCATTATGCAGATTATCATCCAAGTAGCGGCATTTTTAGGTGGTGGTTATTTTCCGGTTAGTGAAACAATGATGAACTTTTCACCGCTGGGCTGGATCATGGGCCCGCTGCGGGAGGCATTGTGGACTAATAATCCTTTACAGTGGCGTGGCGTATTCTTGTGCTTGTTGATCACGGTTATTTTGTATTGTGGCATGTCGCTAGTGCTGAACCGCAGGGAGGAATTCTAAATGAAAGCTATTCTATGGATCATCCGTGAGCGCTTCGTCATTTGGCGGCATCATCCATTGCAGGTGCTTTTTCTGCTTGGCGTGCCGGTGCTAAGTATTGTGATGTACTTATTTATTTACAATAATAGTGGTGCGGCCAACACGTTAACGGTGGGAATCGTTGATCGTGATCAGTCGGCGTATAGTCAGCAATTTGTTGCTAATTTCGATAAACGTATGACTGTAAAAAAAATGACCAGTGTTAAGGCAGCTGATGAAGCACTAGCTGATCAGGAGATTACCGCTAATATTGTAATTCCGGAAGATTTTGCCACAAAAATTCGGGCCGGCGAATTGGCACCTTTGACCTTACGCAGTTTTCAACAAGGTGAAGCAATCGATGGCATTAAGGATACGGCAAAAAATACGTATAATGAAGTTTTAGCGGTAGCAAAATTTGCGCGCAATAGTAATGAAAAAGTAGCGTTCGACTATGTTAAAACTACGACACCACTAGAATTTAAACGGTTTGCGACGGATGATGCGAGCAAAGCGATGAGTATTCAAATTTTAGGCTTTATGCTGATGATGTTACTATATCAGTCCGGTAATTTTGGCGCTAATTCAATTCAAAATGAGCGCCGTAACAAAATTTATCAGCGTATGCTGACGACACCGGTACCGCGGGGTGCTTATTTTGCTGGTACCGCGATATTTGCTTTTTTAGCGATGCTATTTGAAGTAATCTTTACAGTGGTTCTGATGACAGTAGTGTTTCACATCGACATTGGTTTAGCAGCACTTCAGCTTAGTGGCTTGTTAGCCAGTTTTGGGTTGGTCGGTGTAGCCTGGTCAATTGCGATCGGTGTAAATTCGCCTAGCACATTAGTTGCCAGTGGGATACAAAATATTTTATTTACGATCACATCGTTACTATCTGGCGCCTTGATCCCCAGTGAAATAATGCCAGAATTTATGACTAAAATTGCTCGCCTGACGCCACAATTTTGGGTATTGGATGCCATTCGCCAATTACAAGCGCGGGCTGATTTTACCGCAATTCTACTCAATTTAGCAGTACTAGCTGCTTTTGGATTACTTTTCTTTGGAATCGCGATCTACGGGCTAATGAGCAAACAGAAAATTGGCGTTTTTGACTAATTAAATGGCCCTAAAAAGACAGATATGTTTGTCTTTTTAGGGCCATTTTTTTATATGTAGTGCACGTTAAATTAGATATTTTTAATCCTAAATGACTTTACAAAACTATAGAATCCTGTATAATTATTAATGTTGTTATGGCCCGTTGGTCAAGTGGTTAAGACACCGCCCTTTCACGGCGGTAACATGGGTTCAAATCCCGTACCGGTCATGGTTCAATGCCGTCTTAGCTCAGTTGGTAGAGCATCGGTATCGTAAACCGAGGGTCACAGGTTCGACTCCTGCAGACGGCATAAAATTTTCAAAAACCGACAATAACATTGTTATTGTCGGTTTTTTTAGTGTAAGCCGAATAACGGTAAAGCATTTTGACACTATGGTATAAATTAATTTGAGTATAAATATTGTGCAAGCCGACAATTACTTCTTGATTGTCGACTTTTTTAGTATAGCTACTAATACTGTTTTATTTTTATCGGTATACCGTATCAATAAATACGATTTTTAATATAATTTGTTTGGCATACCTAAAAAAGTATTCAAATTATCTAATTTGTGTTGTATAATGGTGTTGGCCGAATGAATCGATGGCCAGAAAGGTGTGTAGTAGTATGGGAAAAAACGAAACAACACCGCGTAAGCATAAACTGATTCAATACGCGAATGGGCCTTCATTAGAGGAGATCAATGGCTCGGTCGAGGTGCCTAAAGGCAAAGGGTTTCTGCGAACTTTGTTTATGTATTCTGGGCCGGGGGCGTTGGTGGCAGTTGGTTATATGGATCCCGGGAATTGGTCGACGTCGATCACTGGTGGGCAAAATTTTCAGTACTTATTGATGTCTGTTATCTTGATGTCAAGTTTGATCGCGATGTTACTGCAATACATGGCGGCTAAACTTGGCATCGTGAGTCAGATGGATCTTGCTCAAGCGATTCGGGCGCGGACGAGTAAGGCTTTGGGTATCGTTTTATGGATCTTGACAGAATTAGCGATCATGGCGACGGATATCGCTGAAGTTATCGGTGCGGCCATTGCCTTATATTTGTTATTCCATATACCATTAGTGATCGCTGTTTTCATCACGGTATTTGATGTTTTGTTACTGCTATTATTGACTAAAGTTGGTTTCCGTAAGATCGAGGCCATTGTTGTTTGTTTGATTTTAGTGATCTTTTTAGTCTTTGTTTATCAAGTTGCCTTATCTGATCCAGATTGGGCTGGTGTTGTTAAAGGGTTGTTGCCGACTACAGCGACTTTCTCTAGTGCTCATAAAATCGGTGGGCAGACGCCGTTGACTGGCGCTTTAGGCATTATTGGTGCTACGGTTATGCCGCATAACTTGTACCTCCATTCCGCAATCTCACAAACGCGGAAAATTGATCACAATGATGAAGAAGACGTGGCGCGGACAGTTCGTTTCTCAGCTTGGGATTCGAATATCCAGTTAACGATGGCCTTTTTTGTTAATGCGTTGCTATTGATCATGGGTGTTGCTGTTTTCAAAACGGGGGCCGTTAAAGACCCTTCATTCTTCGGCTTATTCCAAGCTTTGTCCGATACGTCGACGTTAAGTAATGGTGTACTGATCACGGTTGCTCGTTCGGGAATCTTATCTGTTTTGTTTGCTGTGGCGTTGTTAGCTTCTGGCCAAAATTCAACGATCACGGGAACCTTGACGGGGCAAGTGATCATGGAGGGCTTTGTCCATATGCGGATGCCGTTGTGGTTACGGCGCTTGGTTACCCGGTTGATCTCCGTGATCCCTGTTTTGATCTGTGTCATGATGACCAGCGGTAAAAGTGCGCTTGCTGAGCATACGGCGTTAAACACGCTAATGAATAATTCGCAAGTCTTCTTGGCCTTTGCCTTGCCGTTTTCCATGCTACCCTTATTGATGATGACCAATAGTGCGGTCGAGATGGGGCAACGGTTTAAAAATTCTTTATGGGTCAAAGTGCTAGGCTGGCTATCTGTGATCGGTTTAACGTATTTAAATTTGATCGGCTTGCCCGGCCAGATCGAAGGTTTCTTCGGTGATGGTGCGACCAAAGGTGAATTATTGCTGGCTGACAATATTGCCTACATCTTGATCGTTGCGGTTTTAGCTTTATTAGCATGGACGATTGTTGACCTGTACCGCAGCAATAAGAAATATGTCACTAAGCTAGCCAACAATGCTGGCTAAGACGAGGAGTGAGCGTAAATGAAATTTACTAAGATTTTAGTCGGCGTCGATGATTCGCAGGATGCTTTGTTGGCGTTTAAATATGCAGTTGATCAGGCCAAGCAAGATCAGGCTGAACTGATCATTGTATCGATCTTAGAAAATGAAGAAATGAATGTCTACGAGGCACTAAGTAAGGATTATGTGCATGGTGAACGTGCTGAATTAGAGCAGCATGTGTTAAGTTATCAGCGCCAGGCGCGTGAAGCTGGTGTTGAAACTGTACGTACGATCGTTTCTGAAGGTGAGCCTGGTGAAGTGATCGTCAAAGATATTATTCCTCACGTTGAACCTGATCTGTTGATCGTTGGTTCTGAGGCGAAGAAGGGTTTGGCCCAGCATTTCGGTAGTCAAGCCGCCTATATGGCCAAATACGCGCCGATCTCGGTGTTGGTCATTCGGTAATTTAAATTAAAAAATGAGCACTAACGATGGCAGTCAGTCACCAGTTAGTGCTCATTTTTATTCGAATTGAGCGTTGTAGAGGTGGGCGTAGGCGCCGGCTTGTTGCATCAACTGGTCGTGAGTCCCTTGTTCGACCACGGTACCGTGATCGAGGACAACGATTTGATCGGCATTATGGATCGTCGATAAGCGGTGGGCGATGACCAAAGCTGTGCGCGACTTCAGTAAATTATCTAACGCGTGCTGGATCGCTTTTTCCGATTCGTTATCTAAACTAGCCGTTGCTTCATCTAGAATGATCACCGGCGCATCCTTGAGTAGCCCTCGAGCGATGGCCAGGCGCTGCTTTTGACCGCCGGAAAGTTTGACGCCACGTTCACCGACCTGGGTAGCTAATTGTTCGGGCAACTGGTGGATAAAATCAGTCAAGTCGGCTAAAGCGACGACACGCCAAATATCAGCATCACTGGCATCGGGCCGGCCGTAGACAATATTATCGCGGATCGTGCCGTCAATGATGAAAACGTCTTGGGTCACAATAGCGATGTTTTGGCGTAGTGATTGTAGGCCGATACTTTTGATCGAGTGATCATCAAATAAAATATCGCCACCGTCGAGATCGTACAAGCGGGTGATCAGCCGCGTCAGCGTGGTTTTACCAGAACCAGAATGGCCGACTAGTGCTGTGGTTTTACCAAAGGGAATCTGAAAACTAACCTGTTTGATCGTGGCGGCACGATTTTCTTCAGCCGTATCTCGGTGATAATTAAAACTGACGTCGCGTAATGTGATGCCGTGCTGCAATTGTGGAAATGGTTGCGGGTCCGGACCGTCACTGACTTGTGGTTTGATCGCTAAAATCGATTGGATGCGGCCATAGGAAACCAGCGATTGTTGCAGCTGATTCAGGAGCCGAGTGAACGAGCGAATCGGACTTTGAATCATTGCCACATAGCTTAAGTACGCCACTAGTGCCCCGACAGTGATCTGGCGGTGGATCACGAAGTAAGCGCCTAAACTCATGATAATTCCGATGCCCAAGTAATTAATGCTATCGATCAGTGGTGAAAAAATTGCTTGATTTTTACCGGCGTTGATCATATCTTGACGATAATTTTGGGCTAAGCGATCGAAGCGTTGCGATTCAAGCTCTTCGCTAGTGTAGCCTTTGATCAAGTCGATCTGGGTCAACATTTGCTGCATCTGGTTCGACATTTGCGCTTGGGAGAGCCGTGCTTTGCGGAATGCTTCTTGGATACGGTTACGAAAAACGCGATAAATGAGGAACATTAAGGGAAAGGTTAGGCTGACCGCCAAGGCCATTTGCCAGTTAATGTAAAAAATCAAACCGAGCACGCCAATTAAAGTGAAGAGATTGCCGATCATCGATAGCATGTTGGCGGAGATCAAATTTTGTAGGTTGTTGATATCGCTGGTCAGGCGGGTCATTAAGTCACCGGTTTTGCTGGATTCAAAAAAGGCCGTATCCAAGCGCACAATGTACTGATATAGATTATTGCGTAACTCGGTGATCGCGTTTTGACTCATGATGGTCATATAATAGGTAGATAAATAATTGGCGATACCGAGAAACAACGTGACACCAAGCAATAAGCCGATCACAGCAAATAGCCAACTATAGTTGTGTTGCGGGATCACTTTATCGATAATAAATTGCTCGATCTGCGGAATCACAAATTGTAGCAACGTGATCACAGTCAGTGCGGCCACGTTCAGTACTAATAGCCAGCGCTTTTTCAGCACTTCACTAAAAACAAATTTAAACATATCGAGTAAGGAATATTTTGTGTCTTGCATCGCGTTCGACCTCGATTCGTAAGTCAGTACTTTTGCAACTAAAATATAACGCATCCAAATGAGCAACACAAGAAAACGCATTCAAGTTGGAAGCTACATATGCTATGCTTAAAGCCAAAGTGAAAGGTGATGACAGAATGCAACGAAATGTTTTGGTCTTAGACAAAAAGCTCTCGATTGGCTAAGTTGGCAATGTAGCGGCAATTTTAATGGGGCAATTGGCACAGATCACGCCAAAACTATTTGCCACCAAACCGGTAATCGATCAGGATCAAGTCCGTCATGCAGGAATCAAATACAGCACAGTAATTTTAAAAGGTGGCGCAGGCCAGATCACCAATTTAGCCACGGCATTGGTGGTGCATCCGGAAATGTACAGTGTGGTTTTCACGGCAACTGGACAAGCGTTAAACGATCGATTTGCGGAATATGCTGCGTTGATCACCACTAAAAAATGGCTGATCTACAGCCAGTTGGCATCGCCATTTCTGGTGAAGCTGAGGCGGTACGGGCCTTGACTAAGAAATTTAGTTTACTCAAGTAAGTACTGGAATTGATAGCACTTTTTACATGGAATCCGGTATAATCGGGAATGGGTATACGTTATGATGAGGGAGGTATTTTATGTTAGCGATTCAACATTTATCGAAACGATTCGGCTCATTACAAGCCTTGACGGACGTTAGTTTTGACGTCAAAGCAGGTGAGATCATGGGTTTGATCGGCCAAAATGGTGCCGGTAAATCAACTACATTTCACAGTATTTTAGGTTTTTTAAAATATGATGGCACCCCAAATTGCAAGAACAAATTAGCCACGCAATAAATCCCGGCAAGACAGTATTTTCATTGATATTCATATTTTAAAGATTCAATCTTTAGCCAGCGGCAGCGGAGAAAAGCTCTTTTGGGGTTTGGTAACCTGACTGCCGGCGTGGTAAGTTGTTTAGCTTGGCTTCCACTGCTTGGATATCACTAGGGCCTAAAGTATCCATGGACAGGCCCTTAGGCACATCACGACGGATCATTCGATTATGCGCCTCATTTGTGCCTCGTTCTGAAGAGCGGTAAGGGTGGGCATAATAAAGGTCGGCAACGCCGTCAAGCACCGTCCCCGCCGCTGCGAACTCTGCCCCGTTGTCAGCGGTAACGGACTTCATGATGTGCCCGTATTCTTGGCAGATCTTAGCCAGTTCGTAGTTGACTGAATCGGTGTCACGGCCATCAATCAAACGCAGGATCTGACAGCGAGATTGGCGCTCGATCAGCGTTAGAATAACACTTTCTTGGCCGTTACGTTTACCGACTACGGTATCCAACTCAAAGTGACCGAACTCTTGGCGCTGATCAATACTTTTAGGTCGCTCTTCGATACTTCGTCCGGCCAGACGCTTATGCTTGGGTGAATGGTGGTGTTTGGTGCGGCGCCGGTTTTTTTCGAGCAGATCAAGATTACGGACTTCAAGTAGTTGCGCATCGATATAGTGGTATAACGTCTTGGTCGAAACCATCTCCTCAGGTTGATATAAGCCTTCAAGTTTAGCACGGCCCACCGCGGCATCAGGCGACCAACCGTCTTGGTGCAAATGGGCCGTAAAGTAGTGGATAAAGTCAGCGACACCAGCGAGTTTCAAAGGTCGATGACAGGACATTCGGTTAGCTTCGTATTTGGCCTGTGCCGCTTCTGGCGAGTATTCGCGGTGATATTGCCGTTGACCGTTCACTTTTTTAACTTGGTCGATCTCACCACGGCGTAGTTCATTACTGATTGTTTGATGACAAACGCCGATAACTCTAGCAATTGCGCGGTTAGAGTATCCTTGGCTGTGTAGCGTGGCGATTCTGCCGCGCTCAAATGAAGTTAGGTGGTGACCTTTTTCTCGGACTGTGGTATTCTGTTCTTGCATCAAGACAATAACCTCTTTCATTTTTGTGTTGGAACATCAATGATAACAGAGATTTGTCTTGGTGTTTTTTATTTTTTCAATTAGCTGGATCTAATTGGCTAACTTGATTATAAAACGCGCGAATATGATGGCACGATTACTTGGAACAATCAGCCAATCACGGAAAATGTCTTCGATGAGATCGGTTATTTGCCGGAAGAACGCAGTTTGATGCCTAAGCTGACCGTTGAGCAACAGATCATTTATTTAGCACGCTTGAAAAACAAATCCGCTAAAGAGATTCGGCCACAAATTGACGATTGGTTAGCTAAATTTGCGGTCAAAGGTAAACGCAGCGATAAGATCAAAGACCTATCTAAAGGCAATCAACAAAAGATTCAATTGATCTGTACGTTGATCCACCAACCGAAGTTATTGATTTTGGATGAACCGTTTAGTGGCTTGGATCCGGTAAATGTTGATCTGCTGGAGCAAGCCATTATGATGGCTAAACAGCAAGGGACCGCAATTATTTTTTCCAGTCATGATATGGGCAATGTCACGGCGTTGTGTGACCGCTTGATCATGTTGAAAACCGGCCATGTGGTGTTGAACGGTCGCATTGACGACGTGCGCAATCAGTTTGGTAAAAACCATTTATTCGTGACCACGGATTGGACTGCGGACCGCTTGGCACAGTTATCGCAAGTTACCGAAGTCACGCAACTAACTGCGCAGCGCTATTTATTGCGTTTAGCTGATCCGGCAGCGGGTCCGGCAATCTTCCAGCAATTGACGCAGGGACAATATATTGAAGAATTCAGTCAGCAGGCCCCAACATTAGATGAGATTTTTCGGATGAAAGTAGGTGAAGCCAATGCGTAAATTATGGATCATTACCACTGAAACTTATCTGCGCCAAATTAAGTCGTGGAGCTTTGTCGCTTTGGTGCTGGCGCCATTTGTCATGCTTGGCCTCTCCTTAGGCATCGGCTATTTCAGTAGCACTGCCGGCGAAGATAGTGACCGGATCGCCGTGATCGCTGACCAACCAGTGCGCCAACAATTTATTCATCAACATAAAGCGGACGTCAAAACCAGTGTGACTACGGTTGCGGCAGCTAAAAAAGCTGTGCGCGCCGAAACGATTACTGGCTATTTAATTTTAAAAAGTGGACCGCAACAGGTGACCGCTACTTATCACGGTGGTCAGTCATTAGCCACTGACTTAAAGAATAAAGTGGACACATTCTTAATGCAACAGCAGCAACGGCTGAATTTAAGCAATGCCAACTTAAGTACCGCACAACTACAGGCACTACAACAAGAACCGCGATTAAAACAAATCGTGCATAAAAAAACTGGCAGTGCCAAGCTAGTGCGTCTGATCTCATTTTGGATCATGGTCTTTATGGTTTATATGATCCTGATCACCTATTCTTCAATCACGGCATCAGAAATTGCCTCCGAAAAAGGCACCAAGATCATGGAAATTATCTTTTCCAGTACCACGGCCAGCAAATATTTTCTGGGTAAAATTTTTGGTGTGTTGCTGGTGATCTTGACTCATTTACTGATCTATATGGTCGGCGGTTGGGCTAGTTTCTTGATTGCTAGCCGATTATCGATCACTAAAGCAATCGTAGCAGATAATCAGGTGTTGATCGGTAAAGTGCTACATAATCTGTTGAGTATTAATTTATTATTCCTTTTCCTAGGTGTGATCTTATACACGATATTGTCGGCTTTCAGCGGTGCGCTGGTTGCCAAAGCCGAGGACGCTTCAAAAGCCGCACAACCAGCGATCTATCTCAGCATGATCGCCTTTTTCGCGACAATTCCGTTCCAAAATAACGCCGACGCGCTGACAGTTAAAATCCTGTCGTACGTTCCATTCTTCTCTTCATACTTCATGCCACTACGCATCATCGATGATAACGCTAATGTCTGGGTGATCGGTGGCTCGTTGCTACTTTTGCTAGCCAGCATCTTATTGCTGCTGCGGTATGTCGGTGGAATTTACGAAGGCTTGATGCTACAAACGGACGACACCAGCTTCTGGCAACGATTCCGACGCGGGGTAAAATATCAATGAGTTCATGAGAATAGCGGTGATGAGCCGCTATTTTTATGACTAAAAATTTAGGTTAAATGTAATTGTAAATTTTGATATACTTATGAAAAAAGGAGTGAGTGCTAATGACGCTACACTATAATGTTGGACTTGATATTGGGACCAATTCAGTTGGATATACGATTGTTGATGACAATGGTAAGATTTTACAGGTCAAAGGAAAAAACGGTTATGGCGTTCGTGTCTTTAAAGAAGGCGCAACTGCCGCAGAACGACGAATTTTTCGAACAACCCATCGACGTTTAAAGCGTCGTAAATGGCGATTACGCCTATTACAGGATTTTTTTGAGCCGTATATTCTACCGCAAGATGACGGATTCTTTATTCGTCGTAAAGAATCAAATTTAGTTTTAAATGACCGGGATGAAGATACAGCTTCTTTATTTAATGATCGAAGCGATCGGGATTTTTATCAAGCATATCCAACGATTTACCATTTACGCCAAGCATTAATGACTGAGAAGCGACAATTTGATGTACGTGAGATTTATCTGGCGATGCACCATATTATTAAATATCGTGGTCATTTTCTACTAAATGGAACGGTCAATAATTTTACGAATAATAAAATCGACTTACACAGTGATTTTGAAGAATTGAATGCGCTTTTACTTAATGTGATCCCTGAATTGAAATTTCAAATCGACTTGGATCATAGTACAATGTTCCAAACAACCTTATTGAATACGACAATCTCACGTTCGGGGCGGCAGCGTGATTTAGTTAAGTCATTTTATAACGGTTCGGATGATAAGCAATTGGCTAAGCAACAAAAAAGTGTTGCGACTGAATTATTGAAAGCAATCCTCGGTTTGAAAGCAAAATTTCATAAACTATTTAATTTAGATTTATTGGAAACGACTGAGTGGGAATTCTCTTTTGATGCGGAGGATATTGATGATAAGCTAGCTAAGCTGGAACCGTTGATGACTGAAAATCAGCAGCAAGTTATGGATATTTTACAACGGATTTTTGCGGCAATTACCCTAAATGGTATTGTTCCTGAAGGTAAAACATTATCAGCATCTAAGGTAGATAGCTACCAGAAGCATAAGCAAGATTTAAAATTACTAAAGGCGATTGCTCAGCATAGTGATAAAAAGACTGCGACAGTGTTACAAACAGCTTATAATGAGTACATTAATGGTATTGCCAGCAAGCCACTTAAACAGGAAGATTTTTATAAGCGGTTGACCAATGCGGTTAAAAAGAGCAGTGATCCACAGGTGGCAGATATGTTGGCGTTGATCGATCAAGAAAAATTCTTGCCGAAGCAGCGGACTAAAGAAAATGGGGCGATTCCGCATCAATTACATCAACTAGAGCTGGAACGGATTATTGATAATCAAAAAGACTACTATCCATGGTTGGCTGAGTTAAATCCTAATCAAGCACGGCAAAAGGTAGCTAAATATAAACTATCTGAATTAGTTGCTTTTCGGGTACCTTATTATGTTGGACCACTGATCGAACCTGAAGTTCAACAAGCAACATCTAATGCGCATTTTGCCTGGATGGCGCGCAAAGAAGCTGGACCGATCACACCATGGAACTTTGATCAAAAAGTCGACCGCAACGTTTCAGCTGAGCGCTTCATCAAAAGGATGACAACTAAAGATACCTATTTATTGGCTGAAGATGTATTACCATTACACAGCTTGTTATATCAACGTTTTATCGTATTGAATGAATTGAATAATGTACGGGTCAATGGTCAAAAATTAACTAAAAAACAAAAACAAGCTGTTTATCAAGATTTATTTAAACGGCAACCGCATGTGACGAAGAAACAATTTAAATCTTATTTAGTTCAGACTGGTGAATTTGCTGAGTCATCTAAAATTGAAGGGTTAGCTAACGAAACTAGCTTTAATAGTGGTTTGACGACTGAAAATGAGTTACGGAAAATTTTTGGTGCTCAATTAGATGAAGCACGCTATCAAGTGGATTTTGAACAAATAATCGAATGGGCGACTTTGTTTGAAGATGCGAAGATCCTCCGTACTAAATTAGCAGAGATTACTTGGTTAACAACAGAACAAATTGAAAAACTGGCTGGTATTCGTTATCGTGGCTGGGGACGTTTTTCGCGTAAATTATTAGCGGGGCTCCGTGATCAGAATGGTCAGCAGATCATTGATTTGTTATGGGATACACCAAATAATTTTATGGTTATTGTTAGTCAGGCAGCATTTAGTGAAGCAATTACTAAGGAAAATGAAAAGCTGATTGATCGGCGCGGTGCGCAAGATGTGATTACAGATTTATATACTTCACCCCAAAATAAAAAGGCTTTACGTCAGGTTTTAGCAATTGTAGCAGATGTTCAGAAGGCAATGGGTGGCGTACCACCGCAGCGGATCTTTATTGAATTTGCCCGCGAAGATGAGAAAAACCCACGCCGTTCGGTTGAACGTTCACGCCAGCTGGAAAAATTATATCAAACGATTAGTAACGAATTCTTGATCAATAGTGAAGTTCGCCAGGAATTAAAAGAAGCAGTCGACCAAAAAGTCAATTTTAAAGATCGTTTATTCTTGTATTTCTTACAAGGAGGGGTTGATTTGTACTCCGGTAAGCGAATTAACATTGATCAATTATCCCATTACGACATTGACCATATCTTACCGCAATCTTTCATTAAGGATGATTCACTAGATAATCGCGTACTGGTCTCGCAAAAGCTAAATCGCAGTAAATCTGATTCAGTGCCGCTATCAGAATTTGCAAATTATAAATTTGGACCAGCCATGCAAGCTAAATGGCTGCAGTTAAAGGAAGCCGGGTTACTTAGCAAGCGTAAGTATGATAATTTGACGCTTGATCCAACCAAATTAAGTAAATTTGCACCGCTGGGCTTTGTTAACCGTCAGCTAGTTGAAACGCGCCAAGTGATTAAGCTGGCGGCTAATTTGTTGGCAAGTGAAGAAACGAAAGTCGTAACCATCAAAGCGAATATGACCCATCAGGTACGTAAAGAGCTTGATTTTCCGAAAAATCGTAACGTGAACAACTATCATCATGCTTTTGATGCCTATCTAACTGCGTTTGTCGGCATCTTCTTGTCTAAACGTTATCCTAAGTTGAAACCGTATTTTACTTACGGTGATTTTCAAAAAGGAAATAAACTACCTGACCTCAAGAATTTTAATTTCTTGTACGAGCTAAAAAATAAGGACAGAAGTATAGATTCTAATACCGGTGAAATTATCTGGGATAAGCAGCGTGATCTGGCTTACATGAATAAAATCTATAACTTCAAAAAAGTAACGGTAGTGCATGAAGTCTTAACTAAATCCGGGGCACTATATAACCAGACACTTTACAAAGCCAGTGAAGATAAAGCTAGCGGACGTGGTACTAAACAGTTGATCCGGAAAAAAGATAACATGCCGACTGAACTTTATGGCGGCTATACCGGCTCAACTAGTGCGTTTATGAGTATTGTTCGTTTGTGGAAAAAGGATAAACCTTACTATAAAGTCGTTGGTATTCCAACTAGGATGGCAGCCAAATTAGCTAACCAAGCACAGTTGCTTGATTATTTGACTAAGAAATTTACCACACGCAAACTGGTTAAGAAAACTGGTGACTATAAAACAACAGTGGAACGTTTCGAATTGGTTGTGCCTAAGGTTGGTTTCAATCAGTTAGTTATTGATGGCGGGCAACCGTTTATGTTGGGGTCGGCAACTTATCAATATAATGCTCGTGAACTATTCATTTCTAAAGAAGCTGTCAAAGCGCTTAATAAGCAGCTATCTACGCATGTAGATTTAGTACAGGTATTTGATGAAATTTTAGTACAAGTTAATCGCTGGTTTCCACTTTATGATACTAATGGTTTCAGAGAGAAATTAAGTCATGGTAGAGATCGATTTATGAAATTAAATGATAGTTTTGAAGAGAAGAGCGACACACAGATAGATGTTTTAAATCGGATTTTAATTGGATTTCATGCCAATGCAGCTAGAACAAACTTAAAAATACTAGGATTGGGAACAGATTTAGGATTCATGACTCAACAAGCGGGGATTAGATTAACTGAAAAAGCAATATTAGTTCATCAATCTCCATCGGGTTTATTCGAAAGAAAGGTAGCTTTACGTGATCTTAAGGGTCTGCGCTAAGCAAATTTAAAAGGCGCTATTGATCACGAAGATCAATAGCGCCTTTATGGTCCATAGGGACTCACAAGATGAAACTTGGCTTACGCCTTGTTTGATTTTAACTCAGAGTGTTAAATCAATAAGTTTAGATAGTCTTCTAAACAACTAGATTATATCAAGCAATTGTGTTAAAGACAAGGAGGGATTTTCTATGGGCTGGCGTACAGTCATGATCACGCAACATGCTAAAGTTTCATATGGAAGCCATCAACTGATCGTACAAACGATTGACGGTACGAGTCAAATTCCAATTAGTGATATCCAAGTGTTGCTAGTTGGCACAATGAGTGCAGTTATTACCACGGCTGCGATCAATGCGTTGATCCAGGCAGAAGCTAAAATTATTTTTACTGGTCGCGATGGCCAACCGGTTTGTGAAATATTAGGCTATTATCCTAGTAATCGGGATGCGAGCTTGATTACGCAGCAACTAAATTGGCAAGCTAATGTTAAGGAACAGCTATGGACTAGAATAGTTCACGAGAAAATTGCAATGCAAATTCAAGTTTGTCAGTTATTACAGTTGGAAACAGCTGCCCTGGATGTGGAATTATTAAGGCTCGAATTAGGCGATGTAACCAATCGTGAAGCCGTGGTCGCGCGAAAATATTTTAATTTAATGTTTGATAATGACTTCTCACGACGTGATTTTAGTCCGATCAATGCGGCGTTAAATTATGGTTATTCCATTTTACTTTCAACGATTGATCGTGAAATCGTCGCTAATGGCTATTTGACCCAATTTGGAATTCATCACCACAATGAAGGTAATGAGTTCAATTTAGGGTCTGATTTAATGGAACCATTCCGGCCAATTATCGATTGTTGGGTTGCACAACAGCGATTCAATGACTTCACGCCAGACATAAAATTTGGTTTAGTTGATCTACTTAACCTCGAATTAATGTACAACGGTGAAAGAACGATTTTGCGGCACGCGTTAACTAAGTATATTGCAGCCAGTTTGAATTATTTAAGTGAACAAAGTCATTCGATTGAAATAAAGGTGGCGTTATTAAATGAGGTATCGAGTCATGCGATTAATGATCATGTTTGATTTACCAATGGAGACTAGTGAACAACGTAAAAATTACCGGAAATTTCGTAAAGCATTGATCAATGAAGGCTTTTTAATGATCCAGTATTCAATTTATGTACGCGTTTGCGTCAGTAAACAATCGGCAACTTTTATGGAGCGACGAATTACCGATATTACGCCGGCAGATGGATTAGTCCAAAGTATGATGGTGACTGAAAAACAATATAACGCAATGCATTTTCTAGCTGGTGAGTTTAAACGGGATGTGCGTAATACAGCTGACAGGACGATTGTACTATGAAATTAATTTATTACCCATTTAAATCTTTTACGATTGATGCTGGAGTACCAACTATTCTTGAGACTGATAATCATGAGGTCTATCGGAATTTGTTGATTAATTTTACGGATATGGCTGACAATCTTAATTTTAGTGATGATACTTTAGAACTCATCAGTACGACCAAAGCACTGAAGTGGTTTGGTGATGCTAGCATCTGCACTGACTTAAATAAATTGTTTCTGCCACAATTGTACAAGCAAATTAAATTAAATTTAACTGCTGAACAAAATCGAATTATTACGGATCAAAGCCGTACGCTAAAAAATGTAGTACTTGAAGCGACTTACTCGCTGGATCTACCGCTAAATATCGGCGACCAAATTGCAACTGAAAAAGTTTTAAAATTTTGCGATCTACACTTTGATACTTCTTTATCAACTAACTGTTATGGTATAATAGAGACAATTCTAAAAACAGCTAAAGAATTAAATGAACAGCGTATTTTAGGTTTTATGAACATTTCTGATTATCTTACATTACAAGAGTTACAAGATTTATTTGAGTTGATCAGAACATTGGATTTAACCGTTCTTATTATTAAATTCTCAGAAAATCAGAGGTCTGTAGAATTTAATAATTGCCGGTACTACTATATTGATCAGGATTACGTCGATTGGCGTTATGAGTGATTCTGAGAAGATAATGTGGAAATAACGGTTTTAGAAGAGTGTTAAATCAATGAGTTTAGAACCGTCGGTTAAAATTCCAGTGGCTGCCAGCAAGTTTTAGAAGAGTGTTAAATCAATGAGTTTAGAACCCGAAGCGCTGGAAATTGCTCCTATCGGTCAGTTTTAGAAGAGTGTTAAATCAATGAGTTTAGAACCTGATTCGTCAGAAATTCTTAAATCGTATTTGTTTTAGAAGAGTGTTAAATCAATGAGTTTAGAACCTTTTTGAAATGCTGTTGATCGATGTTTAATGTTTTAGAAGAGTGTTAAATCAATGAGTTTAGAACCGATCATTAAGCCGATGCTCATGATCTTTGTGTTTTAGAAGAGTGTTAAATCAATGAGTTTAGAACCACCGAACGTGATCGTAACCGCCACCCTCTAGTTTTAGAAGAGTGTTAAATCAATGAGTTTAGAACCAAAAGAAATGACAATTAAGTATGAGTGCCAGTTTTAGAAGAGTGTTAAATCAATGAGTTTAGAACCTTACGTTAGGGTTTTTAGCTTTGAACTGTTGTTTTAGAAGAGTGTTAAATCAATGAGTTTAGAACCTAAAAATCAATTCTGGTTTTGGAAAGCCATGTTTTAGAAGAGTGTTAAATCAATGAGTTTAGAACCCATAATTTTCTAAAATTTTCTGGCAATCGTGTTTTAGAAGAGTGTTAAATCAATGAGTTTAGAACCTTATTTCAAAATGGGAATCTATAACTTGGCGTTTTAGAAGAGTGTTAAATCAATGAGTTTAGAACCACCGTCACTAAGCCGCCTGAAACAGTAGCTGTTTTAGAAGAGTGTTAAATCAATGAGTTTAGAACCAATGGATTGATCCCATCGGACTTAGCAACTGTTTTAGAAGAGTGTTAAATCAATGAGTTTAGAACCGTAAACGGCCGCTTGAAGGCGCCCTGACTGGTTTTAGAAGAGTGTTAAATCAATGAGTTTAGAACCTACGTATGAAAGCACGATTACATTACCAGTGTTTTAGAAGAGTGTTAAATCAATGAGTTTAGAACCTCCGGTAGATCCGTCAGTCCTGGAGACGCTGTTTTAGAAGAGTGTTAAATCAATGAGTTTAGAACCATACGCGGTCACAAAAACACCCCAAGGGTAGTTTTAGAAGAGTGTTAAATCAATGAGTTTAGAACCTTGTCGTACCCACATAAGTTTCACCTTCCTGTTTTAGAAGAGTGTTAAATCAATGAGTTTAGAACCGGCAGATTAATAATAGCGGTATCGTCATCAGTTTTAGAAGAGTGTTAAATCAATGAGTTTAGAACCGGGAGTATCATAACCACCCATATCAGTCGTGTTTTAGAAGAGTGTTAAATCAATGAGTTTAGAACCGGCTGCTTAAGCGTGCTTAAGGCTTGTCTAGTTTTAGAAGAGTGTTAAATCAATGAGTTTAGAACCCCGGATTGCTGTTGCAATAAATAATTGTCCGTTTTAGAAGAGTGTTAAATCAATGAGTTTAGAACCGGCAAATTATGGCGTTAGTCAACCTGGCGTGTTTTAGAAGAGTGTTAAATCAATGAGTTTAGAACCTTTCCTTTACCTTACAAGACTTATTATATAGTTTTAGAAGAGTGTTAAATCAATGAGTTTAGAACCCCTTTCCTTATCTTATGAGCCTAGTATATAGTTTTAGAAGAGTGTTAAATCAATGAGTTTAGAACCCACTTTGCGTGTCGTAATCGTAAAAGTCCTGTTTTAGAAGAGTGTTAAATCAATGAGTTTAGAACCCGGTTATATTCGGCCAAGAATTGAGCGTACGTTTTAGAAGAGTGTTAAATCAATGAGTTTAGAACCTCAATAAGCGATTAGTAGCTGTTGATTTTTGTTTTAGAAGAGTGTTAAATCAATGAGTTTAGAACCAGAATATCATGGCTATCAACGACTGTTTCCGTTTTAGAAGAGTGTTAAATCAATGAGTTTAGAACCAGGCACCCTTCGAAAAATCGTCGGCGACCTGTTTTAGAAGAGTCTTAAATCAATCGTTTGTAAAATAGCGCCTAATTGATGGCGCTATTTTTTACAATCAAATTTAGTGCATTTCCGCGCAACATCACCGATAATACAGGTAAATCTGCGGACAAGGTGGTGGCGTCATGACACCGGTGCAGGAAGCACAACTTAATGACATTTACAATTTGATCCTCAACCCAGCAACTCGTGACTGGGAGCGAGCGCAACTAGTTAAGCTGAAAAAAGCCGTTGCTGCAGGTGCTACTTTTAATACGGAGTTGGCACGGTTGGAAGCTAGCTTACGACCTTTGGCGGTACGCGATAATCTGACTCCCGATATGACTGATTTTTATCACAAAATTACCGGTGAGCCTGAATTGGCCGCCAAATTTGATCTTTCCCGCCACTATGCGGCCGACCAGCCGTATGAAGCGCGGGCAATTTTCGCCGGTGGTTGTTTTTGGTGTATGGTTGAGCCGTTTGATGCGCGACCAGGGATCATCGCGGTGATTTCGGGCTATACTGGCGGTCACACCGAAAATCCCAGCTACGATCAGGTGATTGGTCAATATACCGGCCATGTTGAGGCGGTGGAAATTATTTTTGATCAGCGCATTGTAAAGTACGCCGATCTAGTCAATTTATTTTGGCAGCTGATCGACCCCACTGATGATCAGGGACAAATGAATGATCGCGGCAGTCATTATCGGCCGGTGATTTTCGTGCGTGATCAACAGCAGCAAGCAATTGCCATGGCCTCGAAGCAAGCGCTAGCGGCGTCAGGCAAATATAAAAAGCCAATTGTTACGGCCATCGAGCAGGCGCAAAAGTTTTGGCCAGCGGAAAACTTTCATCAGGAATTCTATAAAAAGAATCAGCAGCGCTATAAACGGTTGGAACGTACACGGCAACAGTATTTAGCGGTACAACATTTACGTAGTAAACTGCAGTTGGGCTGGCAACGATTTAAACGTAAATAAAGCTTTTCATTCGCTTCAGTTGCGAAATGTAATTATTAGTATTACAGTTAAAATGTAGTTTGAGCAAACGAATGGAAGGAAGGATATCATGAGTAATGTATTGATTCTTGGGGCCGCTGGTAAAATCGCTCGTTTAGCGGAACAACAGCTTTTAGCAGAAACGGATGCGCAATTAACACTGTATTTACGGCGTCCTGAACGGCTCGGCAATGTTGCTGGCAATCGCGAAAAGGTGATCGATGGTGACACGACGAAGCCGGAACAATTAGTGGCGGCGATGCACGGACAAGATATTGTCTATGCTAATTTAGCTGGTGCTAATATTGAAGAGCAGGCGACTAAAGTTGTGGCGGCGATGCAACAGACTGGCGTTAAGCGACTGATCTGGATTTCTACATTGGGTATTTATGATGAAGTTCCCGGTGAATTTGGCAAATGGAATCATCAGATGTTAGATGGCGGTTATTTGCAAACGTATAGTGCAGCGGCTAAAGTGATCGAAGCTTCTGATCTAGATTACACAATTATTCGGCCAGCTTGGTTGTCCAACAAGGATGAGATCGACTATGAAACAACCCAAAAAGGCGAGTCCTTTAAAGGTACCGAAGTCGCACGTAAAAGTGTCGCGGCGTTTGTCACTAAATTAGTACAAGATCCTAGTCAAGAAATTCGGCATTCGGTTGGTTTAAATAAACCAAACACCGATGGTGATAAGCCTGAATGGTATTAAAAGTTAGGAGAATGTGACATAAGGCGCCCAGCTTTTAAGCATTAGCCTAGATCGGCAATAATCCACTACGTGAATTATTTGCCGAGCATAGCTACTACGCCACCGTAGTGGTTGATTTTCGTACCGAAAATCTTAAATGTGCTGAACGTTGTCCATTCAATTAAGGCGAAAACCGCCAAGTTGAAACAGGGCAAGCGGAAAAAGTTGCCTTATGGCATACGTTTTAACGATAGTGTTCGGAAGTGCAAAGAAGGAGTTGGGCATAAGCGACTTATGTCACAACTCCTATTTTTTATACAATAAATTGCTGTGGATATACTGAGGAAAGCGGTTACTAATTGACGCTGCTAGTCACTTTGCATTATAATATTCATTATGTGAAAATTCTATGCTCTAAAAGGGATGTGAAGTTCGCACTTAATTATCAGCGGTTTTAATGTGACAACAGGTTACATATAGCAATTTAGTTGGGTGACTATAGTTTTATGTATTTGCTGTTAGAAATTAGTGAGAATAAGTAAATGGTGAAAGGAAGTTAAAATTGAATAACAAAGAGGAAAAAACCTTCTTGGGCCAACCGCGTGGGTTAATGACGCTGTTCTTTACCGAGTTCTGGGAACGCTTCAGTTACTACGGCATGCGGGCATTATTGGTCTTCTACTTGATCGACACAGTTAAGCGCGGTGGCTTAGGCTTTGACGAAGCAACTGGTGCTTCGATCATGTCGATCTACGGTTCGCTAGTTTATATGTCTAGTGTGATTGGCGGCTTTATTGCCGATCGGCTACTGGGCAGTCGGCGGACTGTTTTCTGGGGTGGCGTACTGATCATGATTGGACATATTGTCTTATCGTTACCATTTGGTCAAGGTGCGTTGTACGGCTCCATTGCATTGATCGTTTTAGGGACAGGCTTACTGAAGCCAAACGTTTCCGAAATGGTTGGTACATTGTACACCGAAGACGATGTGCGCCGTGATTCTGGCTTTACGATCTTCGTTATGGGGATCAACGCTGGTTCGCTTTTAGCACCATACGTCGTTGGTTCGATCGGTCAGCAAGTCAATTATCATCTCGGCTTCTCCTTAGCCGCTATCGGGATGTTCTTCGGTTTGATCCAATACTGGCGTGGCGGTAAAAACCTGAATGAATCTAGTAATCGTCCCGGCGATCCTGTTTCTGAAGATGAAAAAGCAGGCTTGATCCGTAAAATTGTCGCGATCGTGGTTGCTGCAATCGTGGTCTTTGGCTTGATGGCTTTTGCCGGCAAACTTAATGTTACTAATGTGATCTTGGTCTTTAGTATCTTGGGGGTATTGTTGCCAATTGGTTACTTCGTAATGATGCTTTCTAGTCGTAAAACGACTAAAGTTGAACGCTCACGGGTTTGGGCTTATGTACCATTGTTCATTGCCAGTGTTTTATTCTGGTCAATTGAAGAACAAGGCTCTGTTGTATTAGCCTTATTTGCTAAAAATCAAACGATCTTGAATCTTGGCTTTATCAACTTGTTACCATCTTGGTTCCAGTCATTAAATCCGTTATTTATTATCTTGTATGGTCCAATCTTTGCTTGGTTCTGGGTCAAGTTAGGTAAACATCAACCATCAACACCCGCTAAGTTTGCTTATGGCTTATTGTTTGCCGGTGCTTCCTTCTTGGTTATGCTGATCCCTGTTTCCTTGTTCGGTCAGCAACGGGTCAGCGCTTTATGGCTGGTTCTCAGCTGGGCGATCGTCGAAATTGGTGAAATGTTGATCTCACCAGTTGGCTTGTCAGCAACGACTAAGTTAGCGCCAAAAGCGTTCCAGTCGCAGATGATGAGTATGTGGTTCTTAGGTGACGCTGCTGCCCAGGCGATCAACGCCCAAATCGTGCGCTTGTATACACCAGCTAACCAAATGATGTATTTCGCAGTCATTGGGATCATTACCGTGGTCTTTGGTATTTTACTGGGCTTCATGGTACCGAAGATTAAGGGATTGATGGAAGGTATTAATTAACACGTTTCCGTAAAATCAATTCTAAGACACTCTAGAGAACAAAATCATAAAAATGTGTTAGGCTTAGCCTGACACATTTTTTTATTTTCTATAATTATGGGGTGAGCGCGATGCGTAAAATTGCGATGACCAGTGATAATCATTTTGATGTGAACCAGCTTGATGCAAACGAATTGTTGACCCAGCAGGCTGCTTATTTGTTAGCGCAGCATTACACCGATTATTTGATTGCTGGCGATTTGTTCAATGATTTTACCGCAAGTGTCGCTTACGTCGAAGCATTGGCCAAGCGCTTGGCACCACAATGTCGTGTGTTTTTTATTGCCGGTAATCACGATATGGTGCGTGGTGCTGATTTTGCTACCTTACAAAGTGGGGTCAACGGGCACTATGTACATCAAAAAATGATCGATTTTCCTGGTACCAACTATGTTTTGATCGGGAATAATGGCTGGTATGATTACCAATTTGCTCAAGTACCAGATAAAACAGCGGCTGATTTTGCCCAGTGGAAGCGGGCTTACTGGATCGATGGTGTGATCGAACAACCGCTGAGTGATCGGCAACGTATGGAGCTGGTTTTAAGCGATACAGCAGCTAAATTGGCACAAGCCGCCGCGCAACACAAGCAAGTACTGTATATGACGCATTTTGTGCCGCAAGACGCATATATCAGTCATGTCCCGCGCCAGCCGCACTGGGAGATGGCTAACGCTTTAATGGGCTCACCACGTTTAGGTGCTTTGTTAAGTCGTTATCATGTTGCTTATGCGTTATTTGGGCATACGCATTTTAAATATCCACCGCGGCAAATTGCTGGGACCACTTATTTTTGTCGGCCAGTGGGCTATGGCACCAAACGTCACTACGAATGGAAATTTGGAACGGATTTTATCAGTGAATGGCAGGCGTGCTTACAGACATTAGTACTGGAATAATTGGCGTTGCAGCTAAACCTATAAAAAAGACTTGCAATGTCCGCCGATTTCAGATAAAATATTTAATGTTGAAAAACACATGGAGGAGTAGCGAAGTGGCTAAACGCGGCGGACTGTAAATCCGCTCCTTCGGGTTCGGTGGTTCGAATCCACTCTCCTCCATTGATTGGGATATAGCCAAGCGGTAAGGCAACAGACTTTGACTCTGTCATGCGCTGGTTCGAATCCAGCTATCCCAGTAATTAGGAAGCAACGACTGATTAGGTCGTTGCTTTTTTTGGTGCGCCCGGCATGGGCGTCAACTAGGTGGTGAAAGTCCACTGCGGGCCGTAGTAGTCGGAACCGCTAGCCAAAGGCAAGGCCTTTATCGTGAGGTGAAGACTGAAGGAAGCCTGATGAGCAAAGTACTGCACCGATGAACAAGAAGCAGCTATAAGGCCGGAAGTAACTGGATAAGGTGGCCAAACACACTGAAGTCCGATACTACCCGAAGTTACGACAGTAAAGCTGACGGTGACATGGTACGAAAGTTGACGTTCTTACCCGGGGAGACCTGTACACACAATCCTGATTTTCTTAGGGAATACCCAAATGACAAGGAAATATGAGTTCAAAGCAAGTCAGAAATGGCTGGTTAAGTGTACAGGAGTCAGCCGAGGTCATAGTAGTGGGTAACCATGAAGGACCAAACAATAATAACTCATATTGCGACTGGAAGTGAAGACGATGCGAAAATCGCAGAAAACAGAACAAGCTGACCGCCAGCGGATGATAGGTCTGGAAGACCAAAGACAAACTGGGGCGCGTAGTATCGCCTCCGGTGAAGGAGAAAAGATGAGTGGCACTCAGTTTCAAGCATTAGTTTTGGCCCGCAACAACCTGAATTTGGCTTATCAACGTGTGGTCAGGAACAAAGGGGCGGCCGGAGTTGACGGTATGACCGTTGATGAATTGAAACCGTACCTGAAAGTACATCGCGAAGAATTACTCGCAGAATTGGCCAATGGGACTTATAAACCGGCACCAGTCAAGCAAGTCTCAATTCCAAAGCCCAACGGTGGAACGCGTAAGCTTGGCATTCCGACCGTGATCGACCGGCTAGTCCAGCAGGCCGTGGCCCAGGTCCTTTCGCCGATATATGAACAGATCTTCGCCAACAATAGTTTTGGTTTTCGACCCCAACGCAGTGCACATGACGCAGTTCAACAGGTCGTTCAGCTAGATAATGCGGGTTATCACTATGTGGTTGATCTGGATTTGAAGGCCTACTTCGATACGGTTAATCATGACATGCTTATGAAGTTTCTCAAGCAGCGAATTAGTGACCGCTGGATACTACGGCTCATTCGCCGTTTTCTGACTAGTGGCACCATGAATGGGCAATTGTTTGAACGCAGTGAGAAAGGCACACCGCAAGGCGGGCCGATCTCGCCACTGTTAGCGAATATTTATCTCAACGAATTCGACCAAGAACTAGCTAGGCGCGGTCATGAATTTGTCCGTTACGCCGATGACTGCAATATCTTTGTTAAAAGTCCACGCGCGGGCCAACGAGTCCTCGCTAGTGTGACTCGTTTTCTCGAGCATGAGTTAAAACTCACGCTCAATCAGGAAAAGACACAAGTGGTCGCCACCAACAGAATGAAGTTCTTAGGTTTTACGTTGGGCCACACTAAAGGCAGGGCTTTTCCCTATCCGGTGTGGTCAGCGAAGCAGCGAGTTAAACAAGCATTGAGGCGGCTGACTAAGCGTAATCGTGGTGTATCCGAAGACCAAATAATGGCAGAGATTCGTCAAAAGATGCGCGGTTGGTTGCAGTATTACAGCTTGGGTAGAATGAAGCGGTTCATCACGGAATTAGATGCGTGGCTGCGGTCACGTATTCGCCAGTACATTTGGAAACAATGGAAGAAAGCCAAAACTAGAGAGAACAACTTGAGCGGATTAGGATTTACGAAAGATGAAGCTAAGCTATCCGCTAACACGCGTAAAGGGTACTGGCGGACAGCGCATAGTAAAACGCTGTGCCGTACCCTAACTAACAAAGAGCTGGAACGTCGTGGACTCATTAACTTGAGTCAGACGCTCCAGCAAATTCAGAGTGCTTAAATTATTGAACCGCCGTATACGGAACCGTACGTACGGTGGTGTGAGAGGACGGTAACTTACAATTACCTCCTACTCGATTACCTAATTACTATCAGTAATGGTGTGAATATTGACTAGCAATACAGCGGCACACTTGTTTAATATTGTAGGGAAGCCGTAACAAAGGCAGCTTTTTGTTGGGCTTCCTTTTTATATAGTTAATACCATTGACAGCGCTGCGGAATTTCGCTAGGCTCAAACTAAAGCGAGTTGGCTGCAACTGCTGAAATCTAGCATTTAAACGAAAGTAGGTTTTACAATGAAAATTGGCTTTATCGGCGCCGGACATATGGCCCAAGCGATCATGATCGGTTTATGCAAGCAAAAATACGTGGCAACGGCGGATATTTTAGTGCATAGTGCGCATGAAACGAGCTATCAGCCGTTTGCCGCTGAGCATGGCTTGACGGCCGTAACTAGCAACGCTGCGATCGTAACACAAGCAGATATTGTGATTCTGGCGGTACCAGCGGCGCAAACGTTAGATATCGTGGCTTCGCTACAAGATGAATTGGCCAGTCATGAGCCAATTTTGGTTTCAGTTGCAGGTGGAATCTCTTTGGCACAGTTACAGGAAAACTCAGACAGCACTGGCTTAAGTATTGTCCGGGCGATGCCAAACGTCAACGTGGCGATTAGGCAAGGAATGACTGCTTTGGTTACTAGTCCAATTACGCCTACTGCTGATTTTGCTCAAGTGGAACAACTTTTCCAAGCCTTAGGTGATACCACTCCGTTGGCAGAGAAGGACTTTGCAACTTTTAGCGCTGTGGCTGGTAGCGCTCCGGCGTACGCCTATTTATTTATTGATTCGTTAGCGCGAGCAGGCGTTAAGTATGGTTTAGACAAAGAAATTGCAACTAAGATCGCGGCGCAGACAGTACTAGGTAGTGCAGCTAACGTTGCGGAAAGCAGTACCAATCCGTGGGGCTTGATCGATCAAGTTTCTTCACCTGGTGGCACAACGGTGGCTGGTTTATTAGCGATGGAAGAAGCTGGCCTAATGACGGCGGTAGTCAAAGGAATCGACGCCACGATTGCTAAAGAAAATGCCGAATAGCGTTGACCAACGCTTGAAGTTTTGGTCTATACCGATTATAATAAAGTTATTCATTTAAAGCAGGTGGGTATTTTTTGATACGCGCCGGTTTTAGGTCACGGGATTTTTACTGCGGTAAAGGTTACCTCAATTAGGAAAAGGTGGAATAAATCAATGAGTACAAAAGTGTTGAAGCACGCCACGATTTATACTGGTGACGATATCATCGATGATGGTTTTGTTCGTTTTGATGACAAAATTTTAGCGGTTGGATCAATGGAAGATTTCAAAAATTACCCTGGCGATGAAGTGATTTTGGCAACTGGTAAGACGATCATTCCTGGATTTATCGATGTACACAGTCACGGTGGTTATGGTTTCGACGCCATGGATGGTAATGCGGACGAGATCGACGCTATGGTCAAAAAAATGACGCAAAACGAAGGTATCACGACTTACTTTGCTACAACAATGACACAATCCAACGCCAACATTGAAAAAGCAATGCGTGGGGTTAAGGAAGCGGCTGACCGTAATCCAGTGATCAAAGGCGTTCATTTGGAAGGGCCATTCATTTCCGCTAAATTTAAAGGTGCACAACCAGAAGAGTACATCAAAGATCCTGATCCTGAATTACTTGACCATTGGAATGAATTAGCTGGCGGTTTGGTTAAATTGATCACTTACGCGCCAGAAGATGATCACGCCAAAGAGTTCGAAGATTATTGTTTAGCGCATAATATTGTGCCAGCTGTTGGTCACAGTAACGCTACTCGTGAACAATTATTGACCAGCAAGGCGAGCCACGCTACCCATTTGTACAACGCACAACGCGAATTCAAACATCGTGAACCTGGTGTTACTGGCCACGTTATGTTGGAAAACAACATGTACGCTGAATTGATCATGGATGGTTTCCACATCGTACCAGATATGCTAGAACTTGCTTTCGACCAAAAGGGCCCAGAACGCATTGAATTAGTCACTGACTCGATGCGCTCAAAAGGGATGCCAGAGGGCGAAAGTGAACTTGGCGGTCAAAAAGTTTTTGTTAAAGACAAGCAAGCTCGTTTAGCTGATGGCACATTGGCTGGTTCCGTTTTGGAATACCCTGATGCATTCAAGAACGCTTTGAAGTTCACCGAAGCTGACCTTTACGACGCTGTTTTGATGAGTTCAGTTAACCAGGCCCGCGAATTCGGTCTAGATAGCAAAGGCGGCATTGCTGTCGGTAAAGACGCTGATATGAACATTATTGATAACGCTGCTAACTTGTTAGAAACATACAGCTACGGCCGTCATTTTGTTCGCAACGCTGACTAAAATTTTAAACGTAACGAGACAGAGTTCGCGATTAACGTCCGAACTCTGTTTTAATAAACTTTCGTCGATAGTTGCTTTTTAACGCTACTTTAGACTATATTATTCTTGATTAAGCTATTTATTTGGAAGGAGGTCCAATATGGAATCACCAGTCTATATCCAGATCCATAATTCGATCAAACGTGACATTGAAGCCGGCAAATGGGCAGTTGGCGACCGCATTCCCTCCGAACGCGAATTATCAGTAACGTTCGGCGTTAGTCGGATGACATTACGCCAAGCCATTCAAACCTTAGTCGATGAAGGTATTTTAGAACGCCGCGTTGGTGCCGGTACCTATGTTGCCAACCAAAAAGTTCAGGAAAAAATGTCCGGTGTCACCAGTTTTACCGACATCATGTTAGCACAAGGCAAGAAGCCATCTAGCAAAACAGTTTCTTATCATGTTGCCAGCCCTTCGCTATCAGAAAAAGAAAAACTTCAGTTAACTGAAGATGCCCAGGTGCTGCGAATGGAACGAATTCGTTACGCTGATGACGTGCCGATCAGTTTCGAAGTTGCTACTGTGCCCGAAGAATTGGTGCGTGAGTTTAGTAAGCCGGAGATTACCAGTTCGTTGTATCGTACTTTGGAACACAAAGCTGGTTTGACGCTGGGCGGTGCACAACAAACGGTCACGGCCCAAGTTGCTTCCGAACGCATCGCTGAACTACTTGACATTAAACGCGGCGATCCAATTCTGCGGTTACGCCAAATTTCATTCTTGAAGAGCGGCGAACCGTTTGAATACGTGCGTACTCAATACGTCGGTAGTCGCTTTGAATTTTATTTGGAACGTTAAAAAACGTCCATTGGCTAAGTTGTCAATGGACGCTTTTTGGCGTGGATTGATTGATCGGCAGCGTCTAAATAGTAACCACAAAAGCGCTAGTGGCGTCTAAAATTGAGAGCACCCAGGTTGACCGACCATTGATGTTGTAAATAGCGGGCATAGAAGCTTACTACTGCTGTGCTTTGTAGTTGTTATCGGTATTTTTCTTAGCATCATCTGAGTCCATGATCCCATGTGTTTTCTAGTACATCAACTTACCGGTGTGTGTGTTGATCATTGAGTAACCTAAGGCACTATCAGCGTCTGAACGCGGATTAGTAAAGTCGGTAACGTACAGTACTTTACCTTGTTTATCAAAAGTTGAAATAACACTATTGTTCGTCGGCAACTGAATGCCAGTTTTTACCAAAATGCATATTGAGCCAACTGTATTGGTAACTACCGTTGGCCTGATTCATTGAAGAATTAGCCACGTCGGCGGTGATGTCTTCATCAATCCACTGTAGTAAATGTTGCAAGGCGTATCGCTTGGTTTGATCAGCTTCGTTGACTTCTAATTGCGAATTGCTGCCGTTTGCTGCTAACCAAGTCGTAGCTTCGCCGCCAAGCGTTGCGGCTCAAATAGCTAAAATCAGTATATATCATCGGTGCCTTCACGAATTTAGACTAAGCGTAGATGTCGCATCAATAATAAAATAGCCGGGTACTTTTTGTTTAGCCGTGTAATATTTAAAAAAGCCATCGAACTTGACTGGGGCAATGTAGACGGGCTTATTGTGATAGTATTGCGTTTGGATATCGCCGAGCCGATAATATTGTAAATTAGGCACATCGTTCATGTTTTTGTTCATCCTATTCTTAATTCTTTTCGGAGACAAAGCTACTGATGTAACGCCTTTTTTGAAGGTAGGTGTGTTTTTACTATCGACAGTTTCGGTTTGAATGCTATTAGCAACGGGTTTACAGCGAAAATCGTTTTACCTCTGCCATAAGCCACAATCACGGCTAGAACGACTAAAATACCAAGACTAATTTTCTGATGTAATTTGAATTGGCGTTCAAATGCAACTAATAAGCCTAGAGCTAATTTAGTTGCAGATGTTTTGGTACACTTATTTGGGTTGCAGTAATGCTAGCAGCCAAATAAGTACCGATGCGATCAAACTCAGCAGAATAATAGTTAATATTTCAATAACGCCCCAATTCTTTTTTGTTAAAATAAACTCCTGAATTAAGTATACTGAAAATGTGAGCGGTTTTAGGTAAGGTGTTTTGGTATGAAGTGATATTTGATTATGCGGATTTTTAGTTAGTAGTTGTATAGATAACAGAGCACTACAATGAATAATTTCTTAAATTCTTGCTGATGACTATCAAAGCGATACGATTTTTCATACAATAAGGAGTAGGTATTTACGGAAATGGAGAAAACAATGCGATTAACTGCGATTATTGTACTTTATGAAATATCTGCGGATACAGCACAAACGATTCGCTCGTTGCAAGCTATGAAAAAGACGGCTGCTTGGGCGATGATTCGGCAGATCCATTTTGTCATATTTGATAACTCGAAGCAGGCACAACTAGTACCAACCCAGCTTTTACCTAACTTTGAGTATTATCATAGTCAGCGAAACGTTGGTTTAGCAGCTGCCTATAATCAAGCGTTGGCTATCGCTGTGCAGCAAAATAGTGACTATCTCTTGCTGCTAGATCAGGACACTAAATTAACACCGAGCTATTTAGCGGAATTATTTACAGCAGTGACTGCCAAAGTACAGCCAATCGCGATCGTTCCTAAAATTCAGGCAGCTGGGCAATTGATATCACCGATACGCGCTGCACAACCGTTTAAAGTAATCCCTGTTACCAGCGGTTATCAAAATGAGGTAACGGCTATTAATTCAGCAGCTTGTTTTCGGGTTGACTTTTTGCAACAATGTGGTGGTTTTGAGCTACAGTTTCCGCTGGACTTTTTAGACTATTGGCTCTTTTATCAAGTCAGACAAACGCATCAGCCAGTATTGGTTTTACAAAGTCAGTTGATGCATGAGTTATCAGTGATGCACACGCAATCGATCTCAACTGCGCGTTATCAAGGCATTATACGGGCAGAATGGCTATATTATCATCGGTTCCAGAAAATTAGTTCATGGCAGTATTGGCGACATGTATGGCTTCGATTATTCAGTCAGCTTATTTTAAAACGTGACTTTGCAAAAGTGAAGTTATTACTGAAATGGATGATCCGGCGTAAACCCTCTGTTTGAAAGTAGTGAAAAAGATGACTTCAAAATTAGCTCAGATTAAGCAAATGATAAGTAATGATACGCTTTATAGTTTACTACAGCATGCTGCACATCCGATCATGTCGTTACGTTACCTCTGGTTCATGTGGCGAGCTCCGCGGCCGCAGGTAGCCAATACTAAGCAAACTTTAGCGTACTTAAATCAACATCATCTTTCGGTAGCGCGCTATGGTGATGGTGAATTTCGTTGGATGATGAATATTAAAAATGATTCCTTTCAGGACACAACTCCAGAATTAGCTCGACGATTGCAGGAAATCATTAAATCCAATCAAGCTAACATCATGATTTGTTTACCAGATGTTTTTGATGGTTTACAGCAGTATACACGGACTAATGCTGGTGCTTGGCGTCATATTCTAAGTCATTACGGTTTTAAAATCGTTAAGTATCTGCAGCCAAATAAACGCTATTATGATGCAAATTTTACTCGGCCTTATATCGATCGCCGTGATAAAGTGCAGAGTGAGCAGTTTTTTGCACAGATCAAGCATTTATGGGCTGATCGTAATGTGTTGATCGTTGAAGGTGCGGCGACTCGCTTTGGACTGAGCAATGATTTTTTAGCTACAGCACGTTCTGTTCGGCGAATTATTTGTCCAAGTACTAATGCTTTTAAACAGTATGCGGCTATTTTAGCGCAAACTAAAGCAATCGCGCGACCAGATGATGTAATTTTAATTGCGCTTGGACCTACTGCAACAGTGTTGGCTTACGATTTGGCTCAAGTAGGTTTTTGGGCGCTAGATATCGGCCATGCTGATGTGGAGTATGATTGGTTTCAAGCTAAGGCAACGGTCAGAACACCGCTTAAAAATAAATATGTCAATGAACTTGCTGCGGGGCATACGGTTGATAATACAAATGACAAGCAATACTTACAGGAAATTGTTGCACATATTGCTCAGACATAAAAAAGAAAGAGTGTGGCGTAATGGTACAAGTTAGTTGTGTTTTAGTTACTTACAATCGGCTAGATTTATTGAAGGAGTGCTTGCAAGCACTACAAAAGCAAACTGAAGCGTTAGCACATATTGTGATCGTTAATAATAATAGTAGTGATGGAACAACTGAATATCTTGCTGATCTTGAAGGTGATCAATACATTGTTCACAACGTCGCACAAAATATTGGTGGTGCAGCTGGATTTAGCTTGGGGATGAAGATCGCTTATCAACAAACTAATGATGATTACTTCTGGATCATGGATGATGACACCATTCCTGACTCTGATTGTCTCGCACAACTTCTAAAGGGCGCAGCTAATTTACAACAACACTTTGGCTTTTTATGTAGTAACGTACGCTGGACAAATGGTGAAAGCTCAAATATTCCTGCACCAGTCGTGAATTGGTCGCAACGGATCAGCGATAATTTAATTCAGGTTAAAACGGCAACTTTTGTGTCCGTGTTAGTGCAAAGAAAAACTGTCGCCGAACTAGGGTTACCAGTAAAAGAAATGTTTATCTGGGGCGATGATACTGAATATACAACTAGGATTTCACAAAAGTATCCCAGTTATTTTGTCAGTGAAAGTATCGTGGTACATAAAACCAAACTAAATTTAGCAGATGCGACGTTGATCAACGATGAACCGAATAGAATTCAGCGCTACACTTATTTATATCGTAATTTAATTTATATTAGTCGGCGTTATGCTTCTAAAGCCAATACTGTGCGCACTTATCTTTCTGATCTGTTCTATATTTTTCGTATCTTGGCCAGCGCTCGTGATCATAAATCAGTTCGAATTAGAGCATTAGTCAGTGGGATGATAGCTGGCCTATTTTTTAATCCTAAAGTTGAGTATCCTAAAAAGTGACTTAAATAAAGTCATATATTTGCAGTAATCCATTTTGTGGTAAACTATTGAAGGTTAGTTTACGTCATTTTTGACTGTCAATAAATAATGATCAGCAGTGTCTGGCATGCCATATTATGTCACTGCTGATTGGTAAATTTCTGGGACAGAAATCAAGCTTTAATTTTGAGTAGGAGGAACATTCAAATGAAAGGTATCATTCTTGCCGGCGGCTCGGGAACCCGCCTGTACCCGGTTACCCGGGCAATTTCGAAACAATTGATCCCGGTTTACGATAAACCAATGATCTATTATCCGCTGTCCAGCTTAATGTTAGCGGGAATTCAAGATATTTGCATCATTTCCACGCCTAAGGACACGCCACGGTTTGAAGAATTATTTCAGGACGGGCATGAATTAGGGTTGAATATTTCGTACAAGGTCCAAGAAAAGCCCAACGGATTGGCGGAAGCTTTTCTGTTAGCGGAAGATTTTATTGCCGGTGATTCGGTTTGTTTGATCCTCGGCGATAATATTTTCTATGGCGGTGGCTTGTCCAAAATGTTACAGGAAGCGGCGGCTAAAACCGTCGGCGCCACCGTCTTTGGTTATCATGTCAATGATCCAGAACGTTTTGGGGTGGTGGATTTTGATGAAAACCATCACGCCATTTCGATCGTCGAAAAGCCAGAACACCCAACCAGTAACTACGCGGTCACTGGCTTGTATTTCTACGATAATCAAGTAGTGGATATTGCTAAAAAGATCAAACCATCGCCACGGGGCGAGTTAGAGATCACTGACGTCAATCAAGAATATTTGCGTCGGGGCCAGCTGGATGTGCAATTAATGGGTCGTGGCTTTGCTTGGTTAGATACCGGTACCCACGCTTCATTGCAACAGGCATCCAGCTTCATCGAAACTATCCAAACGCGGCAAAATTTGGAAGTCGCTTGCTTAGAAGAAATTGCTTACCGGATGGGCTACATTGGCAAAGATAAGTTATTAGAGTTAGCGCAGCCACTGAAGAAAACTGAATACGGGCAGTACATGATCCGCTTAGCGACTGATCAGTTGGAGTATTTAGGCTAGCACGTTTAGGCAAACTCAGAAACATATAAGGAGAGACTCATGAACGTTTTAAAAACAAACTTACAAGATGTCCGTATCGTGGAAACTGATGTGTTCGGCGATCACCGTGGCTTTTTCACGGAAACTTACACTAAGAACAAATTCGTTGCAGCTGGTATCGACAACGACTTCACTCAAGACAATCAATCCTTATCGGTTGAACCCGGGGTGTTGCGCGGGATGCATTATCAATTAGCGCCTTATGCGCAAACTAAGTTATTGCGCGCTATTACAGGGGTGATCTATGACGTTTTAGTTGATGTCCGTAAAGGTTCACCGACATACGGCCAGTGGGAAGGTTATATTTTAAGCGAATACAACCATCGCCAATTATTGGTCCCTAAAGGCTTTGCCCACGGCTTTGTGACCTTGACGCCGAACGTGAATGTAGCCTATAAAGTGGATGGCTACTACGAACCCAAAGCTGATCGTGGCATCGCCTATGATGATCCTGATATTGGTATTGTTTGGCCAATGCCATTGGATCATTTGGTCTTGTCGGAAAAGGATCAACATCATCCTCGTTTGAAAGACGCTGAATTGAACTTTACTTGGGAGGCCAAAGCATAATGAACCTTTTAGTTACCGGTGGGGCCGGCTTTATCGGCGCTAATTTCGTCCACTACATGTTGGACGCCCATCCAGAAGATACGATCGTTAACTTGGACTTATTGACCTATGCCGGCAATAGCCATAATTTGGACGATCTGAAAGACGAACCGCGTCATCATTTTGTTCACGGCAATATCACGAATCGTGAATTAGTCACGCATTTGGTCCATGAATTCAATATCGACGGCATCATCAACTTTGCGGCTGAATCCCATGTGGATCGTTCGATCTTGCATCCGGAAGTCTTCATCGAAACCAATGTTCAAGGGACATTGGCACTATTAGATGTGGCGAAAAAAGAAAACGTGGGTAAGTATCTTCAAGTTTCCACCGATGAAGTTTACGGGACATTAGGTGCAGAAGGTTACTTTGCAGAAACCTCACCCCTACAGCCGAACTCGCCGTACTCCGCTAGTAAAGCTTCTGCTGATATGATCGTGCGGGCTTACTACGAAACGTACGGTTTGAACGTGAACATCACGCGTTGTTCCAACAACTACGGTCCTTACCAATTCCCCGAAAAGTTGATTCCATTAATGGTCTCCAACGGCATGGAAGGCAAGGACTTGCCGATTTATGGTGATGGTAAAAACATCCGCGATTGGTTATACGTTACCGATCATTGCCGTGCCATCGATTTAGTTTTCCGCGAAGGCAAAAAAGGTGAAGTCTACAATGTGGGTGGTCATAACGAACGAACCAACAACCAAATTGTCCATCGGATTATTGAAGCCTTGGACTTACCAGATTCCCGGATCAAGTATGTGGCTGATCGCTTAGGTCATGATCGTCGTTACGCTATCGATCCCAAGAAGATCGAAACTGAACTGGGTTGGGAACCAGAATATACGTTTGATACTGGGATCGTCAAGACCATCAAATGGTATCAAGATAATGAAGCTTGGTGGCAGCCGTTGAAGGCCCGCGCTGGCTTGAAGTAACAGAATAAATGGGGTAGGGCAAATGCACAGCTAAATGTGAAGACGTTTGCCCTGCTTTTTCATACATACGAATCAATATAATAACAAGGGCCATGTTTCTTGCGGTACGAACTTTGCCACAAGAATGGTCACTGACTGGAACATTAGGCTTTATTAGCGTGTTGTGCTAATAAATTACCTTAAATATGGAATAGGGGATTTTCAATTATGCGAATTTTAATTACTGGTGCTAATGGCCAATTAGGCACTGAATTACGTCATTTATTAGACGCGCGCGAAACCGACTATCGGGCAACCGATAGCCATGAATTAGATATTACCGACAAAACAGCAGTTGACGCTTACTTCAAAGATTTTCAGCCCCAAGTGGTTTATCACTGTGCTGCTTACACGGCAGTTGATGCTGCCGAAGAAGCACCAGGCAAGGCAATCAATCAAAAAGTTAACGTTGACGGAACGGCAAATATTGCCGCGGCAGCTAATAAAGTTGGGGCGATCGTGGTTTACATCAGTACCGATTATGTATTTGACGGCGACCAAGCTGCGGAGTACACCGTTGACGCGCAACCAGCACCACGAAATGAATATGGGCGTGCCAAATATGAAGGTGAACAAGCGGTCCAACGTTTAGCTGATAAATACTATATTATTCGAACTTCGTGGGTCTACGGCGAATATGGTAAGAACTTTGTTTACACGATGTTGAAATTAGCCCAGACGCATGATCATTTAACGGTGGTCAATGATCAATTTGGCCGGCCATCATGGACGCGGACGCTGGCTGAATTTATGACCTACGCTTTAGATCATCAATTGGACTATGGCATCTATCATTTATCCAATGACAATAGTTGTAACTGGTATGAGTTTGCCCAAGCGATCCTGAAAGATAAGGACGTCACCGTCAGCCCAGTAACTTCGGCAGAATATCCACAAAAAGCTTGGCGGCCACGGCACTCAATTTTGAATCTCAGTAAGACCAAAGCCACTGGTTTCAAAATCCCAACTTGGCAAGAAGCGTTAGCCGCATTTATGCAAGAAATTAATGCCTAACATTATAATCGACACTTCGGAAAAGGTGAGTCCATGTTAGAAAACAAAAAAATTAATTGGCGTGAAATCAGCAATGTTTTGAAACGGCGTGCGTTGATCGAAATTATCGTGGTACTGATCATTTTGGTGGCTGGTTTTTTCGCGTTACATTTACGACGCGCGACGCCAGCGGCACCGGCTAAATACGATGCTAATAGCCAAGTTTTATTAACTTTACCGGAAAGTAAGCAGCAAGTGGTGTTGGATCAAACGGTTAACCCACAATATGTCAACACTTTTGCGGCAGCGATTCAAACAGATACGATTGCCCGACCAGTGCAGAGAAAATTAGCAGCCAAGGGCATTAAAGTTTCGTTACGCAAATTGGAAAAACAGGTTAATGTGCATACGAATAATAATAATTCGTTGATCGAGATCAATGTTACAACCGATCAAAGAACAACCGCGAAACAAACCGCACAGGTGTACGCACAAGTTGCTAGTGAGAACGTGCGCTCTTTAATGGGCATTGGTCGAGGGAAAGTGTTAGCTCAACCACGAGTCAACCAAGTTCTAGCAATCCAAAAATTACCGGTCAAACAGATCATCGTTTTGATTGTGGCAGCTTTGGTTTTAGGTTTAGCTAGTGGCTGTGGACTGGAAATCCTAGATCGACGGATTCGTAGCCGGTATTTTGCTGAAACAACGTTAGGCAGTCAACCACTTGTTTTGGACGTGCAACCAACGGCGGTACAATTAGCTGCTGTGCGCAATACTTTGGATATGGCAACACCACCAGCAACAACTTTAGTGGCGCAATTACCAGTGACTAGCTCGGAACAGCAGGCGGCAGTCCAGGCTTTAGCACAGCAATATGCTGCTACAGGCGAGCGTGTTTTATTGAT
This sequence comes from Loigolactobacillus coryniformis subsp. coryniformis KCTC 3167 = DSM 20001, assembly GCF_002706425.1. Classification (NCBI taxonomy): domain Bacteria; kingdom Bacillati; phylum Bacillota; class Bacilli; order Lactobacillales; family Lactobacillaceae; genus Loigolactobacillus; species Loigolactobacillus coryniformis. The sequence continues at coordinate 2,680,942 of NZ_CP017713.1, read as the reverse complement.
CGATTTGGCAACTGATGCGGCAGCAGTACAACAATTAGCTTTGCCAGCGACACCAGCTGATTATCAGGGCAACAATGTGGCGCGTTTACCACAAACGACAACGACTAATACTTTGCTTACGTTGCAGGAACTGGAATTGAGTTTGGCGCGTTTCAAAAAAGATTTCCAGCGGGTTATTTTTGTTGCGACTGGCGCACAGACTGCAGGCAATCAACAATTGGCTTTGCATGTAGCGGATGCACGGTTAACCTTATTGCAGCAGGGTGTAACGACTAAAAAGGCCGCTTATACTTTACAGCAACAATCGCAACAAACGACGCCGGTTAATATTGTGTTATATTTAGGCAATTGAGGTGTGTAAATGACCGAGCCGAGTGCAACATTAAAGCGATTATTTAATTTAGTGAAAGTAGTTATTGTGAGTGCGGTGGTCTTTGGCATCGTGGGCCTTGTGTTCAGCATCGTTTGGCATCCACGTGTGACAACTGAATATCATGGTCAGGCGCTGATCAGTCTAACTAAAGTGCGCCGACAAAAAGTCGGCCAAGTTAACTATGTTCGTTATTCTAATGGTAGTGAATTGACGCAATTGTTTAGTGACACGTTCAAAGCACCCACGACTAGTAAAGCGTTGCGCCGTGAACTGAAAAAAGCTGGCTTGGCGGCCGAACTAGCGCAACCAGGCAAAATCACCGTGCACACATCATATAATTCAGGTTTGATCCAGATCAATGTTACGGATGACAAACGCAAGACGGCAATCAAAGCCGCTAACCTTGCCGCTACCGTAGCAGTTAAGCAATTTGAAAAGCAGTATCGACTAAAAAATAGCCGGGTACTCGCGCGTGCAACCAGCGCAGACCGCCGGGCAACGACGATCTCAAGGAGTGAATTGATAATGAAATTTATGTTTGCAGGTATCTTGCTTGGTTTTCTCTGGATGTTTGTCCGTGAACTGTGGCAGCGCCACGTTACTTCAAGGTAAGGTTGGGATAGTGTGTATTTATTAGCAGCAACAACGATCACTTATGTGACGAATTTAGTGGCGGGATTACGCCGTCCCAAGTACCGCTGGGCTGAGTGGTTGTTTTTAATATGCTTGATCATCCTACTTGGCGGTAATACGCAGAATGCCGACTTTTTCACTTATCAATGGCTATACCAAGCGCATATTCCCTATGGGGAGCCAGGGTATCGCGTATTGACCCGTATTGGCCCGATGCTAGGCTTGGATTATCGTCAATTTCGGCTAGTTTTAGCGGCAATTTTCTTAGTTGTTTTATATATAGGTATAAAAAAATTAACGACCCATTCGGCAGTGTTTCTGGCTTTTTATTTTTGTTATCCGTTTTTCTTAGACTTGATCCAACTGCGTAACTTCATGATGATGGCGTTGTTAGTCTACGCCAGCCATTTCTTGTTGGAAAAAACGTATCGTAATTTAGCGTTGTTTACTTTTTTTGTTTTGCTCGGCGCTAGTTTGCAAGTTCTCGGTGTACTCTACTTATTAGTGATTCCGTTATACTATTTTGATTCACGGAACCTATGGAAAATTGGCTTGCTCAGTATCGTCTTTTTGGCATCAGTCATAGTGATGGTGCCGGCCTTTAGCCAATTATTACTTGAATTATTAGGCCAATTACACCTGAGCCACTTATCACTGTACTTTGTGCAGAAGGTACGTTTAGGCTACTTACCGTTTTGGTTATTCAGTATTTTTGATTTAGTCTTTACCTATTTCAGTTATCATTATTTAACTGAGCGTCAGTTATTGACGCCGCGGCAACGGCAAATCATTTGGTTGATGTTTACTTTTACGGTGGTCGGTGTGCTAACAATGCCAATGTACACTTACGAATTTTCATTTGCTCGTGCGTTACGTGATGTGATTCCATTTATGATCATTGCCTTTTTGATCACATTAGACGCACTGCCACGCAAACAATACTTGCGCTGGTTGTACATCGGAATTTTTCTGGCTTATGTGTTGGCGGTGGTTTATTTTGAAATGGTGCCCTTACTCCACGACACAATCATCCCGGCATTCAGCAACAACTGGCTCGTAGGTAGCTAAAGTAATACTGCTTATGCTAAAATACTTGTTGTCTGCGGAATATACGTAAGGTGTGGCACACTTTTTGCCACAAGAACGGTGACTGTCGCTCGTTCTAAGTAACACTGGTTAACAAGTATCGGACATTGAACTCATCTGCCAATTAGAACGTGCTTGCCGTTGTCGATTGGACTAAGCCGAAGTGCGGCAAGACCAAGTCGCACTGTCGCTCGTTCTAAGCAACACAGGTTAGCAAGTATCGGACATTGAACTCATCTGCCAAGCAGAACGTGCTTGTCGATGTCGATTGGACTAAGCCGAAGAACGGCAAGACCAAGTCGCAAGTCTGAACCATCAGAAATTTATTGTGTAGTGGAAAGGAATTTAAACATGAAAGATTATGATTATTTAGTCGTTGGTGCTGGCTTGTTCGGCGCAACTTTTGCCTATGAGGCGGCTAAGCGGGGTAAGCGGGTCAAAGTGATTGAAAAAGACGATCATATTTCCGGCCATATTTATACTGAAGAAAAATCAGGTATCCAGGTCCATAAATTTGGAGCGCATATTTTCCATACTAGTATCAAAAAAACTTGGGATTTTGTGCAACAATTTGCTGAATTTAATCGGTACACTAACGAGCCAGTAGCTAATTACAAAGGTGAATTATACAATCTGCCATTTAATATGAACACGTTCAATAAAATGTGGGGCGTGATCACACCAGCAGAAGCCAAGGCTAAAATCGAGGAACAACGCAAAGTTCTTGGCGATAAACGTCCAGAAAATCTAGAAGAACAGGCAATTTCTTTGATTGGAACGGATATTTACGAAAAGTTGATCAAGGGCTATACTGAAAAGCAATGGGGCCGGAAAGCTACTGAATTACCAGCTTTCATTATTCGTCGTTTACCAGTACGTTATATTTACGATAACAACTATTTTAACGACACTTACCAAGGTATTCCAATTGGCGGTTACACGCAAATCGTTGAAAAAATGTTGGCTGATCCATTGATCGATGTTGAATTAAATCAGGACTTTTTCGCTAACAAAGACAGTTACTTGGCGGATTATCCACGGGTCGTCTTTACGGGGATGATCGATCAATTCTTTAACTATCAATTAGGTGAACTCGAATACCGTGGCTTGCGTTTTGAAGAAGAAGAGCTAGATATTGACAATTATCAAGGTAATGCGGTTATTAATTATACCGATGCTGAGACACCATATACCCGGATCATCGAACACAAACACTTCGAGTTCGGTAAAGGTGATAAAAATAAGACGATCATTACGCGTGAATATCCAGAGACTTGGCAAAAGGGTGATGAACCTTACTATCCAGTTAATGATAAGCGTAACAATAGTTTATTCAAACAATATCGCGAGTTAGCCGCAACCCAGCCAAACGTGATTTTTGGCGGACGCTTAGGCCAATACAAATATTACAATATGGACCAAGTCATCGAAGCGGCGCAAAAAGTCGTCACACGAGAATTTGGTGCCGACGCAGAGTAGTTAATAAAGGGTTGAAGAGCGGCTGATCGCTTTTTGACCCTTATTTTGAAGTTAACATATAATCTGGCTAAATGAAAAGTTGCTTTATGGAGTACGTTTTAGCCAGATTGTTAAAAAATGTAGTAAGAGGGCGGGATACCCTTCTTTAATAGTGAAGTAGAGGTGGAGCAAATGGCACCAATAACGGTTAGTATTGTGACCTATAATAGTGAACATGTTTTTGAGGCGGTCGCGCGCTTTAAAACAGAGATTATGGCTCATTATCCGGTGACTCTACGCATTTTTGATAATCATTCGGTGCCTGCGTATGTCAAAAAGTTACAGGCACTAGCAGATGAGCGTATCATTATTACGGCAGCTGAGGATAACCACGGTTTTGGTTTTGGCCATAACGTTAATCTGGTTCAAAGTACCGATCCGTATTTTGTCTGTTGCAATCCCGATATATTGATCAATCGCGTTAGTTTTGTGGCCATGTATGACTTTATTGACGCCCATCCCGAAGTCAGTATGATCACACCGAAAATTACCGATCCCGATGGTAAAGTACAGTACTTGATTCGCGCAAAATTAGATGTTTTTGATTATCTGTTGCGTTTCATTCGGTATGATTTTGTGAAACGTTTGTTTGCCAAACGAATTGCGCGTTACGAGTGTCGTGATTTAAGTGACGAACGGCAACAAATCAAATTTGGCTCCGGCGCCTTTATGTTTCTACGCGCCAGCATAATGCGGCAAATTGGTGGTTTCGACGAGCGCTTTTTCATGTATTTTGAAGACAACGATCTGTGCATGCGTATCAATCAGGCTGGTGGACAAATTTTTTATCTGCCTGACGCGCCAGTTATCCACTACTACGCCCGGGATTCACATAAAAGTACTCGTGGCTTTAAGTTGTTTTTGACATCGATGTACCGCTATTTTAATAAATGGGGCTGGCGCTGGTTTTAGATAGAGTGGCTGAAGGAGTGCCTAGATTACGGCGTGTAACTTACTACTTCGCTACCCAGTCGAGAAAGAGAAAAGGAGTCTTGTGATGCTTTCAGTTTGTATGGCAACCTATAATGGCGCCCAAACAGTGGCCCGGCAGTTGAATTCGATTTTGCCGCAACTAGGTGCGCAGGATGAAGTGGTGATCGTCGATGATCGTTCCACTGATGATACAGTAGCGGTGATCAAGCAAACCGTTGCCACTAGTGACGTCCATGTGCGTTTGTCAGTTAATCAAGTCAATCAAGGGCCAATCAAAAGCTTTGCTCGGGCACTGCAACAAGCCCAAGGTGACTTGATTTTCCTATCCGATCAAGATGATATTTGGTTTGAAGATAAGGTAGCACAGGTGGTGGCTGCTTTTCAGCGCCAGCACGCTGATTTGATCGTTCACGATGGGGTGGTGGTCGATGCTAAACAGCAGCAGATCGCCGCTTCGTGGAATCAATACAATCACAATCAACTGCCGCAATCGGTGGCGAATAATTTATTGAAAAATGGCTATACGGGTGCGATGATGGCCGTTAGTCAACATTTATTACAGTACGCGTTACCGTTTCCTGAGCAAATCGAAATGCACGATCAGTGGTTATTTTTAGTGGCGCAACGGTATCATTTAAAAACGGTGGTGCTACCGCAACCGTTGATGAAGTATGTACGGCATGGCGATAACGTTACAGGTATGCAACGGCGGGGACTGGCGACGATGCTACGCGGTCGCTGGCGTATGTGGCGGGCTTACCGGCAATTATCAGATAAATAGTCGCATCTAATAGGTAAAAATGCTAGAATATCTTTAAAACTAAAAGTGGAGAATGATGATGACTAAATTATATCCGGATGACAGTTATACACTGCATACCGATTTATACCAAATCAATATGATGTTGACCTATTGGCAAGAAGGAATCTACAATCGACAGGCGGTTTTTGAATGTTATTTCCGGGAGATGCCATTTGGCAACGGGTACGCGATTTTCGCCGGTTTGGAACATGTCGTTCGTTTTATCCAGCAGCTTTCATTCACGGATTCCGATATTGCTTATTTGCGGGAAGTCGAGGATTATCCAGAAGAATTTTTAACTTATTTGAAAAACTTTAAATTTACGGGGACGATTCGCTCTGCGGTCGAAGGCGACCTCGTGTTTAATAACGAGCCGATCTTACAAGTTGAAGGGCCATTGGCGGACTGTCAGTTGGTGGAAACGGCTTTGTTGAATATTGTTAATTATCAAACGTTGATCGCCACTAAGGCGGCGCGAATTCGTTCAGTCGTTGGTACCGATAGTGTCATGGAATTTGGGACGCGGCGGGCACAGGAAATGGATGCCGCGCTTTGGGGCACACGAGCGGCTTATATTGGTGGATTCGATGCCACGAGTAATGTGCGTGCTGGCAAGATTTTTGGCATTCCCGTCAGCGGGACTCACGCGCATTCCTTGATCCAAGCTTATCGTAGCGATTACCGCGGCTTCAAGGCTTACGCGAAGACACACAAGGATTGTGTTTTTCTTGTCGACACCTATGACACACTAAAAAGTGGTGTGCCCAATGCGATCAAAGTTGCCAACGAAATGGGCGACAAGATCAATTTCTTAGGCGTGCGCATCGATTCTGGTGATATGGCGTATATCTCTAAACGTGTGCGCCAGCAACTGGATGAAGCTGGTTATCCAGAGGCTAAGATTTACGCGTCCAATGATCTCGATGAAAAAACGATCCAGAACTTGAAAATGCAGCACGCCAAGATCGATGTTTGGGGTGTGGGGACGCATTTGATCACAGCTTATGATCAGCCAGCTTTAGGTGCGGTTTATAAATTAGTCGCGATCGAGGACGAAAATGGCACCATGCAGGACACAGTCAAGTTATCCAGCAATGCCATTAAAGTCTCCACGCCTGGTAAAAAACAAGTTTGGCGGATCACGAAAAAGGCTGATGGTAAGTCCGAAGGCGATTACGTGACTTTCTGGGATGAAAATCCATTAGCAGAAGAATCACTATACATGTTCCACCCTAATTACACTTACATCAATAAAACCGTTACGAATTTTAATGCGCGGCCATTATTGCGGACGATCTATCATGACGGTCAGTTGGTTTATGAGCTGCCAGAGTTGTCGGAGATTCGCCGTTATTCTGCCGCAATGCTGGAGTCTTTATGGGATGAATACAAGCGTGATTTGAACCCACAAGATTACCCAGTCGATTTGGCCCCTACTTTATATGATCACAAGATGAAAATCATTCAGCAAGTACGTGACCAAGTCAACGGTAAAAAAGCTTAGAAGTCTAAAGCGACGCAAACCAATGCGCCGCTTTTTTTGTATCTCAGTCTGACGCGGCATGTCAGGTTAAAAGACTGTTTGCTGCGGGGAGCGTGGTATAATGAAGTATACTAAATTGGTGATTTAAGGAGTTGAATCCATTGCGTCCATTACAAAAAGAAATTATTGCAGCAATGAAAACACAACCGGAGATCGATCCGCAAGCTGAGATCCGTAAAAGTGTTGATTTTATGAAAGCTTATCTGAAAAAGTACTCATTTGTTAAAACGCTGGTGCTGGGGATCTCCGGTGGGCAAGATTCTACGTTAGCGGGAAGGCTTGGTCAAATGGCCGCAGAAGAGATGCGTGCTGAAACTGGCGATGCCACTTATCGATTTATCGCAGTGCGCTTACCTTATGGCGAACAAGCTGATGAAAGTGATGCGATGGCAGCAATCGATTTTATTCAGGCCGATGAAACGATGCGTGTCAATATCAAGCCAGCGGTCGATGCGACTTTGACAGCATTAGAAGCTAATCAATTATCGATCAATGATTTTAACAAAGGTAATATCAAAGCACGGCAGCGGATGATCGCGCAGTACGGGATCGCTGGGGCGCGGCAGGGTGTTGTTTTAGGCACAGATCATTCCGCTGAATCGATCACTGGTTTCTACACAAAATTCGGTGACGGTGGGGCTGATTTGGTGCCGCTATATCGTTTGGATAAACGGCAAGGCAAGCAAATGCTTAAAGCGCTAGGCGCACCAGAACATCTTTATTTAAAGGTGCCAACGGCAGACTTGGAAGAAGATCGGCCAGCGTTGCCGGATGAGGTTGCACTGGGTGTGCGTTATGATGAGATCGACAATTATTTGGAAGGTAAGGACGTTGCGCCAGCTGCCGCAGAAAAAATTGAAGGCTGGTATCTGAAAACAGCGCATAAACGTCATTTGCCAATTACTATTTTTGATAATTTCTGGCGGTAACCGATTTTTTTACTTGTAAAATAGATAATCAATCAGTTATACTAAGCTTAAATCATAGGGGAGTAACTTGCGACCACACATGGCCGTGATAACGTCGTCAACAAGGAAGTCTACCCGACTTTTCTGGTGTTATCTTAAAGAGTGAGACTTATGTGTGTTTCTGCAACATACATGGGTCTCACTTTTTGTATGCTGCGAATCCATCAAAGGGGGAATTATTTTTGGCCCAAGAGAAGAAGTTTTACAGCACAAGTACAGCAGAAGTACAGGCTTCACTCCACACCGCTGAACAAGGTTTAACTAAGGCGGAAGCGGACAAGCGTCTGCGTGAAGGCGGCGCCAATAGTCTAGTCGCTAAGCGGCGCAAAACAATCATTGAACGGTTTATTGATCAGTTTAAGGATTTCATGATCGCGGTGTTATTAGTCGCTGCGATCGTGGCCGCTTTTAGTGGTGAAATTGCCGACGCGGTCATTATTTTGCTGGTTGTGGTTTTAAACGCTATTTTCGGTGTTTTCCAAGAAGTCCAAGCCGAGGCTGCTATCGACGCACTGAAAGAAATGTCAGCGCCGATGGCTCATGTCCGGCGCGATGGCGAATTACTCACGATCAAAAGTGAAGATGTGGTGCCCGGTGATATCGTTTTACTTGAAGCTGGCGATGTGGTGCCGGCCGATCTACGCTTGATTGCTGCGCAGACTTTGCGTGTTGAGGAAGCAGCTTTGACTGGGGAATCAGTACCGGTTGAAAAGCAAACCGGCGTACTCGACGTTAAAGCTGATGAAAAAGTCAGTCTAGGCGACCAAACGAATATGGCATTTATGAACAGTAACATCACCAATGGTCGTGGAACTGGGGTCGTGGTGGCTACCGGGATGCAAACGGAAGTCGGGCGGATCGCTGGAATGTTGAATCAAGCTGACGAAACGAAGACGCCATTACAGGAAAATCTTAATTCTTTAGGGAAAACGTTAACATGGTTGATCTTATTCTTATCCGTTTTAATTTTTGCCCTTGGTTTACTTAACCAACGAGAAACCGTATTAAATATGTTATTAACGGCGATCTCCTTGGCAGTCGCAGCGATTCCTGAAGGTTTACCAGCAATCGTGACGGTTACCTTAGCGTTAGGCACACGACGAATGGCGAAACGGAATGCGATCGTGCGTAAGTTACCGGCAGTAGAAACTTTAGGCAGCACCGATATTATTGCTTCCGATAAAACCGGGACGTTGACCCAAAACAAAATGACCGTTGAACGGTTATTTACCAACAATCGCTTAGAAGTTGCCAGTGAAAGTAAGGCAACTTTGGATGACATGACGGTACAAATCATGACGTTGGCTAATGATACCAAAATCGATAAGGACGGCAAGCTGCTCGGTGATCCAACCGAGACCGCACTAGTCCAATTTGGCTTGACTCATAAGTTGGACGTGCCAGCGTTGTTAGAACGTTTACCACGGGTCAATGAAGTACCGTTTGATTCAGAACGTAAGTTGATGACAACGATTCACGAGTTGGCTGATGGGCGCTATTTAGTGGCTACCAAAGGTGCACCAGATCAGTTGTTACAACGAGCAACACAATATGAAGTCGATGGTACCGTTGAACCAATGGACGATAAAGAACGTGATTTGATATTAAACACCAATACGCAGCTAGCACGGCAAGCCTTGCGTGTTTTGGGAATGGCGTATAAAATTGTCACCGAACTCCCAGAAACGGTTGATACGAACACGGTAGAGCAGGAGATGATCTTTACTGGCTTGATCGGGATGATCGATCCTGAGCGGCCGGAGGTTGAAGAAGCTGTTCGTGAAGCCAAAGAAGCCGGCATTCGGCCAATGATGATCACTGGTGACCATCGTGAGACTGCTGAAGCGATTGCCAAACGTTTAGGCATCATTGGGGATCATGATGAAAAAGCAATCATCAGCGGTAACGAATTGGATGAAATGAGTGACGATGAATTTGCTAAGCGAGTTGGCGATTACTCGGTTTATGCCCGCGTTGCGCCTGAACATAAGGTGCGGATCGTCAATGCTTGGCAGAAACGAGGTAAAGTCGTGGCTATGACTGGTGACGGGGTCAACGATGCCCCTGCGCTAAAAGCCGCTGATATCGGGATCGGTATGGGGATCACCGGGACGGAAGTATCGAAAAACGCTTCCGATATGGTCTTAGCCGATGATAATTTCTCCACGATCGTAGTTGCGGTGGAAGAAGGCCGGAAAGTCTTTGCTAATATTCAAAAAGCGATTCAGTACTTGTTATCAGCTAACTTAGGTGAAGTCTTGACCTTGTTCATGATGACAATTCTCGGCTGGCAAATTCTTGCGCCGGTTCAGATTTTGTGGATCAATTTAGTTACCGATACATTCCCAGCAATCGCTTTAGGGATCGAACCAATGGAACGCGATATTATGAAACGCAAACCGCGCGGTCGTAAATCAAATTTCTTATCCGGCGGTTTAAGTCAATCGATTATTTATCAAGGTTTGCTGGAAGGTGCGATCACGCTGATCGTTTATTGGATCGGGATCACTTACCCAATGCACGCCAGTGATAGTTTAGCCCACGCTGATGCGTTGACAATGGCCTTTGCAACCTTAGGCTTGATTCAGTTGTTCCATGCCTTTAACGTGAAATCAATTTACGGGACGATTTTCCATAAAGGGATTTTCGCTAATCATTCATTTAACTGGGCGATCTTAGCTTCCACGGTTTTAATGGCAGCAACGATCCTGATTCCAGGGTTTAACCAATTATTCCACGTCACACCGCTTGATTGGCATCAATGGTTGACCGTGTTGGGCGGTTCCTTCTCGATCGTGATCATTGTCGAAATCGTGAAGTTCGTGCAACGACGCATGGGTATGAATAAATAATTTTATAGTGAGGTCGGAGTAAATATGGTAAAAGTAAAACAAGTTATGGCGCATTATGCGCAGGTCATTGATCAAATGATTCAGACGACAGAGAGCCTGACGACTGATCTCAATGGTGATTATGAGCTGCTGAAGTCAGCTATTGCCACCGATACGATCGGCGATATCAGCAATGATCAATGGACGAGCATTAAAGCCAACTTCGATCGCGGCGTTGCTGATTACCAAGCTAATTTGGCTACGGTCAAAGCAGTGCGCCCACCAGCTAAAGCGTTAGGCATTCACCATTTATTGCTGAGTGCCTACACGGATTATGTTGCCGGTTGTGTCCAAATGGCGGCTAGTGTTGATGCCACCGCACATACGATCGACACTGCGGCATTTGCTGCAGCGGAAAAGCAACAAGACGATAGTTCGTTGGCATTAAACAAGCAAATTGCGCGGATCGCACAGTTGTTACAATAAGCAGATGAAAAGTGTCGGCCGAGAGGTTTGGCACTTTTTTATTTTAAAATAGGCTCAATACTGGGCTACTATTTGTGTGGAAAAAACATGAGGTAATACACCAAAACGGGGTTAGTTAGGTGCTAGTCCGATAGTCCGTTTGTGCGTACTGGAATGGAATTTGCTCTGGTTCTGTACGAATGATCTCAGAAAGTATTCTTCTGAAAATGTGAAATAGATTAAAAATAGATTTGACAAGCTAGTAGGAACTAAGCTATACTCTAACTAATTTAAATCGAGAAAAGGGGAACCGCAATGCAACGACGTCGGTTACAATTGAACAATGCCTGGTGGCAAAGCCAACTGTAGACAGATCGTTATCTAATGTAGATACGCTCTGTCAGAGGAACGTATCTATGTTGGCTTTGCTGTTCTTTGTGCCCGCATAGACAATCTATGCGGGTTTTTGTTTACTTTTAAGCAATCACCCTTAAATTGGTGGTTGCTTTTTTTCTTGAAAAAATAGTTGTGGGAGGGTTTTACATGAAACGTATGTTATCATTCATTGGTTTGTTGCTAGTTTTTCTCGGTTTTGCGTTTTTCCAAGAAGGCGGTGTGAAACAAGACAAGCCACAGGCGGTAAAAAAGCCAACGATCGGTATTTTACAAACGATGTCGCATCCGGCGCTAGATGATATCCGTCGCGGCACCATTGATCAGTTGCGTAAGCGTGGTTTTGTTAATGGCAAAACTGCTAAAATCGATTTTAAAAATGCTGAGGGTGATCAAAGTAATCTAAAATCGATCGCCGAACGTTTTCAAAATGAAAATACTGATTTAAACATTGGTATCGCCACACCGGCGGCACAGGCGATCGCTAATACTGATAAAACGACACCGTTAATTTTAGGTGCTATTTCTAATCCGAAGTCAGCCGGCTTAGTTGAAAATAATGCGCACCCAGGCCATAACATCACCGGCGTGTCTAACCGCACACCAACTGCTGACCAATTGAAATTGATTCGTGAGCTTTTGCCTGATGTTAAAGTACTCGGGGTGATGTATACGTCCAGTGATCCATCGGCGCAAGCAGAAGTCAAAGTGGTGCGCAAGTTAGCACCGAAGTACGGCTTTACGATCAAAGAATTCACCGTCTCTAATTCTAACGATGTTGATCAAGTGGCCCAAACCATGGCGCGCCAAGTCAAGGCGGTTTACGTACCAACTGATAACACGATCGCCAGTGCAATGCAGACCCTGGTCAAAAATACCAACGCAGCCAAGATCCCCGTTTTCCCACCAGCTGGGACGATGGTCGAAGATGGCGGTTTAGCGACTTACGGGATCAATCAATATCAGTTAGGTGTAGCAACTGGGAACATGGCGGCGGATGTACTGGAAGGTAAATCTGATCCAGCCACCACGCCAGTGAAAATCGTGGCTAAAGGTGATTTAATTTTGAATCAAAAAGAAGCAGATTTGCTGGGAATCAAGATTCCGGCTAAGTTACAAAAAGAAGCACAACAGAAAGGAGAGGTTTATAAATGAGTCTAATTACATCAGCGATCGGTCAAGGACTAATGTGGGGGATTCTCGGTGTCGGCTTGTTTCTGACTTTCCGGGTGCTGAATTTTCCTGATATGACAGTTGAAGGCACTTTTCCGTTTGGTGCGGCAGTAGCAGTTACGGCAATCACGCATGGTATGTCGCCATTATTGGCAACGTTGTTGGCGTTTGTTGCCGGGATGTTAGCCGGTTTAGCTACGGGGTTGCTTTATACCAAAGGTAAAATTCCGATTTTATTAGCCGGTATTTTAGTGATGACGGCGCTATATTCAATCAACTTACGGGTGATGGGTAAGGCGAATGTTTCTTTGTTAAATGAAAATACACTATTCAAGGCAAAATTTTTGACCCGCTTACCGCAATATTTTGATGGCGTTGTGGTTGGCTTCTTGTTCGTATTGGTCACCTTGCTTATTCTGATCTATTTCTTGCAAACTGAGTTAGGCCAAGCCTTTATCGCTACCGGTGATAACGTCACAATGGCGCGGTCATTAGGCATCAAAACGGATGGCATGACGATCATGGGCTTGATGGTTTCTAACGGCTTTATCGGTATTGCTGGTGCATTGATGGCGCAGAGTAACGGTTACGCTGACGTCAGTATGGGGATCGGCGTTATCGTTATCGGACTGGCTTCGATCATTATCGGTGAAGTTGCTTTTGGCGAGTTAACCATGAATCAACGCCTAGTTGCTGTGATCTTAGGCAGTATTTTGTATCGTTTCGTTTTGTTGATCGTTCTCCAATTAGGTTTCAATACAGACGATCTAAAGTTGATCTCAGCGATCGTTTTGGCGCTGGCATTAATGTTACCAACATTGCAACAACGTTTTCACGTTCAAAAGTTAATCCGGAATGGGGTGAGTCGGCATGAGTGAGCCAATTTTACAATTAAAGAATATTGTCGTTACGGTTAATAGTGGTAATGAGGAGCGGCAAATTTTAAAACAACTGAATTTAACCATCAATCGCGGTGATTTTGTCACGGTGCTAGGGACAAATGGGGCCGGCAAAACCACATTATTCAATACGATCGCTGGTAATTTACAGCCTACCGCTGGTCAAGTGATTTTGCGTCAGCGCGATATTAGTCGCGACAACGAAGAAAAGCGCGCACAATATCTGAGTCGTGTGTTTCAGGACCCGAAAATGGGGACCGCACCGCGGATGACGGTTGCGGAAAACTTGTTGTTAGCCCAACAGCGCGGTCAACGACGGACTTTGAAGCTACGTAAATTGCGCCAAAATCGTGATAAATTTCGTGAAATGGCTGCTGAGATTGGTAATGGGCTAGAGAATCATCTAGATACGCCAACCGGCAACTTATCCGGTGGTCAACGGCAGGCACTAAGTTTGCTCATGGCCACCATGACAACGCCAGATATTTTGCTGTTAGATGAACACACGGCAGCGCTGGACCCAAAAACCAGTGAACAATTGATGCACTACACACAAAAGCGCATCACCCAAAGCAACCAAACTTGCCTGATGATCACCCATCATTTGGAAGATGCCTTGGCATACGGTAATCGGCTGATCGTCATTGATGATGGACGGATCGAAGCTGATTTTAACGCAACCGAGAAACAAAAATTAAGTCGCGAGCAGTTGTATGAGTTCTTTGACGAAACATTAAGCTAGTCGCGTGTGTTGAAAAATATTGAGATTGAGCTAGTAGAAAATAAAATGGAGTTAGCCGTTCATTCAGGCTGACTCTTTTTGTATACTGGTATTTCCCGAACCGGCTACGTATAATAGTAGGTAAGTAAATTAATAGAATGAGGTCGACATGGATAACGAAATTTTACAGCGGACAATTGACCGCTTACCTGAATATCATGGCAAACAAATTAAAAGTACGCTTCAATTATTGACCGATGGCAACACGGTGCCGTTTGTGGCGCGTTACCGTAAGGAAGTTACTGGTAACTTAGATGAAGTCCAAATTCGGGCCATCGAAACTACTTATAACTACCAAATGGGACTAGTTGAGCGGCAAAATGAAGTATTAAAAAACATTCAAGAACAAGGCAAGTTAACGCCGGAATTACAAAAGAAGATTCAAAAAGCCACTAAATTGCAGCAAGTTGAGGATCTGTATTTACCTTACAAACAAAAACGGCGGACTAAAGCGACGATTGCGCGGGAAAATGGTTTAGCACCGTTTGCGGCCTGGTTGTTGGCTTTTCCGCAAGTTGACATCGTAGCTAAGGCGCAGACTTTTGTTGATCCAGCCAAAAAGTTAGTCACAGCAGATGATGTTTTGGCTGGTGCCCACGAAATTTTAGCTGAGGAGTTCAGCGATAACGCGACGTTCCGCGAATGGGTGCGGCAATATACGACGAAACACGCTAAGTTCACGGCTCAAGCCAAGGATAAAACTTTAGATGAGAAGCAAGTTTACTCGATCTATTATGATTTTGCGGAACCATTAGCTAAAATGGTTTCTCATCGAGTATTAGCAGTTAACCGCGGCGAAAAGGCAGGTATTTTAAAGGCGGGCCTTGAAATTGAAACACGTCCGATTTTGTGGCACTTAGAGCAGGCAATCATTCGTGGTCACCAGGGCCCAGCGGTTGATTATGTTAAAGCCGCCATTGCAGATGCTTATAAACGGTTTATTGGTCCAGCCATCGAACGGGAGATCCGCACTGATTTGACCGATCAAGCAGCTGACCAAGCGATTGCTGTGTTTGGCGAAAATTTGCGTAACTTATTGTTACAAGCACCGCTAAAAGGGCGCGTGGTGATGGGCTTTGATCCTGCTTACCGCACAGGTTGTAAATTAGCGGTTGTTGATGCTACTGGTAAATTTCTTGATAAATTAGTGATCTATCCACATAAACCAGCGCCGCAAGCAAAACGGCAAGCTGCCGCTGGGACGTTTAAACAATTTATTGAAAAGAATCAAGTGGAAATGATCGCTATTGGCAACGGGACGGCCAGTCGGGAGTCGGAACAATTTGTGGCTGACGTACTGAAAACGTTAGATCGCAAAGTCTATTACGTGATCGTTAATGAAGCTGGCGCTAGTGTCTATTCAGCCAGTGATGTGGCACGAGCTGAATTTCCTGAGTTCAACGTTGAAGAACGGAGTGCGGTCAGTATTGCTCGGCGCCTGCAAGATCCATTGGCTGAGTTGATCAAGATCGATCCTAAAGCGGTTGGCGTTGGTCAATACCAGCATGATGTGCCACAAAAGAAGTTAAGTGCGCAACTAGATATTGTCATTGAAGATGTGGTCAACAGTGTGGGTGTTAATTTGAATACGGCTAGTCCAGAATTGTTGGAACATATTTCTGGTTTAAGTAAGACTACAGCGCACAATATTGTGACCTATCGTAATGAACAAGGTAACTTTACGAAGCGCCAAGAACTGAAAAAAGTACCACGCTTAGGTCCGAAAGCCTTTGAACAATCGGTTGGCTTTTTGCGGATCATCGATGGTAAAAATGTGTTGGATAACACGGATATTCATCCAGAAAGTTATGCGGTTGCTAAACAACTGCTGGCAAAGTTTGATTTGACCTTGGCGGCAGTTGGAACTGCTAAAGTGGAAAAAATCGTGGCCACACCTGAGCTTGCGACTGAATTATCCGTTGGTTTGGTTACTTTGCAGGACATTATTAGTGGCTTACGTAAGCCTGGTCGCGATTTACGGGATGATTACGCCCAGCCGTTATTGCGGACGGACGTGTTGTCGATCGCCGATCTAAAAACAGGAATGGCACTTGAAGGCACGGTGCGTAATGTGATTGATTTTGGCGCCTTTGTCGATATCGGTGTTAAACATGACGGTTTGGTCCATATTTCGCAGCTGGCTGATCGTTTTGTCAAGAATCCAAGCGAGGTGGTTGCGGTTGGCGATATTGTCCACGTTTGGGTCTTGTCTGTAGATGAGCAGCGTGAACGCGTACAATTGACGATGGTGCCACCGCGGGAAAATGACTGACCTAGAATTAACCCAATATATTCAACGGATTTCATTAAAATATTTCCAGCGTCCTTTTCAACATCAAGCTAATTTTAATCGCCGTTTGAAAACGACTGGCGGACGCTATCATTTAAATGATCACCATATTGACATTAACCCGCGTTTCGCGGAAGATAGTGATAAGTCAGTTTTGCTCGGCATCGTTAAGCATGAATTGTGCCATTATCACTTGCACTTGGCCGGCGGGGGCTACCGCCATCGTGATCGTGATTTTAAGCAGTGGTTAGCAGCAGTCGGTGGCAGTCGTTATGCACCGGCACCAGTTAGTCACGCGATTCACTATCAATGCCAGCAATGTGGCCAAGAATATTCGCGGCAGCGCCATTTGAATACACAGCGCTACGTTTGTGGTAAATGCGGCGGCCGCCTGCAGTTATTACAGTAAGAGGAGGATACAAAAATGCGACAAATAGGTATTGGTTTACTTGGTTTAGGAACCGTCGGCAGCGGTGTTGTCCGTTTGCTGCAGGATCATAAAGATAAGATCTCAGCGATCACTGGGCGCGAGCTGGTGATCAAACGTGTGGTCGTCCATAATCCCGATAAAAAGCGGGACGTTGAGTTACCAGATGTACCGGTGACTGCTGATATCGCCGATATGGTCCAAGACTCTACCGTGCAGATCGTAGTCGAGGTCATGGGCACGATCGACCCAGCAGAAAGCTATATTGAACAATTGCTGCGGGCCGGCAAACACGTGGTAACGGCGAACAAGGACTTGATCGCACAAAAAGGGGCTCGGCTGGTCGATATCGCCCAACAAAAACAGCGTGATCTAATGTATGAAGCAAGTGTTGCCGGTGGGATTCCAATTTTACGGACAATCGTTAACAGCTTTGCGGCTGATCAGATCTTAGAAGTCAGCGGAATCGTCAACGGTACAACGAACTACATTTTAACGCAGATGAATCAGAAAAAGGTCAGCTATGCGGCGGCATTGAAGTCGGCTCAAGAGCTGGGATTTGCGGAAAGTGATCCGACTAATGACGTTGCCGGAATCGATGCAGCTTACAAAATGATCATTTTGACACAGTTTGCCTTTGGGATGAATGTGACCTTAGATGACATTGCAGTTGAAGGAATCGATAAAATTAGCTTAGAAGATATTGAGCAGGCGCAAAACTTAGGTTACACGATCAAATTGATCGGGGCGGCCAAGCAGATCGACGGTAAAATCAATGTTTCCGTCGGGCCAGCTTTGGTGCCAACAGCTAACCCACTAGCTGCGGTGCAAAATGAAAATAATGCGGTGGTCGTCAAAGGTGCGGCAGTTGGCGAGACCATGTTTTATGGCCCTGGTGCTGGTGAATTACCAACGGCGAATAGTGTTTTAAGCGATATTATTTCCGTGACCAAAGATATCGGTATCGGCATCACCGGTAACACGTTCAATAATTACCGTCAAGGTGCGGCGTTAGCGCCAGCAATAGCGGTTAAATCAGCTTACTACTTTGCTTTGAAAATGCGTGATATTCCAGGCCAAATGCTAACCTTGACGAAAGTGATGGCAGAAACGCAAGCGAGCTTTAAACAGTTGATCCAAACTTCCAGTGATGGTGATTTTGCACACGTGGTTATGATCACTCACGAAATCGATTTGGACCAACTACAAAAAATCACGACGGCGGTTGCCAATTTGGACAATATTAGTTTATTATCAACATATAAAGTTCTATAGCGCTTTCGTCAGTTGCTACTAGGACACAGAAAATTAGTTACAAGAGCTTATGTTTGTATTTGAATAAATAATAATCAGTGCCGCATATTTACGGATTTTTTTAAGTGAGATAGGGGGAGCAGCAGTTATGACAACGATTCGAGTACCAGCCACTAGCGCCAATCTTGGCCCTGGTTTTGATTCGATCGGCTTAGCATTAGATCTGTATTTGACAGTAACAATCGCTGAGGCACGGTCAGATTGGTTTATCGAACATGAAATGGGGGCAGAAGTGCCTAGTGATGAGCATAATTTGATCATTAAAACAGCGTTGGCGCTGATCCCTGATTTGGAGCCACATCATTTGATCATGCGTTCAGAAATTCCGCTGGCTCGTGGTTTAGGTAGCAGCTCGTCGGCAATCATTGCCGGTATTGCGCTGGCTGATCAGCTAGGTGACTTGGATCTGACCCAGTATGATATGCTGCAGATGGCGGTCAAATTAGAAGGCCATCCTGATAATGTGGCGCCAGCGATCTATGGTGGCTTTGTCACGGCAACCTATGATGATGTTGAAGCTGATGCGATCAGTGCACCATTTCCAGCAGCGCGGGCATTAACTTTTATTCCCGACACAGAATTGCTAACCAGTGCGAGTCGCGCCGTGTTACCGAAGCAAATGCCACTGCGGGCGGCAGTGGCAACAAGTTCGGCGGCTAATGTGTTGGTGGCGGCAGTCTTGCGCGGTGATTTAGAATTAGCCGGCCGCATGATGGAGCGCGATCAATTCCACGAAACTTATCGGGAAAAATTAGTGCCACATCTAGAACAGATCCGTGACTGCGCCCGTGATCACGGTGCGTGTGGGACTTATTTAAGTGGTGCCGGCCCAACTGTGATCAGTATGGTGCCAACGGTGGAAGCTGATGAGATCCTTGAAGAATTAGAAAAATTACCGTTGAACGGGCGCTGGCTAAATTTAGCTATTGCGCCAGCCGGTTTGGCGATTGAAAAGTAAAGATGGCGCAGCCCACGAAAGTGAGCTGCGTTTTTTACAAAATTAGAAATTAATGAAAACCGTTGCGCCGCTACGAATTTTTTGCTAGAATATAACAGTTGGTTATTTGCGGCTGTGGCGGAATGGCAGACGCGCTAGATTAAGGATCTAGTGGGAAATTTTTCCCATGCTGGTTCAAGTCCAGTCAGCCGCATCAAATACTTACAGTATGTAAAAACGTTGTTACAAGAGGCTTTGCTTAGTCTTTTAGTTGCAACGTTTTTTTGTATTTGGCTTCAAAAAAGCTTTATTATGAAATTGTCATTAGTATCGTGTAAGGATACTGCTCTTGGGTGAATGACTTTGATATAATCGATTCTAGGTTGACGTTAGGATTGATCCCCTGACTTTCCAACCTAGTGAGCAGGCACGTGAACGTCACACTATCCACCAAATCTATACAAAACGGCTTTCGCTGTGGCGCCAGTTATTATTTCAAGGGCGGCAATTAATTTTGCCAAAGCCTATGCGATAAAAAAAGCTAATCCCAAAAAGGATTAGCTAACCTATTAGCACGTGCTATACTCACGCTTAGCGGGCACCGGCCAATGGTGTCCGCTTTTTATATACTCATAATAGCAGAAGTTAAGATACTTGCAAGCAACGGCGATTATCACAAAATTGGCCTATTAAACAAAAAATCCCACCGCGATATGGCGACGGGGAAAAATAAGTTACCATGTCTGCAGAATTTGGTGTGAGTTATAATTAACTTATATCCTTCAGCAGAAAGCAGGTCTTAATATGATAGAGAACTCAACGGTTGCACGGCAATTGGCTCATCGCACGATTCGGGCGTTTAAGAATCAGCCAGTGGCGCCGGAAATGATCAGCGAATTGATCGCGGTGGCACAACATACAGCGACTTCTAATTTTCAGCAGGCATTCAGTGTGATCAGTGTGACTGATCTGGCCAAGAAGCAACAGATCGCGGCGATTTCAAAACAACCTTATGTGGCAGACAATGGTCATTTGTTCGTTTTCATCGCTGATCAGCATCGTAACCAGCAGATTGGCGCGGAAATGGATACGACCGCGAATCATTTAGGTGGTGCCGATCGTTTTTTACAGGCGTGGTCGGATGCAAGCTTGGCAGTACAAAATACCGTGGTGGCAGCTGAAAGTCTTGGTTTAGGCGCGGTTATTTTGGGTAGTATTTTAAATGATGCCCAGCAGCTGATCGATATTTTAGAATTACCACAATTGACTTTTCCAGTGTTGGGTTTGGCGATCGGCTGGCCGGATCAGGCGCCGCAATTAAAGCCGCGCTTACCGGAACGTTTTGTCCATTTTGAAAATACTTATCAGCTGCCAACACCGGTAAAACCGCAGTTAGCCGACTATGACGCGCGGGTGCACGAATACTATGATCTGCGCGACGCAAATCGGCGCGTTGATACTTTTACAAATCAGGTGCAGCAACGTTTGTCATTACAACCAGAAAAACGGGCTGAGTTGTTGCAAGTGCTACAGCGGCAAGGATTTTTGTTAGAATAGTTATTATGTTTTCCTTAATGCTAGGCTAAATAGTACTTTTTTAGATGGGTTTATGTTAACTTAATATCACCAGCGCTGGATTTAGAAAATACGGAAAAGTTAGTTTTTACCGACGATTTAGTGTAAACGTGGTTGAAAAAGTAGATTTCTACGCCTAACTACGCAAGCTGGACACATCACTGCGTGTTGCTTATCGGCTTACTATGCTAGTGCTCAAAATCTAGGCGCTTTTTCAAACGCACGCTAACATCACCGCTGCTGTATTTGGTGGCTGAAGTGGCGAAATTCAATCTTTGATTGACGAGTAACCGATCATTAATGACCAAGGAGGCTGATGTGAATGACATTCTTACTGTTAAAAGTTTTTTGGAGTTTTAGTGCCTTAACGTCCTTGTTGCTCGGGGTAGCCGGGTTGATTTTTCCGATCATTCCCGGTATTCCATTTTTAATTTTAGCCTTGATCAGTATTGAAAAGTTATCACCGCGCTTTAAGCAGTGGTTATTACAAACTCGGCCTATGCTTTGGTTGCAGAACAAGCAACCGAAATTAGCTGGCTGGCTGATTAAATAGAATATTATGATCTTAGAAACTAGTTAGAAGGTATCCAGTCCTTTTAACTAGTTTTTTTCAACTGTTCGGTTGCTTGTGTATCGCTTTGTGATACACTAAAAATATAATTGCTCGTCACTAATCAGTTAGCCGAAATGTGTTAAAAAATGGTCACCGCGACCTGAATTAATATACGCTAAAATTAAGGAGTAAGTTATTTTGAAACGAATTGAGCGGATCTATTCCCAAGTTGTCAAAATTTCGCAACAACTGACGCCAGAGAAGATCGATCACGGTGCTGGCGCGACTACGAAGCAGTTAGTGGCTGATCTAGGAATCGTGCGGCCAAATGTCTCCAAAGCGTTAAATGACTTGGTGCGCACCGGTAAATTGATCAAGCTGGCTGGTCGGCCAGTGCGGTATATCACGCCTGAATTGGTGCAGCAGCCAATGGCAGCAAGTGCAGCGACGCCCGTGCCCACAGTGGTCAAAACACCGCCAGCAGCGGAAGTAACGACTGACTTTTTCGATAAAATGATTGGCGCACAAGGTAGCTTGAAAAATCAAGTCGAGCAGGCTAAGGCGGCAATGCTTTATCCGCCTAAAGGGTTAAATACGCTGATCATTGGGCCAACTGGGTCAGGGAAAACTTTTTTCGTCCACGGAATGTATCAATTTTCTAGTGTCCATAAAATCATTGATACTGAAAAGCCACTGATCACCTTTAACTGTGCTGATTACGCCCACAACCCGGAGTTACTGATGTCGCATTTATTTGGCTACACCAAAGGCGCTTTTACCGGTGCTAATGAGGACAAAGATGGGCTGATTCAGGAGGCTGAGGGCGGCATGTTGTTCTTAGATGAAGTCCATCGGCTGCCGCCAGAAGGTCAGGAAATGATTTTCTACTTCATGGATCACGGTACTTATAGTCGCTTAGGTGAAACGGCTAAAACCCATCATGCTAATGTGCGTTTGGTTTGTGCGACCACGGAAAATCCAGAAAGTAGCTTATTAGAAACGTTTGTGCGGCGGATCCCGATTACGATCCAATTACCAGCGTTTAATCAGCGGCCAGCCAAGGAACGGTTGCAATTATTGCAGTCACTGTTTTCTTTGGAAGCCAATCGGATCCACAAGCAGGTGCAGATCAGCGAAGACGTGGTCAAGGCGTTACTCGGCAGTGTGACTTACGGGAACGTCGGCCAATTGAAATCGAATATTCAATTGGTTTGTGCCCAAGGCTTTTTGCGGCATATGCAGTCCGACGATTCAATCATGATCACGGCTGAAGACCTACCGGCAACGATCCAAGCAGGCATCGCCACCTTGGCTTCTAACCGTGATGAGTTAGGCGAAGTGACCAAATTGTTGGAACCGGTGATGGTGATCGGTCCTGATCAGACGTCAGCGACGCTGCAGCAGGATGCGTATGAGCTACCATATAATTTATATGAGATCATTGGCGATAAGGCGGCGATTCTCAAGTCAGAAGGCTTAGATCAGGAGCATATCAACAATTTCATCACCACCGATATTAATTTGCATTTGAAATCCTTTTACCATGAAACGGCGATCGACGAGCAGGCGGACAATAAGCTGGCCGAAATCGTTGATCACGATATCATCGATCTGACCAAGGAGATCCAAGGCAAAGTGCAGCAGTTACTGGGTTACACCTTTAAACGGAACTTTGTTTATGCGGTCAGTTTGCACATTAGTTCCTTCGTCAAACGAATCCAGTCTGGTAAATTAGTCCGCAATATCAGTGAAGATCTGAAAGGGATGGTTGCTGATTACCCGAAAGAATTGGAAGCGGCCTACCTGATCAAACAGGAGTTGGAGACCCATTACAATGTACCGATTCCTAAGTCGGAAGTGTATTACTTAACGATTTTGCTGGCGTCGCTGCGCTCAGTTCAAGTCGCCGGTAAAGTTGGTGTCGTTGTGGCGGCCCATGGTAGTAGCACTGCGTCATCAATGGTCCAAGTCGTCAATAAATTATTGTCGGCTGATAACTTATTGGCCTACGACATGCCGATCGAAATGAGCCCGCAGATCGCCTATCAGGGCATCGTCGAAAAGGTTCGCCAAGCCGATAACGGCAATGGCGTCATATTGCTCGTCGACATGGGCTCGCTGTCAACCTTTTCGGAGCGCATTTACGAAGAAACTGGCATCAAAGTACAGACGATCGATATGGTCACCACGGCAATGGTGTTGGAGGCGGTTCGCAAAACGGAACTGATCGATAATGATCTGAACATCATTTACAGCGAGCTAAAAGAATTCCACGGCTACTCCAAGGTTAACGGCGATACACTACCATCAGTTAAAGCATTGACTGCAGAACCAGCGCAACAAAAATTGCCACGGGCAGTGGTAGCGATTTGTTCAACTGGTGAAGGGACAGCAGTGCGGATTCAAAAAATGATCGAGCAGCAATTAGTTGATCAGTTGATCGACGATGTGACGGTGATCCCAATTTCGGTGGTCAACATGAAGCAAACGCTGTACGATCTGAGCCAAAAATACCATATCATTGCCGCAACTGGGATCGTTAAGCCAGATCTACAAGTACCGTTTGTGGCACTGGACCGTCTGATTCAGGATGATGGCCGTGATTTCTTTGAACAAGTGATGGCGGTAATCGATCATGAAGAGTTACAGGCAACGACGCCTAATTTAACTAAGGAATTATGCGAATCTTATATGAAGGATTACTTCTTGTATTTAAATCCGCACAAGCTGATCGATATCTTATGGCGTTATGCTGACACGCTAAGTGATACACTAAAATTAAGTTTTACGGAAACTTTTCGGATCGGTTTAATTTTACACGTTGCTGGCGCGCTGGAACGAACTTTATTACGGCAAACGGTTACAGCGACGGCGGTAGAGCGAGCAACGATCAAACAGTCACCTTACTACACTGGCATTCAAGCTAGTAATGCAATTTTACAAGAACAGCTACAATTAAGCCTCAATGACGATGAAATTTACTATGTCGAGCAGCTTTTCGATACACAAGCCCAAAAAAGTGTGTCTTAAGGAAAAATTAAGCAGCGATACACTGTATCAATAGTGTATCGCTGCTTTTTTTATTGTCGAAAAGCAAGTGGTATAGACGTTTACAAGCGATACACAAAAGTTGGCACGGTATTTGCTTAATATATAAGTGTAGGTCAAAGTGGGAGGTGACAATGTGATTGCAATCATTGTTGCAAGCCACGGTAAATTCTCTGAAGGTGTTTTACAATCTTCGCGAATGATTTTTGGTGATCAGGAAAAAGTTCAAGCAGTAACATTCATGCCTAATGAAGGTCCCGATGACTTGACGAGAAAGTTTAAGGACGCGTTGGCGACTTTTGATGAAGATGATCAGGTTTTGTTTTTAATTGATCTCTTTGGTGGGTCTCCCTTTAACGTGGCAAGTCGAATTGTTGCTGAAAATTTAGACAAGTACGCGCTGATTACAGGGTTAAACTTGCCAATGCTTTTAGAATCGTATACAGTTAGAGATAAGTCTGTTTCTGAAATCGTTTCCCATCTCGAGGAGACGGCTAGAGCAGGCGTTAAACATCTTGAACTGAACACGTTTTAGGAGGTAAGCTGCGGATGACGATGGCCATTTGTTTAGCCCGTGTTGATAGTCGCTTGCTCCATGGACAAATTGCGACAGTATGGGCTAGAAGCGTGAAGCCAAATCGAATCTTGGTCGTTTCGGACACAGTGGCGCACGATGTTTTACGTAAAACCTTGATCACTCAGGCCGCACCACCTGGGATTCGCGCTAATGTCATCACAGTAGATAAAATGATCCAAATTTATCACGATCCACGGTTTGATGTTTTTGAGCCATTGTTGCTGACAGAAACTGTGGAAGATATGGCGCGTTTGGTCAAAGGTGGCCTCGACTTATCGCAAGTTGGCGTTGATATTGGTAGCTTAGCGTTTCATGAGGGGATGAAAATGGTAACGAATTCAGTTGCCATCGGGCCGCTACAAGCAGAGGCAATTCATTACCTGCATGATGAAGTTGGTCTAGAAGTATACGCGCAAAAGGTGCCGGCAGATCGCAAGCAAAATTTAAGCGATCTGCTACTAAGAAATGGTTTCTAATTGAATTCAGATGTGCATCTGGGTTCATTTTAAACAATATTGGCAGGGCTTTCCTGCCAAGGGTAGTGGGTGAAACTACTGCTCTTGCACTTATTTCATTATTTTAATTTAGTAGGAGGTAAAAAGATGGTAGGAATTGTTATTGCTAGTCATGGTCAATTCGCCGAAGGTATCTTGCAATCCGGAAACATGATTTTTGGAGAACAAGAGGATGTTAAAGCTGTAACATTGATGCCTAGCGAAGGTCCAGATGACTTTAAGGCAAAAGCAGAAGCAGCAATCAAGTCTTTCAGTGACCAAGACCAAGTCTTATTCTTAGTCGATCTCTGGGGCGGCACACCGTTCAATCAAACAAATAACTTGTTTGAAGAACATAAAGACAAGTGGGCGATCGTTGCCGGATTGAACTTGCCAATGTTGATTGAAGCTTATGCATCACGGCTTTCAATGAACAGCGCGCATGAAATTGCCGCACACATTATCGAAACAGCTAAAGATGGGGTCAAGGTCAAGCCAGAAGAATTAGCACCAAAAGAAGCGCCAAAAGCGGCTGCTAAATCAGGTGCTAGTGCTGGTGCACCAGGTAAGATGAAGTACGTCTTAGTACGTGTCGATTCTCGTTTGTTGCATGGTCAAATTGCCACTGCTTGGACTAAATCAGTGAATCCAACACGGATCATTGTTGTTTCTGACTCAGTTGCTAAAGATGACTTACGGAAGAACTTGATCCAACAGGCAGCACCATCTGGTGTCAAAGCCCATGTTGTACCGGTTGATCAAATGATCAAATTAGCTAAGGATGACCAACACTTTGGTGGCCAACGTGCATTGTTATTATTCGAAACACCAGAAGATGCATTGCGTGCCGTCGAAGGTGGAGTGCCATTCGATACACTAAACATCGGTTCAATGGCTCATTCAGTTGGGAAAGTTCAACCTAACAAAGTCTTAGCTTTTGACCAAAAAGATATTGATACATTTGCTACTTTGAAGGAAAAGGGCATCAAGTTTGATGTTCGTAAAGTGCCCGGTGATTCTCCTGAAAACATGGATAGTATCCTTAAAAAGGCACAAGACGAATTAAATAAACAAGCTTAATAAAAAGAAGGAAACGGAGGATTAATCATCATGGATTTAAACTTTATTCAAGTGATATTAGTCATTATCGTAGCATTCTTTGCTGGTATGGAAGGTATTTTGGATGAATTCCATTTCCATCAGCCAGTTATTGCATGTACGTTAATCGGCTTAGTAACAGGACAATTAGTACCTTGCATGATCTTAGGTGGTACTTTACAAATGATCGCCTTAGGCTGGTCAAACGTCGGTGCCGCAGTTGCACCTGATGCCGCTTTAGCAGCCGTAGCATCCGCAATTATTTTAGTATTAGGTGGTCAAGGTAAAGGCGGCGTTTCATCAGCCATTGCCATTGCCGTACCATTAGCCGTAGCCGGATTGTTATTAACAATTCTTGCTCGTACAATTGCAACCGCTATTGTTCATATCATGGACCGTTACGCTGAACAAGGTAGCTTCAGAGGTATTGAAACTTGGCATGTTATCGCAATCTGCATGCAAGGTGTTCGTATTGCCCTTCCAGCAGCTTTGATTTTAGCTGTTGGTGCTGGCCCTGTAAGAGAAGTATTGAACGCTATGCCTACTTGGTTAACTGATGGTTTGTCTATCGGTGGTGGCATGGTCGTTGCCGTAGGTTATGCAATGGTTATCAACATGATGGCTACTGCTGAAGTATGGCCATTCTTCGCTATTGGTTTTGTCTTAGCAACTGTTAAAGACTTAACTTTGATTGGCCTTGGTGCTATCGGTATTTCTATGGCCTTGATCTACTTGAACCTTTCTGAAAAGAGTGGCTCAAGTAACGGTGGTCCCGCTAACTCCGGTGACCCACTTGGCGATATCATCGATAATTATTAGCGAAAGGAGCGTATAAAAATGGCAGATAATAAAATTGAACCAACAAAAAAAGTTGAATTAACTAAAAAAGACCGTATTGCTGTTTGGTGGCGTTCAACCTTTATCCAAGGATCATGGAACTACGAACGTATGCAAAATGGTGGCTGGGCTTATACTTTGATTCCAGCTTTAAAGAAACTATATACAACTAAAGAAGATCGTGCCGCTGCTTTGAAACGGCATTTGGAATTCTTTAATACCCATCCATATTTGGCTTCACCAATTATTGGTGTTACTATGGCGCTTGAAGAAGAGCGTGCTAATGGCGCTCCAATCGATGACGTTGCGATTCAAGGGGTTAAAGTTGGTATGATGGGTCCTTTGGCTGGCGTTGGTGACCCAGTATTCTGGTTCACCGTTAAGCCAATCTTAGGTGCCTTGGCTGCCTCATTGGCAATCAGTGGCAATATTATGGGACCAATCTTGTATTTTGTTTTATGGAATGTAATCCGGATGGCTTTCATGTGGTATACACAGGAATTTGGTTACAAAGCCGGTGCATCAATTTCTGATGATTTATCTGGTGGTTTACTACAAAAAGTTACTAAGGGTGCAACTATTTTAGGTATGTTCATCTTGGGTTCTTTGATCAATCGTTGGGTTGTTGTTAAATTTACGCCGGTTGTTTCTTCAATCAAACAAGCTAAAGGTGCTTTTATTGATTGGGCTAACTTACCAAAAGGTTCAGCTGGGATCAAGGAAGCTTTAACACAACAAGCTGCTGGTTTATCCTTGGACAAAGTTAAAGTAACAACACTGCAAGATAACTTAGATCAATTAATTCCTGGTTTAGCAGGATTGCTATTGACTTTCTTATGCATGTGGTTATTAAAGAAGAAAGTATCACCAATCATTGTTATCCTTGGTTTATTCGTAGTCGGTGTTGTTTTACATCTCTTACACGTTATGTAATTAACTGCTTTATTAAGTCTGGGTCTTCGTACCCGGACTTTTTTTGTTAAACTATAGGTGGATCGTTTTTTAGAATATGAAAAAGAAATGGAGTTATGCTGATGGCAGTACAATCAATCAACACCAAAGTCGATTTAGTAGTCGATGCGACCTCTTTTATGGGGACAGCTAAATACGGTAAAATTATGATCGGTGACAAAGGTTTTGAATTTTTTAATGACCGTAATAAGCGTGATTTTATTCAAATACCATGGTCAGAACTAGATTATGTGTTGGCGTCAGTCATGTTTAAGGGACGCTGGATTCCACGTTTTGCGATGCGTACTAAGCATAACGGGACTTTCACCTTTTCAGCTAAAAAAACAAAGGCGTTATTGCGTGGTATTCGTGAACATATTGACCCTAGTCATATGGTTCGGTCATTAAGTTTCTTCGATGTTATAAAACGCAGCTTTGGCCGCCTGTATAAGAGAATTACTGGCCACGGGAATGAACTATAGGATGTTAAATAAGCATTACCTTCAATTGATGAAGGTAATGCTATTTTTGTGGTGCTAGTGAAGTGAACCGAGGCGTAGTAGTTGCTGGTTTATTAATAATTGTAGTTAAGCGCGATTTCAAGCGCGCTTAACTTTGAAATATCTTAGTGTGTAACCGTTAAATTGGTAGTGTAAATGCTATAATTATCCATAATAACAGTTGAAAAAGTGGGGTAGGATAATGGTTGAATCGATCAATACGCAGCTTGAATTAACAGTGACGGCGACTTTATTTTTAGGGACGCAACAATACGGTAAGATTCAGCTCGGTGAGCAAGGGTTTGAATTTATTAATAAACGGGCGCAACGCAACTCAGTCCAGATACCATGGACTGATATTGAACAAGTAATCACTGAAGTTGCGGGTAAAAAAGTGAAGCGCTATACGATTCAGACAACGCGCAATGTGCGTTACGTATTTGCGTCTAAGGATGCCAAAGAAGTCTTGCGGACAATGCGTGATCATATTGGAGCGGAGAAGTTAGTTCGTGCACCTAGTTTAAAGAGTATGATCAAGCATATTTTTACAAAATAATTGGAGGGATTAGATGGCGCTTAGAGTTACCACGGATGAAATTGTGGCCCGATTGCTACTAGCGGTGATCATTGCGGGAGTGATTGGTTATGATCGGGAGTACAAGAATCGACCGGCAGGTATTCGGACACATATTTTAGTTTGCGTCGGCGCTTGTGTGATCGCCATGATCCAGCAAAAAATCGGCTTTCAGGCGATTGAGTTTGCGCGTTCCTTTCCGCGCTATGCCGGGGTTGTACGCGCAGACGAAGCGCGCTTGATCGCGCAAGTGGTCAGTGGTATCGGCTTTCTTGGTGCAGGTACGATCATTGTGACCCGCTACTCAATTTTAGGATTGACCACTGCCGCAAGTCTATGGGCAGTTGCTGGACTGGGAATCGCGGTAGGGATGGGTTATTATGAGATTGCCATTATCAGCGCGCTTGTGGTGATCGGCGTCCTAGCCTTTTTGCAGAAAATCATTCATATTGATACGTTGCAGAAAATCGAGATCAAGTATCGGGATAAGCTAGCCACTAAGCGTTACTTGCGACAATACTTTAAAACGCAACGCATTAAGATCACGGATGTTAGTTTTAGCAGTGAGCAGTCCGCACAGGGGACGGTTTATACTAATATCTATAAAATAAAAGTCCCCCGGCAGCTTGCGTATACGCAATTGTGGAAGACATTTCATTGCAAGCGGATATTGTCAAAGTCCGATTGATCAATATTTAGATATTACGCCGCAACCAAGTGATAAATAGGTCAAACCAAACCGCAACTTCGGGATGATCAAATTGTTGATCAGGATTGACTTCAGGAGTGGCTAGGCTTAAGCCATGGCGGCCATCAGGAAATAGATGTAACTCAAAGGGGACGCCCGCACGACGTAGGGCTTGAGCAAATAGTAAACTATTTTCTACTGGTACTGAGCCATCCGCAACGGTGTGCCAGATAAAGGTGGGTGGCGTCATGTTAGTCACTTGCTGATCTACAGATAACTTAGCTAAAGCTGCTTGGTCAGTGCCAAGTAAATTGTTAAAGGAGCCTTGATGGCGGTATTCACCACTAGTGATTACGGGATAGCTGAGTAAAAGGCCATTAGGTTGCATCTGCGCCGGTGATAGACCAATATTAGCTAGTTCAGCAGTATGCCAGAATACGCCTAGACAAGCAGCAAGATGGCCGCCAGCAGAAAAACCAGCAACAATGATCTTTTGTGGGTCGACGTGCCATTCGGCGGCATGCTGCCGAATCAAGGCGACACTGTAGGCTAATTGATGTAACGCCATTGGATAGCGGGTCGGGCTAACGCTATAACGTAAGACAAAAGCTTGGCAACCACTAGCGATAACTTGTAAAGCCACTGGTTCGGCCTCGCGATCAGAAGTCATTTCATAACCGCCGCCGGGGCAGATCACAACAGCAGGGCGAACACGCAGCGGCTCGATCTCAGGTGAATTATCGCTGAGGTAGCCAGTTAATTTGGCAGCGGGTTCATTTTGGTATTGAATGGGTTGGTGGATCAATTTCATAGTGCGCGCGACCTTTCTGTTTTATTATATCTAGTTTAACGTTACAGCGAAGCTTAGACAATCCAAGTTGTCTAAGCTTTTTTATTACAGTAATATTTCAGTAAAATCAGGTTGAAGTTTCACTAAAACTGGTCTATACTTTAGAAATCGGTTACAGATAAAGCGCATAGAATCTATTGCACTACCTATCGTTACCGAAAATAATATAGAAGTTTAACAGTAAATTTACTGCTAAGTATAGAATGGAGCGATTTAGATGGCTAAAAAGGATGAAAAGATCATCATTGATCCGAAAGAGTTTGCCCAAATGGTATTACCAGGAAGTCCCAAAAAGGATGACGAGGACGATTTAGTCTATATCAAGCGCCAATTACGGTTATATTTGGAAGCGCTTATGTTAGCGCAAGATTTCAATGATCTAGAAAAAACACAATTTGATGTGGCTAAGCAAACCCAACGTGATGCAATTCTACAAAAAATTATCGAGCGGCGGTATTGAGCAAAAATAGCGTGTGGTGAAAAAGTGTTCGGCTTTTGAGTGCTAGCCTAACTAGGCGCAGCAATTGGCTTTTTCAACCACGTTAACTTAACAATATCCAAAATAGGATTTAAGGGAGATTAAGAATATGAAACATGTAAAACAATATACTTCATATGCTTTAGGCGCATTCGGGCATGATGCATTTTACCAAACGTTAAGTACTTACTTGATGTTGTTCATAACTAGTCAGTTATTCGATACGGCTGATAAGGCGTTTAATGCGCGAATGATTGGTTATGTGACGGTGTTGATGACAGGAATTCGGTTAGTTGAAATTATGTTTGATCCGTTGATCGGTGGTGCAGTCGATAATACTGAAACGCGCTGGGGGAAATTCAAACCTTGGCTGCTGCTAGGTGCAGCGATCAGTTCGGTGATGTTGGTTATCGTTTTTACTGACTTTGGTGGGTTAACCACCAAAAATCCGGTATTGTATCTGGTTTTATTCGGTTTATCTTTTGTGATCCTAGATATTTTCTACTCGTTCAAAGACATTTCATTTTGGTCCATGTTACCGGCTTTAAGTGTAGATTCTAAAGTGCGGGCAACATTTGGGACGATTGGTCGCTTAGGTTCTACGCTAGGAGCCCAAGGGGTACCGATCATTATCTTCCCGCTGATCGTCTTTTTCTCCCAGCTATTCTCAGGGACCCATGGCGACACCAAAACTCATGCTGGCTGGATCGGCTTTGCGGTAGTTATTGCTTTGATCTCTTTCTTGGGGGCGCTTGCGACAGCAATGGGCACTAAAGAGAAGAAGAGCTTGATTCGTGCAAATAGCGAAAAAGTCCGTTTCCGCGATGTTTTCAAGGTGTTAGCCAAAAACGATCAATTAATGTGGTTATCACTTTCTTACTTCTTGTTCGCGTTAAGTTATGTCGTTACTAACTCACTTTTAGCTTATTATTTCCAATACGTACTCGGACACGCTAATTATTATTGGTTAGTCGGGGTGATCACAGCGGTATTAGGCATTATATCCGTCTCTTTATTCCCAGCATTAGTTGCTTTGATCAAACGCCGAGCTATTTATGTCGGTGGCATTGTGATGATGTTAATTGGATACGCTATCTTCTTGTTGGCGGGCCACAATGTAATTGCGGTTCTGATTGCCGTCGGTATTTTCTTCTTCCCATACCCAATGATTTTCTTAGCTGCTTTAATGACGATCACCGATAGTGTTGAATACGGCCAATTGAAAAATGGCACACGAAATGAATCGGTCACTTTATCCGTACGACCATTGTTGGATAAAGTTGCCGGTGCGATCGCTAATAGTGTTGTGGGTTTAGCGGCAGTTCATTCTGGTATGATCGGCAATGCCAAACCAAGCAGTATTAGCGCTGGCCAACTATTGAATTTTAGAAGTTATATGTTTTTCGCACCAATTGTATTGATCGTAATTGCAGCTTTGGTCTACTTATTTAAAGTGAAGTTATCAGAAGCTAAGCATCAAGCAATCGTTACTGAATTGGAAACTAAATTAAAAGCAGCACAAAGTGAACAAAACTAGTCATAGCGAGCAAATTCAGGTTAAGTAGCATACCTTTTTCGGTGTTGGCCTTGAATTTGAAACCGCTTTAGACTATACTGACAGCATAAGATAGTAAAGTTTAGTAAAATCAGGAGGTACTACCATGAACACAGCAGATCTTCGTAATGAATTTAAAGCTTATTTTAAAACTGAACCGGAACGCGTTTTCTTTTCACCTGGGCGAATCAACTTGATCGGTGAACATACGGATTACAATGGTGGCCATGTTTTTCCTTGTGCCATTAGCTTAGGCACATACGGAGTCTATGCCAGCCGACAAGATACTACGGTACGGATGTATTCTGCCAACGTCCCTGATCAGGGCACAGTAACGTTTGATATTACTGATTTAGCTTATCAAAAGACAGCTGGTTGGACTAATTATCCAAAAGGGATGCTTTACGAGCTCAGTCAGGCTGGCTTCAAAATGGATCATGGTTTTGATTTATACGTTCATGGCAATTTACCTGATGGTGCTGGGCTTTCTTCATCCGCTTCGATCGAATTATTGATGGGAACGATTGCTCGAACTGTTTTCAATTTAGATATTTCGCAGTTGGACTTAGTCAGCACTGGTAAAAAAGTAGAGAATGACTATATCGGTGTAAATTCAGGCATCATGGACCAGTTTGCCATTGGGATGGGTAAAGCCAACCAAGCAATTTTACTAGATACTAATACGATGAAGTATGAATACAGCCCAGTAGAATTAGGCGATCGTGTGATTGTGATTATGAACACGAACAAACGGCGTGAATTACAAGATTCTAAGTACAATGAACGCCGTGGTGAATGTGAAGCAGCATTGGCGAAGTTACAGGAAAAACTGCCAATCAAGTCATTAGGTGATTTGGATAAGGATAGTTTTGATTGTGCTGCCTATTTGATTAATGATGATACGCTATTACGCCGGGCTCGCCATGCTGTTTTTGAAAATCAACGTGCCCTGCAAGCAACGACTGCATTAAGCAAAAATGATTTAGCTACATTCGGCCAATTGGTCAATGCTTCCCACGTTTCGTTGCATTATGATTATGAAGTAACCGGTAAAGAACTGGATACCTTGGTTGAAACTGCTTGGGAACAACCTGGTGTCCTTGGCGCCCGGATGACTGGTGCGGGATTTGGTGGCTGTGCCATCGCCATCGTCGCTAAAGACCAAGTAGCTGCATTCCAGAAAAATGTTGGCACCACTTATGAGCAAGTAATCGGCTATGCACCAACGTTTTATGTGGCTGAAATTGCTGACGGACCTCGTGAAATCGAAGATTAGAAAGTGTGCTGAAAGAGTGTTCGGAATAGCCTAGCCAGGCGATAAAAATGTGCAGTGCGACTGAGCCTGGTTGCGCTAATCTATATCGGGAAGCAAGGTCTGTTTAACAAACGTGTAATAAATTAGATACTTGCTAGACACCGAACATCGGGCTTTTCAGCCCACGTTTACGCTAAATGAAAACTATGGGAGGATTCTTCAAATGACAGTTTTAGTTTTAGGTGGTGCTGGCTATATTGGCTCGCATACAGTTGATCGATTGGTGGAAAAGGGCTTTGATGTGGCGGTTGTAGATAATTTGGTAACCGGCCATCGTGCAGCGGTAAATACACAAGCTCGTTTTTATTATGGTGATGTGCGGGATACGAATTTCTTGGAACAAGTTTTTACCACGGAAAAAATTGATAGCGTGGTTCATTTTGCCGCATTTTCAGTAGTGCCAGAATCGATGCGGGTACCGCTGAAATATTTCGATAATAATACTGCCGGGATGATCAATTTGTTGGAAGTCATGGAACGGCATAACGTCAAGCAAATCGTCTTTTCATCAACAGCCGCAACGTATGGCGAACCAAAACAGATTCCAATTAAAGAGACTGATCCGCAAGTACCAACTAATCCTTATGGTGAAAGTAAATTAGCCATGGAAAAAATCATGCACTGGGCTGATTTAGCTTATGGCATCAAATTTGTGGCCTTGCGCTACTTCAATGTTGCTGGTGCTAAAGCTGATGGAACTATCGGTGAAGATCACCATCCAGAAACACATTTGGTTCCGATTATTTTGCAAGTTGCAGCTGGCGAACGCGACGAATTGAAGATTTTTGGTTCAGATTATCCAACTAAGGATGGCACCAATGTCCGCGATTACGTCCATGTGGTTGATTTAGCGGACGCGCATATTTTAGCGTTAGCGTATTTAGCTAAAGGTGGCGCTAGTGATGCGTTTAATTTGGGCTCAGCTACTGGTTTTTCTAATCAGGAAATCTTGGAAGCTGCCCGTAAAGTGACGGGGCAACCAATTCCAGCAACCGAAGCTCCACGG
This sequence comes from Loigolactobacillus coryniformis subsp. coryniformis KCTC 3167 = DSM 20001, assembly GCF_002706425.1. Lineage (NCBI taxonomy): Bacteria > Bacillati > Bacillota > Bacilli > Lactobacillales > Lactobacillaceae > Loigolactobacillus > Loigolactobacillus coryniformis. The sequence continues at coordinate 2,645,477 of NZ_CP017713.1, read as the reverse complement.
CGGCCTGGTGATCCCGCAACATTGATTGCAGCTAGCGACAAAGCTCGTGCTACTTTAGGCTGGCAACCACAGTATGACAATATTCAAGAAATTATTCGCACGGCATGGAACTGGAAACAAAGCCATCCGCACGGCTATGGGGAGGCCAAATAGTATGGCAGACTTAGCAGTTCAATTTGTAACGCATATTTTAAAATTAAATCAGGAGTATCAACCGCTAGATCGGCTTTATTTAACTAACCGGGTTTATGCTTTAGTTGGTGAGCAGCTACCAACAGACGACACGCCAGATTTGTTAGACTTAGAGGCTGCGTTACTTGATGCGGCAGTCGCTAATCAGAAAATTGATGATACACCGACAGCTCGAGAAATCTTGGATGCTGAACTAATGGATCTGGTTACACCACGGCCATCAACAGTCAACGGTGCTTTTTGGAATCATTATCAAGTCAGCCCAATGGCAGCAACCGATTACTTCTATCAATTGAGTCAACAAAATGATTACATCAAAACTCGTGCGATTGCCAAAAATGTTGTTTTCCCAGTGACGACAAATTATGGTGACTTAGAGATCACGATCAATTTATCGAAACCGGAAAAGGATCCTAAAGCAATTGCAGCGGCACAACATCAGGCACAAACTGATTATCCCAAATGCCAGTTATGCATGGAAAATGAAGGCTATCTTGGTCGGCTAGGTTACCCAGCGCGCAGTAATCACCGGATCATTCGGTTTACCCTTGGCGGCGAGACTTGGGGTTTTCAATACTCGCCGTACGCTTATTTTAACGAGCACGCTATTTTTCTCAATCAAGAACACCGACCAATGGTGATCAATCAGCACACATTCACTAATTTATTAGAGATCGTGCGGATGTTGCCGCATTACTTTGTCGGTAGCAACGCCGATTTGCCGATCGTTGGTGGCTCAATGTTGACGCATGATCACTATCAAGGGGGTCGCCATGTTTTCCCAATGATGAAAGCACCGATCATTCATGAATTCACTGTGGCTGGCGTACAAGCCGGCATCGTTAAATGGCCGCTAGCAACAATTCGCTTAACCAGTGATACACCGGAAAAATTAGTCAATGCAGCAACAGCGATCCAGCAAACTTGGTGCGACTATTCTGATGAAAGTGTCGATGTTCGTGCTTATACAGGGCAAACACGCCATCACACAATTACGCCGATCGCGTACCGCCACGATCAGCAGTATGTGCTGGACTTAGTATTGCGTGATAATCAAACTTCCACACAATATCCTGATGGCATTTTTCATCCCCATCCTGATGTTCAACACATCAAAAAGGAAAATATTGGTTTGATCGAAGTTATGGGTCGTGCTATTTTACCAGCGCGCTTGAAGACGGAAATGCAGGCAGTCGCTGATTATTTAGTCGGCCAACCGGTTGAAATCGCCGCGTACCACCAGCCGTGGGTCGCTGATTTGCAGCAACGTTACACCTTTACCGCTGAAAATGTACACGAAATCTTGGACCGCGAGCTCGGCTTAGTTTTCGCCCGCGTCTTAGAAGATGCTGGTGTTTTTAAACAAACAACAGCTGGACAAGCTGCATTTAAGCGCTTTGTTGACCAACTAGGCTAATTCGTTTTAGGTGGTATAATAGGACGTAACAAAAACGGTGTACCTTTGGGAGGAATTTTCATGGCAACCACATTGAAAGATATTGCCCACGCGGCTGGCGTCTCGCTGACAACGGTCTCGCGCGTGCTCAATTATGATCAGTCGCTGTCCGTCGGGGCGGCCACCCGTAAGCGAATCTTTGCGGTCGCGGAAGAACTGAATTACACGAAAATACGTCACCCCAAAGCGCCTAGTACAACGAAAATGCGCAAAATCGCGATCGTACAGTGGTACTCGGAAGCGCACGAACAAGACGATCTGTACTACATGGCGATCCGCCTCGGCATCGAACAACGCAGTCAACAGCACCAACTAGCAGTGACGCGTATTTTTCAAAATAATATCGATCAGCTGACCGAAGAGATCGACGGCGTGATCGCCGTGGGTAAATTTAGTGCCGCTCAGGTCAATGAGTTGGCGACTTTGACCGATAATTTAGTCTTTGTTGACGATGACCAATTTGCCGCCGGCTTTGATAGTGTCTTGACCGATTTTGACCAGTCAGTGCGTCAAGTTGTTGATTTTTTTTGGCAACAGTCGCAGTCTGATATCGGTCTGATCTATGGCATCGAGACGACCACCGACGGTCAGCGGAAAATTGCTGATCCACGCTACCAAGCGTTTAGTGCCGCAATGACCGCCCATCACGCTTACCAATCTGAATTGTGCTTTGCCAGTGATTTTACCAACCAAGGCGGTTACCAGACAATGAAACAAGCGATTGCCGACCTAGGGGCGCAATTACCGCATGCGTTTTTCGTGGCCAATGATCCAATGGCGACAGGCGCGTTAAAGGCGTTGCAAGAGGCAAAAATCGCCGTGCCAGCGCGGGTTAGTTTATTTAGCTTCAATGATACTGCGCTGGCTAAATATGTTTACCCCAAATTAAGCTCGGTGCATGTGGCCACCCGCTTAATGGGCACAACTGCAGTCGATCTATTGTTGCAACGCGCGCAACGACCCCGGGTACCACAACGCGTCGAGCTCGGCACTGAACTTGTTTTCCGTGCCAGCACACAAACAGCATAGGATTTTGACGTGTTGTACCAGATCGCTCGGCGCAGCAACTGAGTACTGAGGCAACACGTTTTTTTTAATTTACGGAGGTGTTTTAATGGCAGTTACAGTTGAAGATTTTGGGCAACACGAAGGGAAAACGATCCAGCGCTTTGTTGCCACCAACCAAAATGGGACCCGCTTAGCTGTTTTGAGTTTAGGTGCGACTTGGCAAGAATTTTCTGTGATCGAGGGCGCACAACGGCAACAATTGATTTATCATTACGATAATTTGGCGGCGTACGTCGCCACTGATTCACAATTAGGCAAGGTGATCGGCCGCGTTGCCGGTCGGATCAAGGATGGTCAAGTCGAATTAAATGGCCAATCTTATCAGTTGGAAACCACTGAAAAAGGCAATGCGATCCATGGTGGTACGCATGGATTCAGCACGCTGAATTTTGTGGGGACGTCGTTTGACACTGCCACCAGCAGCGGGGTTATTTTTACTCGGCAGATTTCAAGCGCGCTTGATCAGTATCCAGGCGACTTAACGTTGACGGTTAAATACACCTTAACGGCTGACGATGAAGTGACCATCGAGTTCACCGCACACAGCACGGCAGATACACTGTTTAACCCGACGAACCACGTTTATTGGAACGTAACTGACGGCCAAAAGAGCTCGATCAATCAGCAGTGGCTGCAAATTAACGGTGTCAAGCGCGCTGAACTACGCGCTGATAAGATACCGACTGGGCAATTACTAGATGTTAAAGGTAGCGCCTACGATTTCACGAGTGCGAAACCAATGGGCCAAGCGCTGCAACAACTTGCCCAAGAAAATGGTGGCACCGAGTTTGACGATGCCTATCTAGTCAAGCCTAGCGCCACGACCCCGATCGCACAGGTTGGGGATATTGCCGGTAAGCGCCACGTTGAAATCTTTTCCGAGCGCAACGGTCTAGTCATTTACACCGCTAATTTAGCGGGCAACGGTGGCGCTTATGACGCGCTAGCCACCGAAGCACAGGTACTGCCGGATGCCGTACACCACGCTGCGTTCGGTAGTATTGTGCTACCGGCAGGGGTCACCATGCGTACCGCGATCCGGTACCGGTATGTTGCGGGAAAATAGAGTTGCGATAGTCGCTAATTTTAGCGGCTATTTTTGCCAATTAAATGAGTTTGTGGTAAGCCAACGGTGTAAAAAATGCCATACCAGCGGCTCAGGTGGTGTGGCAAGTTAGCAAGATCAACAGTTGGTTTTTTTGTGCTTGAACCGTTTCCGCTGGTAGGCTAGAGAACGGTTCTTTTTTACGTTGTTTTAAATTTAGTGGTGGTGAGTACCAGGTGCTTCATTTTTTCTAATGCAACACTTTACAAACTACCACGCACTGCCGTAAGATAAAAAGAAAATCAAGTTGGAGGTGAGTGCATGGCAACGATTCGTGATGTGGCCCGTTTGGCTGGGGTGTCACCATCAACGGCATCGCGGGCTTTGCGGGGTAATCCGGTGATCAGTGCCAAGACGCGGCAACGGGTGGAGACGGCGATGCGGCAGTTGAATTATGTACCGAATTTTTCGGCGCAAAATTTAGCCAATAATGAAAATAATACGATTGGTGTTATTTTGCCAGTGGATCACCATGAAATATTTACCAATCCGTTCTTTCTGCAGGCATTGCAGGGTATTAATGCCAAAAGTACAGAGCGCAACTTTATGGTAGCGATTGCAACCGGGATCTCGCAGCAGCAGTTACTGGCCAATGTGGAATTTATGTTGGCGCGGGGGCGGATCAATCGGTTTATTTTGCTATATTCGCAGTTGCATGATCCGGTGGTGACGCTGTTACAACAAAATCAAGTCGGGTACGTGGTCATTGGTAAGCCAACGGCGACCGCTGGACCATTACCACCGTACATTGATACCGATAATTTAGCTGCCGGCCGTGATGCCACGCAATTTTTATTGGCTCATGGACATCGGCAGATCGCATTTTTGTACACTGATTTAACTAAAATTGTGCAACAGGAACGGCTGGCTGGCTTTAAACAGGTGATGGCGCAGCAGCAGTTACCGTCATTAAGTTTGCGTGAGGATTTTATTGATTATACACAAAGTCATCAGCACGTGACCGCCTTTTTACAGCAGCATCCGCAAATAACGGCGTTTGTCACCAGTGATGATCTATTAGGGTTGCGACTACAACAGATCGTGAGTAAAAAAATGTCGATCATTTCGTTTAATAATTCGTTCACGTCGCAGGTGGCCCATCCGTCACTGACTTCGATCGATGTTTTTCCTGTTCAACTAGGTGAAGGGGCTGCTGAACTAGCGCTACAGTTAGATCAACCAACAGCCAAACTGCAGCCGATCATCGTGCCACATCAAATTGTGGTCCGTCATTCGGTCCGTGATTTAACCGCGCAAACAGAAGAAAAAAATAAAAATCAGGAATAATGCTTGATTTTGCAACCGGTTGCATTTATGATTGGGGTATGGAATTATTATTTAATTTCAATTTTATCTAGGTAGTCCAGTTATTATTTATTAGTTATTTGGCTTAGCCACAGTGATTTTATTTGCACGAACCAACTTGTAGGTCAAAGGGGGGATCATGTCGTTTAACGCTTATTTTTTTAAGTTTAACCGCAACCGGTTGCATAGATTTGGGACGCAGCTGGTAATTAATTTTGGGAGGTAATTTCTAATGCACAGTAAACTGTGGAAACGGATCGGAATTGCGACAATGGCAGCAGGTCTAGCGTTAACTCTAGGTGCATGCGGGAATAGTAGTGCGCAAGACAAAAACGTGAAGATCTCAATTTTGCAAGGGAAAGTCGAAGCGAACAAAGAATTTAAGCAAATTGCTAAGCAATACCATAAGACGCATCCGAACGTCACCATTTCAGTGACTTCAATTGGTGGGGGTACGCAATATGATCCTGTTTTGAAGACGCGGATCTCTTCGGGTAACGCGCCAACGATTTTTAGTTTAGCGGGACCAGCGGATGTGGAAATGTTTAAAGCACATGAACTTGACTTATCCGATATGAAAGCTGTTAAAAATGCCTTACCGGGCACGTTAGATACGGTTAAATCTGGCAGTAAAGTCGTGGGCTTACCATTTAACTTGGAAGGTTATGGCTTTGTTTATAACAAGGAAGTCTTCGCTAAAGCTGGTATTGACCCGACAACATTGACCACCTATGACAAGTTGAACGCCGCCGTCGAAAAAATCAATGGTATGAAGGACGAACTTGGTTTGAAGGGTGTTTTTGCCTTGCCAGGCAAGGAAACTTGGACGTTATCTGATCATTTAGCCAACCTTTACTTAGGTCAAGAATACAACTATAGCGCCAAAAAGATGTACAATTCCAAGACGATGAAATTCACCGCCAATCAAGAAATGAAGCAAATGATCGACCTGCAAAAGCAATATTCTGCACAACCTGTTTTGCAAATGGATTACTCAACCCAAGTCAATCAATTATTCTCACAAGGTAAAGTGGCCATGATCCAACAAGGTGACTGGATCGCGCCAACGATCAAACAGATCGATAGTGATTTCTTGAAGAATAATGTTGGCATGTTCCCGATCCCAGTTAAGGGCCAAGAAGGCAAAATGCCAGTTGGGGTACCAAATTATTGGGCGATCAATAGCAAGTCCGATAAAGCAGAACAAAAAGCAGCTAAAGATTTCTTGAACTGGTTATATACGTCTAAAGCCGGTAAAAAAGACGTGGTGAACAAGTTGCAATTTATCCCGGCATATAAAGGTTTTGCCGATGCTAAAATGGCTGATCCGTTGTCACAAGCTGCTTTTGACTACAAGAAAGCCAACAAGACTTTCGGTTGGGCCTTCAACGCTTACACTGGGACGTCATGGGATCCAGATGTCTTCCAACCAAACTTAGCGAAGTACTTATCCGGCAAGCAAAGTTGGGATACAACCGTTAAAAATTCAACAGCTGGCTGGAAGAAACAGCAAGCTGATCAGTAAAGCAATGTGCGTATCTAATTTTTGAAATTATGTATAAGTGTCGGTCAATGGCGAGCACCTCACGTTTGTGTGAGCAGCAAACGGCATTTACCGACACTTTTTATTTCAGCAAGTTAAGGGGGATCGTTAAATATGAAAAATCGCAGTCTCTCATTTTGGCTGTTTCTAACACCAACGTTGGTCGCGCTAAGCTTAGTTGTGATCATTCCGGTGATCATGGGCCTATTTTATTCATTTACGAATTGGGATGGGATCGCGTTTACCGAAATGGTTGGGTTTAAAAACTACCTATCATTGTTTCAAGACCATGATTTTATTAACGCTTTTTGGTTCACGGTCAAATTCGTGATCACTACAGTCATTTTATTAAATGCGATTGGCTTGAGTTTGGCGTTGCTAGTTACCCAAAAACTTAAAACCAGTAATTTTCTACGGACGATCTTCTTTATGCCCAATATGATCGGTGGCTTGATTTTAGGATTTATCTGGCAATTCATTTTCACTCAAGCCTTCACCGCCTTAGGCAACGCGCTCCATTTATCGTGGTTACAAAATTGGTTGACCAACGAGACCACCGGCTTTTGGGGCTTAGTTATCGTCACCGTTTGGCAAATGAGTGGCTACATCATGATCATTTACATCGCTTATTTGCAAAACATTCCACAGGAAGTGATCGAAGCTGCGGAAATGGATGGTGCTTCGGCGTGGCAGCGATTTACCAAGATCACCTTTCCAATGATCGCACCGGCGTTCACCGTCTGTATGTTTTTGACGCTTTCCAATGGCTTTAAAATTTACGATCAAAACTTGTCCTTGACCAATGGTGGCCCGTATAAATCCACGCAAATGTTGGCGCTGGATATTGTTAATACCGCTTATAACGCAGGTAATTTCGCGTTAGCAGAGGCCAAATCGATCATTTTCTTCCTGATCGTCGCGGCGATTTCGTTATTGCAAGTGTATTATAACCGGAAACGCGAGGTGAAACTCTAATGCATAAAACAAGCAAATGGTTGCTCGGGATATTCGGTCTATTGATTGGTTTAATTTGGTTATTCCCCTTCTACCTGATCATTGTTAATTCGTTTAAAACGCCAAAAGGCATCTTCGCATCGGTTTTGAAATTACCGGCGCCGCTGACCACCGCTAATTATGGTGATTCGTTCCGGGCACTTAATTTTCTCGGTTCCTTGACTAATTCGTTCATTATTACCGTCGCGGGCGTTTTGTTGATCATTTTGGCTTCCTCGATGGGGGCTTACGCACTACAACGTAATCACAGCAAGCTAAGCGGCTTTATCCTGATGTTGTTTATTTCAGCAATGCTGATTCCGTTTCAGTCGGTTATGATTCCGTTGACCGCCATGTTTGGTAAAGTACACATGCTTAATATGGTCGGTTTGGTGATCATGTACCTCGGCTTCCAATGCAGCCTGTCGATCTTTCTGTATCAAGGGACGCTAAATTCAATTCCAGTCGCGATGGACGAAGCGGCCGAAATTGAAGGCGCAAGCAAATGGCAGACCTTCTTCAAAGTTATTTTTCCGATGTTGAGTCCGATCACAGTGACCGTCGCCATTTTAAATATTATCGCGATCTGGAACGATTATCTGTTGCCATCACTGGTTTTACCACAAAGCCAGTACACGATCCCGCTACAAATGTTTAATTTCTTTGGTGAATATACCAAGCAGTGGCATTTAGCATTAGCCGGCTTAGCACTGTCGATTTTACCAGTGATCATTTTCTATCTCTTTGCGCAACGTTACATTATCAAAGGGGTGACCGATGGGGCTGTCAAATAGCTAACTGATTGGAGGACAACGCTGTGCTTAATCTACAAACAAAATTCGGGCAAAAAGCAACATTAGTCGGCAATTGGTTGTTGAGTTTGGTCAGTATCAATTTTGTCTGGTTTGTCTTCAGCATGCCGGCCTTATTGATGCTGGTGCTGCTACAGAGTCTGCCGTTAAACGGGGTGTATTTGGCCACTTGGTTATTACTAGTTTTAATGCTAGCCATGCTCGTATTGCCGGCGACTTATGGCGTTTTTCAAGCCGCCGCTCAGTGGGCCCATGATCGGGGCAGTCACTATTGGCGCCAAACGCTCCACGGTTATATTGCCGGCTTGAAACAATGGCGCCAAAATAGCGTTTTTGCCGGTTTGATTGGCTTGTGGCTGATCGCTGAACAAATTGGCGGACGGCAGGTTTTCTGGCAAAGTAGCTTGTTGATATTAGGCGTTGCCTTAATCGCAGCGGTCATTTTAGGCATGCTGCGCGGCCTCGGTTCTCAAGCGGTAGCGCAAGCACTACAACAGCCGCTCAAATTACTAGCCGCAACGCTATTAACGTTAGCTTTACTGCTGGTCAATCTGGCGTTGCCGCTACTATTTTGCATTGTCCTACTGAGCGTAAGTTTAAGTGCGTGGGCAGTGATCAAAATAATGAAATTTTAACGCACGCTGATCAATCTTAATTGTGAAGTAGAACCATGTTTCTTGCGGCACGATTCAAGCCACAAGAATGGTTATCGCCCGTAACATCAAAAAAGTTGGTTAGCGGACTTTGCTAACCAACTTGTCCTTAATTGTGAAGTAGAACCATGTTTCTTGCGGCACGATTCAAGCCACAAGAATGGTTATCGCCCGTAACATCAAAAAAGTTGGTTAGCGGACTTTGCTAACCAACTTGTCCTTAATTGTGAAGTAGAAAGGGTGTTTTTAATGGTCGAAGTTAATCTGGAACACATATATAAAAAATACGCCGGTAACGATAATTACTCGGTCAGTGATTTTAATTTACAAGCTAAAGATGGCGAGTTCATTTTCTTCGTTGGGCCATCAGGCTGTGGCAAATCAACCATTCTACGCATGATCGCGGGTTTGGAAGAGATCACTAAAGGCGACTTCAAAATGAACGATAAAGTCATGAACGACGTGGCACCGAAGGATCGCGATATTGCGATGGTCTTCCAAAACTATGCCTTATATCCGCACATGACGGTGTTCGATAATATGGCGTTTGGCTTGAATATTCGTAAAAATGATAAAGCCGATACCAAACGGCGCGTGGATGAAGCGGCGGCGATTCTTGGCTTATCTGATTTTCTACAACGGAAACCAGCTGCTTTATCTGGTGGCCAGCGGCAGCGAGTCGCGTTAGGGCGGGCGATCGTTCGCGATGCCAATTTGTTCCTCTTGGACGAACCGTTGTCCAATTTAGACGCCAAATTACGGGTCAACATGCGGACCGAGATCGCTAAATTACATCAGCGGTTGGGTACCAACATGATCTATGTGACCCATGATCAGATCGAGGCGATGACCATGGCCGATCGAATCGTGATCATGGACACTGGTAAAGTTCAACAAATCGGGACGCCATTTGAATTGTACAATGAACCCAAAAACAAATTTGTGGCTGGCTTTATCGGCTCACCAGCGATGAACTTTTTTGACGGCAAAATCAGTGGCAATCAATTTGTTAACGATAGTGGCCTGGCTGTTGTCATTCCGGAAGGGCAACTAAAAGTCTTAAACGACAAAGGGTATAACGATAAGGCACTGACACTGGGTATTCGGCCGGAAGACATTCACGCCGAGCAAGTCGCCTTGGACACGTTTCCTGAGGCTGTGATCGATGCTAACGTACAAGTTTCTGAATTACTAGGTGCGGATTCAATGCTGTATTTACGGACTGGCAATATCGATTTTATTGCTCAAGTCGATGCCCGCGATTACCACAAACCTGGTGATGACATTAAGTTAGCCTTTGAAATGAGCAAAGCACACTATTTCGATAACGACACTGACTTAACGATTTTATAAGCGTGTCAAAAAAAGGCGCTCAGATTATGGAAGCGTTGTTACGTGGAATAATCTGCCTTTTTTGCACGTTTAAGCTCGTATTATATTGAAAAACGCTTTTTCAAAGGAGGCAAAATTGTGGCAACCTCAGAATGGTGGCAAAAAGCAGTTATTTATCAAATTTATCCGAAAAGTTTCAATGACAGCAATGGTGATGGTATCGGCGATCTACCGGGCATCACTGCCAAGCTAGATTACCTGAAAGCATTGGGTGTGGATGCGCTGTGGATCTGTCCGATCTATGCTTCACCGCAAGTCGATAGCGGTTATGATATCAGCAATTATCGCGTGATCGATCCGCGGTTTGGCACCAATGAAGACCTCTATCGTTTGATCACCGAAGCCCATACCCGCAACATTAAAGTGATCATGGATTTGGTTGCCAATCACACCTCGGACCAACACGTGTGGTTCCAACAAAGCCGCCAATCACGGAATAATTATTTCAGCGACTTTTATATTTGGCGTGATCCCCGTCCTGACGGCAGTGCACCCAGCAATTGGGGCTCGTATTTTGGTGGTTCAGCTTGGGAATACGAACCAATGCGTAAACAATATTATTTACACTATTTCGCCAAGGAACAACCCGACCTAAACTGGGAAAACCCCTTGGTGCGTGAGGCAGTTTATGACCTAATGCGTTTTTGGAAGGCGCACGGTGTCGACGGTTGGCGAATGGATGTGATTTCGGGAATCTCCAAATTTACTGATTTTCCCGACTACCCGACACCGAATAACGAATCATTCGTAGTTGGCGCATTACACGCGAATGGTCCCCGGCTGCATGAATTTTTGCAAGAAATGAATCAAGAAGTATTGACGCCATTTGCCATGATGAGTGTTGGTGAAGCACCAGGGAGTACGGCACATAACGCGCGTCAATTTGTCGATCACACGCGCCGTGAATTGAACATGGTGTTCACGTTTGACCACATGGACATCGATCATGATCATAACGCACCATTTCCCGAAAAATTCCATCCACTACCTTTTGATTTGGTGAAATTAAAGCACTCGCTTAGTGAGTGGCAAAATATTTTATTTGAGCACGGTTGGAACACGCTTTATTTTGAAAATCACGATCAGCCCCGGGTGATCTCACGTTGGGGTGATGACCAGCAGTACCGCTACCAAAGTGCCACCGCCTTTGCCACCGTGCTGCATGGACTGCAGGGGACACCATACGTTTTTGAAGGTGAAGAGATCGGCATGACCAATGCCTATAATTTTGAATTGGCCGATTACAATGATATCGAAGTCACGAACACTGCCAAAATGCTGGGCACAGCAGTCACCGGCTTGTCCGCCACCGAATTGTTGGCGGCAGCACATAAAATCAGTCGCGATAACGCACGAACGCCAATGCAATGGGATGCAACCGCTAATGCCGGTTTTACCAGTGGCCAACCGTGGCTGAAAATGAACGCTAACTACGCCACAATCAATGTGGCTACAGACCGGCAGCAAACGCAATCAATTTTTGCTTATTATCAGCAACTGATCCAATTACGGCATAACGCTGAATGGGTCACCGCCGGTAAATATCAATTGTTGCTAGCTACGGACCCGCAACTGTTTGCTTACACCCGCACCTATCACGACCATAGCTGGCTGATCGTGGCCAATTTAAGTAGTGCCAACGCAGCCACGACCGCACTGCAACAGGCGTTGGGAAAACAACAATGTGGTCAATTATTGGTGCAAAATTATCCAGCGCGACAGACACTGGCGGCCCCACTACAACCGTATGAAGCATTGATTGCTGAATTAAAATAGGCTGTTGTTATAAGCATGGATGCCTTAATTGTGGCATAGGGCCATGTTGCTTGTGGTGCCCGCAACGGGTTGAGTTGAGGAAACGTAGTTGCGGACTGTGCAACTACGCTCATTAAGATTTGGCCACAAGAATGGTTACTGGCGCTCATTCTTATCAACGCTTTTGGTAAATATTATTTAAGGAACATATTGGCCAAACAGTACGAACCTGCCGATGTCGATTGGACTGAGCCGAAGTCCGGCAAGTCCAAGTCGCACCGTCTGGAACATCAGAGGTTATTAGCGTTTTTGGCTAATAACTTCCTTAAAAGTGGCATAGGAGGTGCAAAATGCAACGTATTTTTGAGATTGATCCGTGGCACCTGATCAGTCATCAGTTAGATGATAAAACTAAATTACTTCAAGAAAGTTTGACCAGTATCGGCAACGGATACATGGGAATGCGTGGGATGTTTGCCGAGGATTATTCTGGTACGACCCACGCTGGTATCTACATCGGCGGCGTGTGGTTTCCCGATCGGACGGTGGTCGGCTGGTGGAAAAATGGTTATCCGGAGTATTTTGGTAAGGTGATCAATGCCGTCAACTTTGCCCAAGTGAATTTTTGGTTGAATGGGGAAAAGGTGGATCTGGCGCAGGATCAAATTAGTGACTTCACGTTAGATTTAGACATGCAGCGTGGTCAGTTAACACGGCAATTTACAGTGACTAAGGGGGAGGCGCAGGTACAAGTTAGTGTGACCCGCTTTGTCAGTATCGCGCAAAAAGAATTATTTGTACTCCGCTATGAGTTTCGTAATCTCGGTACAACTAAGGTCGATCTACAAATTGATTCAGCAATCAATGGTGATGTTTATAATCAAGATGCCAATTACCACGAACAATTCTGGCAGGTCAAAATGCGGCAACAAACCGAAACTACTGGCTTATTAGTCGCCAAAACGAAACCGAATCCCTTTGCAACACCACGCTACACCACCGCCATGCAAATGATGAATCAGACACACCTAACCGCACAGTCAGCTACTGCGGCGGCCAAACAAGTCGTTAATCGGTTTAGTGGTGAATTAGCAACTGGGGCTAGCACTGATTTTGAAAAAAGGGTGATCGTCACGACTTCGCGGGATTACCCAGATCAAGCGGCCGTAGTGACAGCCGCGCAGCAATTAAGCCGAAAAGTAGCCCAATACTCGTACGCTGAATTGGCAGCGGCACAGCAACAAGCTTGGGCAACACGTTGGCAACAGGCGGATGTTAAAATCTCTGGTGATCCTGCCGCGCAACAAGGAATTCGCTTTAATTTGTTTCAGTTGTTTTCAACTTATTATGGCGAAGACAAACGGCTTAACATTGGCCCCAAAGGATTTACCGGTGAAAAATATGGCGGTGCGACCTACTGGGATACCGAGGCGTTTGCCTTACCGCTATATTTGGCGATCACCCCACCACAGGTCAGTACACATTTATTGGAATACCGCTATGATCAGCTACCAGGCGCTGTCCACAACGCCCAAGCTCAAGGACTCAAGGGGGCGCTGTATCCGATGGTGACCTTTAATGGTATTGAAAGCCACAACGAGTGGGAGATCACCTTCGAAGAGATCCACCGCAACGGCACGATTGCCTACGCCATTTATAATTACACCCGCTACACCGGCGATGACACCTACTTACGCGAAAAGGGTATCGATGTCCTTGTTGGTATCGCCCGTTTCTGGGCGGATCGGGTGCATTTTTCCCAACGGCAGCAACAGTATATGATCCATGGCGTTACCGGACCAAATGAATACGAAAATAATGTTAACAACAACTGGTATACGAATTTGCTGGCACGTTGGACCCTACAATATACCTTAGCCAGTTTGTCCAAAATCAGTTCAGCAAAAAACACGACCTTAAAGATAACCACTGCCGAAAAAACGCACTGGCAGGATATTATTGACCGTATGTACTTACCCGAGGATAAAAAGTTAGGTATTTTTGTCCAACAGGATACCTTCTTGGACAAAGATATTCAGCCGGTAACGGCGATTCCAGCGGCGCAACGCCCGATCAATCAGCATTGGTCATGGGATAAAATCTTACGCTCGCCTTACATTAAACAGGCTGACGTTTTACAAGGAATTTGGTATTTTATTGACGATTTTTCGCCAGCAGTAAAGAAGCGTAATTTTGATTTTTACGAGCCGCTCACGGTTCATGAATCCAGCTTGTCGCCGTCGGTTCATGCAATTTTAGCTGCCGACCTCCATTATGAAGCGAAAGCGGTGGAGATGTACGCCCGCACCGCGCGGCTTGACTTAGACAATTATAATAACGACACCGCTGACGGCCTGCATATTACCTCAATGACCGGCAGTTGGCTGGCGATTGTCCAAGGTTTTGCCGGAATGCGGGTCCGTAATGGTCAACTCCATTTTGCGCCGTTTGTGCCGCAACAATGGCAAGGCTACGAATTTCAGATCAATTTCCGTGGCCGCTTGCTGCATATCGAAGTCACAAAAGCGGGGACGACGATCACACTGCAGACTGGTGCACCACTGACGATCGATCTTGCTGGCCAGCAACTGAAACTGGAATAATAAAATGGCGCCACGGACAATCTCCGGGCGCCATTTTTTAAGCGTATTTCTGCAGTGTTGTACGGACGATACTGACTTTAAACAATAATACCACTAGCACGCTGTACACTGGAAAGGTGATCAATTCTTGAACCAAGCGTCCAGTTAACAATGGCAGCCACGGTATTTGGTACATTAAATGTAACCATAAACTGTTCAAACCTAGATAAAGGCCCATCGTCACGATCAAGTTGGCAATTAGAATATTGCGCCAGCCTAATTTTTGCTTATGAAAAGCTAGGCCAAATACTAAGCCCACTAAGAAGGCGGTCAGCACAAAACCAGGGAAGAAAGTAAATCTAGGGAAAAGTAGCATCCCTAATATATTAGCTAAAGCACTACTACTAGCAGTGACCCACGGTGAGAATAAGCTAGCCATGATCGCGGTAATGATAAAGCTAAACGAGATCTTAGTCAGTAAAAATTGTAGCGAAAACATACTGCCCAGAATTGTTTGTAAGGCGATCAAAACACCTAATAACGTGATCTGGCGTGCTTTTGACTGTTGTTGCATGACAATTACCCCCAATAAAATAATAGTCATTGCAACCAAGCCTGTCGCCAACGCAAAAAAAGCCGCACGACCACTGGCTGCAACTGATTGTCGGACAAAAGCCACGCGGACATGCGGCGAATGCAGACCCAAAACCGCAAGTTGATCAGTGTTTCGACAAATAAGGCAACTGAGTACCTTGTCAGCCACACGACAACTTTTCGTCCATCGTTCACATTCCGTTCCGGCGGCACTTAACGCTTTGGGTCCTACTCCGATAATTTGGTTATATTATAGGCTAATTATGCTGAAAATACTAGTCAATAAGTTGCGCTAGTAAATTAAAAGCAAGTCACAGGTGATTTTGCGGATTACATGGTACATTAGAGGTGGTGAAAAATTAAAATAAGCTTATGGGAGGTTTTTCTATGAAAATTGGTATTATTGGTGCCACTGGCCAAGCAGGTTCATTGATCGCTGAAGAAGCAGTGCAACGCGGACATCAAGTCACAGCAATCGTCCGTCATCCAGAGAAGCTGCGCCTTAAGTTACCGGTACTGGCAAAGGATCTATTTGCGTTAACGACGGCTGATCTAACTGATTTTGATGTGATAGTCGATGCTTTTCGGCCAGCCAATGCGCACGAAGACCAACATCAAACCTCACTGCAGCATTTAGTTGATATTTTGCACAGTACCGCTGTACGTTTATTGGTGGTGGGCGGCGCTGGTTCGCTATTCGTCGATGACGCACAGACCATGCGTTTATACGAAACCCCTAATTTCAAAGACGAATGGAAACCCACTTCAGTCAACATGGGCAAGGCACTGATCAATTTACAAAAGGTGACCGATGTGCAGTGGACTTACCTTAGTCCGTCAGCGGCCTTTTTAGCGGACGCACCGCGCACCGGCAGTTACGACATTGGTCAAGACCGGCTACTGACGAATTTGGCTGGTAAAAGTGAGATCAGTTACGCGGATTTTGCCATTGCGCTGGTTGACGAAATCGAAAAGCCGCAACATAAGCAACAACGTTTCACGGTTGTCAGTCGCTAAAATAGGACGTCAAAAAGTCGTACCTATTTGGGTTACGACTTTTTTTGGTGCGCCCGGCATGGGCGTCAACTAGGTGGTGAAAGTCCACTGCGGGCCGTAGTAGTCGGAACCGCTAGCCAAAGGCAAGGCCTTTATCGTGAGGTGAAGACTGAAGGCAGCCTGATGAGCAAAGTACTGCACCGATGAACAAGAAGCAGCTATAAGGCCGGAAGTAACTGGATAAGGTGGCCAAACACACTGAAGTCCGATACTACCCGAAGTTACGACAGTAAAGCTGACGGTGACATGGTACGAAAGTTGACGTTCTTACCCGGGGAGACCTGTACACACAATCCTGATTTTCTTAGGGAATACCCAAATGACAAGGAAATATGAGTTCAAAGCAAGTCAGAAATGGCTGGTTAAGTGTACAGGAGTCAGCCGAGGTCATAGTAGTGGGTAACCATGAAGGACCAAACAATAATAACTCATATTGCGACTGGAAGTGAAGACGATGCGAAAATCGCAGAAAACAGAACAAGCTGACCGCCAGCGGATGATAGGTCTGGAAGACCAAAGACAAACTGGGGCGCGTAGTATCGCCTCCGGTGAAGGAGAAAAGATGAGTGGCACTCAGTTTCAAGCATTAGTTTTGGCCCGCAACAACCTGAATTTGGCTTATCAACGTGTGGTCAGGAACAAAGGGGCGGCCGGAGTTGACGGTATGACCGTTGATGAATTGAAACCGTACCTGAAAGTACATCGCGAAGAATTACTCGCAGAATTGGCCAATGGGACTTATAAACCGGCACCAGTCAAGCAAGTCTCAATTCCAAAGCCCAACGGTGGAACGCGTAAGCTTGGCATTCCGACCGTGATCGACCGGCTAGTCCAGCAGGCCGTGGCCCAGGTCCTTTCGCCGATATATGAACAGATCTTCGCCAATAATAGTTTTGGTTTTCGACCCCAACGCAGTGCACATGACGCAGTTCAACAGGTCGTTCAGCTAGATAATGCGGGTTATCACTATGTGGTTGATCTGGATTTGAAGGCCTACTTCGATACGGTTAATCATGACATGCTTATGAAGTTTCTCAAGCAGCGAATTAGTGACCGCTGGATACTACGGCTCATTCGCCGTTTTCTGACTAGTGGCACCATGAATGGGCAATTGTTTGAACGCAGTGAGAAAGGCACACCGCAAGGCGGGCCGATCTCGCCACTGTTAGCGAATATTTATCTCAACGAATTCGACCAAGAACTAGCTAGGCGCGGTCATGAATTTGACCGTTACGCCGATGACTGCAATATCTTTGTTAAAAGTCCACGCGCGGGCCAACGAGTCCTCGCTAGTGTGACTCGTTTTCTCGAGCATGAGTTAAAACTCACGCTCAATCAGGAAAAAACACAAGTGGTCGCCACCAACAGAATGAAGTTCTTAGGGTTTACGTTGGGCCACACTAAAGGCAGGGCTTTTCCCTATCCGGTGTGGTCAGCGAAGCAGCGAGTTAAACAAGCATTGAGGCGGCTGACTAAGCGTAATCGTGGTGTATCCGAAGACCAAATAATGGCAGAGATTCGTCAAAAGATGCGCGGTTGGTTGCAGTATTACAGCTTGGGTAGAATGAAGCGGTTCATCACGGAATTAGATGCGTGGCTGCGGTCACGTATTCGCCAGTACATTTGGAAACAATGGAAGAAAGCCAAAACTAGAGAGAACAACTTGAGCGGATTAGGATTTACGAAAGATGAAGCTAAGCTATCCGCTAACACGCGTAAAGGGTACTGGCGGACAGCGCATAGTAAAACGCTGTGCCGTACCCTAACTAACAAAGAGCTGGAACGTCGTGGACTCATTAACTTGAGTCAGACGCTCCAGCAAATTCAGAGTGCTTAAATTATTGAACCGCCGTATACGGAACCGTACGTACGGTGGTGTGAGAGGACGGTAACTTACAATTACCTCCTACTCGATTGTTGCTTGTAACGCTTCGGCCACAAAGAGTTCACCGGTCCGCCGCCGCGGTACAAAAAAACCAGCCGCGGCATTTAAATTGTAAACCATGGCGCCGTTGGGAAAAATACCGCGGATCTCAATACGATCACCCTGACGCGCACTATATTGGTCGGTGTCGAATTGCGGTTCGATTTGAAAATCAACGATGGCGACGTAGATTTGTCCAGAGACTAATTCAGCTAATGTTTGTTGATGTGTCGGCATAAAAATTCCCCCAGTTTTTTAACTAAATCGTATCAGGTTACGGCAAAAATGCAATGCTTTTTGCTTGGATCTGGACTAAAATGGAAACTAATCTAAGGAGTTGGTCAAATGAGTCAAGCAATTACCCCAGCCGCACAGGCTAAGTTTAAAAAAACATTAGCGGCCCAGCCACAAGCAAAAGTGGTGCAGCGTGCAGTTATGAATACTGGTATCAACGCTGCTAGTGAAGATATTACGGTGCAAACGCAATTAGATCGTACTTTCTCATTGGAATTACCAACAGGAAAAGTGTCTAATCAGAAACATAGTGGCCGCTGTTGGCTATTTTCAACATTGAATACATTGCGTCACGAAGTCGCAGTGAAGTATAACTTGAAGGATTTCGAATTTTCGCAGAATTATTTATCTTTCTGGGATCGGTTTGAGAAAGCCAACGCCTTTTATGAAAATATTATCGCCACCGCTGATCAAGCGGCTGATAGTCGAATCGTAACTTGGTTGCTAGATTCGCCCAATGGTGATGGTGGCCAGTGGGATAACGCCGCAGCCCTGATCAAAAAGTACGGCGTCGTGCCTAAATCGGTTATGCCCGAAACCCAGGCCAGCGAAAATACGACTGAATTCAACCAAGTACTCAATTTACGGTTACGCAAGGACGCGGTTAAATTACGCCAATTAGTGGCTGCTGGGGCCGATGTTGCGGCCGCGAAAACCGAAATGTTGACCGTGATCTATCGGATGTGCGCCTATGCCTTCGGTACGCCAGTAGAACACTTTGATTTCAGCTACCGCGATGACGCTAACAAGTATCACCGCGATACTGACTTGACGCCGCAAAGTTTTGCAGCTAAATATTTAAGCCGTGATCTAGACGACTATGTGACCGTGATCAATTCACCAGACAAGCCTTTCAATCAGCTTTATACCTTGCCGATTGAAGATAATGTGGTCGGCGGACAACACGTGACGTTTTTGAACGTTGATCTAGCAACTTTTAAAGCATTAACGATTGCGCAACTGCAGGCAGGGGAAACGATTTGGTTCGGGAATGATGTTTTGCAACAAATGAGCCGGCCCGATGGCTTGCTGGATAGTCGGCTATTTAATTATGACGCCCTTTTTGCAACTGATTTGCAACTAAGTAAAAAAGAACGGCTGCAATATCGGGATGCGGTTGTTTCGCATGCAATGACGCTGACCGGCGTCGATTTAGTAGACGGCGAACCAACAAAATGGAAAGTCGAAAATAGTTGGGGCGAAAAAGTTGGGGCAGATGGTTACTTCGTGATGAGCGATCAATGGTTTGACGATTACGTTTACCATGTGGTGATCAAGCGCGATTTGCTCAGCCCAGAATTACAACAAGTGTTACAAAATAAACCAACTGAATTAGCGCCATGGGATTCGATGGCGTAAGCAAATAGCGTGTGCGGTTAGGTCGCTTACTGGACCTGAGCGCACACGCTATTTTTGAGCAACAAAAAAGCAGCCACCAATGTAGTTGGTAGTGGCTGCTGGGCGTTCAATAAAGAACGCGGCGCGACTTATAAATGCGCGCACAGACTCGAGGGTCTGTAAGGTCTGGCACCTTATCTGCGATTATAACATACTTACCAGATACTGACACGTTTTTCTGGTGCCAAATACATACCATCGCCTGGCTGTACATTAAATGTACGGTAAAAATCAGCGAAGTTTTGCACCTGAACATTGGCGCGTAATTTAGCAGGGGCGTGAACATCGATCGATAACAGTAATTGTTGATATTCTGGCTGGGCTTTGGTCCGCCAAATCGTCGCCCAATTGGTGAAGAAGGTCGTTAAATTAACATC
Organism: Loigolactobacillus coryniformis subsp. coryniformis KCTC 3167 = DSM 20001; assembly: GCF_002706425.1. Lineage (NCBI taxonomy): Bacteria > Bacillati > Bacillota > Bacilli > Lactobacillales > Lactobacillaceae > Loigolactobacillus > Loigolactobacillus coryniformis. Next base: position 2,624,978 of record NZ_CP017713.1, on the reverse strand, counting down.
GGTTTCACCTTTGGCGGCTTCTAAGGCACAACTCAAGCCACCAGCATCGGCAATGTTTTCTGACACTGTCAGTTTGCCGTTGACTTGGCTGCCGGCAAATGGAATACCGTTGAATTCGCCGATCATTGCTTGGGCTAATTCCTTAAAGTGCGCGGAGTCAGCGTCAGTCCACCAATTGTGTAAATTACCAAATTCATCAAAAAGCGCACCGTTATTATCGAAGGCATGGGAAATTTCATGGGCGATCACCGCACCGATCCCACCATAATTAGCACTTGATGGTTGCGTTAAACTATAAAATGGCGCCTGCAAAATTGCTGCTGGAAAAACGATAATATTGCGGAAAGGATGGTAATAAGCGTTAACCGTATTAGCGCTCATTTCCCATTCAGTTCGTTCGACTGGCTGATTCCATTTACTGAAACGATCCGCAATGGTGATATGAGCAAAACGCATGGCGTTGCTTAATAAGCTAGCCCCAGTATTGACGGTGAATTGTTTGAATAACGGCTTGATCGTATCGGGATAACCGACTTGAATGCCTAAATTATCCAGCTTAACGATCGCTTTTTGCCGCGTGCTGGCGGATAACCAATCATTATTTTCCAGCCGTTTTTTATAAACGCCGATCATTTTAACGACCATTTTATGAACGTCGGCCTTGGCGGCTTCACCGAAGTACTTGCGACCATAGTAATCACCAACGACTTGGTCAAATTGTCCGGCGGCCAAATAATAGGCACTCTTTTGCGGTTTCATCGCTTCTTTACTACCGGAAAGTGCCCGCCCGTAAATACCGCCGATTTCACGGAAATCATTACTTAAATAGCCACTCATACTGCGTACTGTGTTGACGATCAACCAGCTTTTCAGTAGGCTAAAGTTCTCTGTTGTGACGATCTCGTCAAAGGCCGTAAAAAATTTAGGTTGAGTGACGATGATTTTTTCCGGTTGCGCACCAATTAATTCTGGAATTAGACGGCTAAAGTCGATATTGCTGCTGTGGGCTGTGAATTCAGTGAAAGTCTGCGGGTTATACATTTTACTGTAGTCGGCTGACTCTTCAGCGCTTTTCACATGTGGGGCTAAGCTTTTATCGAACGCGATGGCTTGTTCTAAGATCAATTGCGTATCGGCGGTGCTGTAGCCAGCCATTTCCAGCAATTGTTGCATCATTTGTTGAAAAACTTGTAATAATTGTGGGCCACTAGGATTATCAGCTGCGTAGTAAGTTTTATCGGGTAAAAATAGGCTCGGTGCACTGGCAAATAAGGCGTTGATTTTGGTGTTCTTCATGTCAGCGTCCACGTCTAAATCAAATGGAACTGGTAAACCGTCTAAAAGCCAATCTTTGAGATCAGCTTGCCAGTCGGCTAGATTATCATATTTAGCGATCCGCCGTAAATAAGGTTGTAA